>JAACFB010000049.1 GCA_009937615.1 Gammaproteobacteria bacterium | reverse complement strand
AATTTCGTCTGTACCTGGTAAAAGTTGATCGGCAACTGCTTGTAGCTGCGCAGCTCGCGACGCGCAATGTCGGTAATGACCTCCTCGTGGGTCGGGCCAAAGCAGAACTGCCGCTCATGCCGGTCTGACATACGCAACAACAGAGGCCCGTACTGGTCCCAGCGGCCGGTTTCCTGCCAGAGTTCAGCCGGCTGAACCGCCGGCATTAACAGCTCGAGGGCACCGGCCCGATTCATTTCCTCGCGCACTACGGTCTCAATCTTTCTCAGCACGCGCAGACCGAGCGGCATCCACGTGAAAAGTCCGGAGGCGAGGCGCCGGATAAGGCCGGCCCGCAGCATGAGCTGATGGCTGACGATTTCCGCTTCAGCAGGAACTTCCTTGAGAGTAGTCAGCCCGAATTCTGAGAATCGCATTGCAGGTACACCTAAAGCACTAAGGCGCGAATTCTAGAGCATACGTTGTCGTTTTTGTTGCCGAATTATGAAATCCGCGTATTGACTCCACAGTCAAAGAGGGGGATCGTCGCGGCTCTTTGGACCTGGGATTGCGCCGTGGAAGGCCGACGAAATCCGTTTATCGCGCCCGAAGGCCTGCCCTATATCGGGCTGGCCGCACTGGCTCTAGTATTGGCGGCGCGCTATCTCGACGTCATTTTCGCGGTTGGCGCTGCGCTGCTGGTCTTCGTGCTGTACCTGATTTTTCGCGATCCACGGCGCGCTGTTCCGGCCGCCCCGCTGGGGGTTGTCAGTCCCGTCGACGGCCGGGTCGTCGATGTGGAACTGACCGATAAAGGCATACTGGATCGGGAGGCGCGGGTCATTCGAATCCAGATTGACAGCCTTGGCACG
Source organism: Gammaproteobacteria bacterium (assembly GCA_009937615.1). Taxonomy (GTDB): domain Bacteria; phylum Pseudomonadota; class Gammaproteobacteria; order Steroidobacterales; family Woeseiaceae; genus UBA1847. Next base: position 19,785 of record JAACFB010000049.1, on the reverse strand, counting down.
TACACGGCCCGAGCACCGGTGGAGGGCAAGATCATGGACCTGCGGTCGGTTGCCGGTGACCGCGTCGTCGACTACCGTACCAACGCCCTGTGGATTCAGACCGACGAGGGTGACGACGTGCTGCTGCGTTTTCACGGTTATCGATTCGGACTCGCGCCGCAATCCTTCATTCGTTTCGGTGAGCGGGTTGGCCAGGGTCAGCGGTGCGCGTATCTGCGGCTTACACGTTTTGCCGAGATCCAGCTGCCGATCGACAGCAAGATACTCGTTGAGCCGGGCCAGAGAGTGACTGCAGGAACTGACCTGATCGGCAAGGTCCCGCGCTCCTGAGTGTAATACGGCCAATGCCGTGGCAGACTATCGTCTGCCAAGATTGTGAGCAGGAAGATCGCGATGATACAAACCGAGCATCAACGACGTGCCTATCTCGAGGCGCTCGGTATCGATGTCTGGGTGCCGCGCGATCAGGCCGACATGCAGGACAATCCCGTTGCAGCTGAGCAAGACGAGACAAAGCTGGACTGGCAGCAACTTCGTGAGGCCGTTGCGGCGTGTACGCGTTGCATCCTGCATGAGAGCCGCACCCAGACAGTGTTTGGCGTCGGGGATCCCGACGCGGACTGGATGATCATCGGCGAGGCGCCGGGGGCCGAAGAGGATCGCCGCGGCGAGCCGTTCGTTGGCCGTGCCGGTAAATTGCTCGATGAGATGCTGCGCGCGATCGGGCAGAAACGCGAGAGCGTGTTCATCGCCAATATTCTCAAGTGCCGGCCGCCGAATAATCGGGACCCGAAGGCTGACGAAGCCAGCTCCTGCCGGGGGTACCTGGAACGGCAAATCGACCTTGTTAGTCCAAAAATCATCCTCGCTGCCGGCCGCATCGCGGCGCAACAGCTTTTGGGAACTGACGCGCCCGTCGGTCGCCTGCGTGGCAAACTGCATCACCTGCGGGAGATTCCCGTGGTTGTGACCTATCATCCGGCCTATTTGCTGCGCAGCCCGTCTCAGAAGCGCAAGGCTTGGGACGACCTGTGCATGGCGAAACGACTGGCAGATGGATCGCCGGCATGATCCGGGCAATCCATGAGGCCCAGGTGTCGATACGCGATATGCGCCACGAGGATCTTGCACATGTCTCCGACATCGAACGCCGAAGCTATGACTTCCCGTGGCGTCATGGCGTATTCCGCGATTGCCTGCTAGCGGGCTACCAGTGCATCGTGCTCGAACGCGACGGCACTCTAACGGGGTATGCGGTTCTATCGATCGCGGCCGGTGAAGCACATATTCTGAACATCTGTATCGAGCCGACGTACCGCTCCATGGGCTATGGTGAACGATTGATGGACGACATCCTTTTTCGGGCTCGAACCGCATCCGTTCGCGAAATTTTTCTCGAAGTCCGGCCGACGAATACCAATGCATTGGCGCTGTACCGCAAAAAGGGCTTTCATACTGTCGCGAAACGACCCGCCTATTACCAGGCTGAAGGTGGTCGGGAGGACGCTGCGGTTCTGGTCAAGAAATTGATCGCAGACAGCTAGCACGTCGATATTCGCCATGTCAGTCATCGAAGAGCAGGTTCGCAGGCGCCGCACATTCGCGATTATTTCGCATCCCGACGCCGGCAAAACCACGTTGACCGAGAAGCTGTTGCTTTATGGCGGCGCGATCCAGCTTGCCGGCACGGTCAAGGGTCGCAAAGCGAGCCGGCATGCAACCTCGGACTGGATGGCCCTGGAGCAGCAGCGCGGCATATCCGTGACGTCTTCGGTCATGCAGTTCCCTTATAACAAACATGTCGTGAACCTGCTCGATACGCCCGGCCACGAAGATTTCTCGGAAGATACCTACCGGACGCTGACAGCTGTCGATTCTGCGCTGATGGTCATCGACTGCGCCAAAGGTGTCGAACAGCGCACAATCAAGCTCATGGAAGTCTGCCGGTTGCGCGATACGCCGATCATGACCTTCATCAACAAGCTCGATCGTGATGGACGCGAACCGATCGAGCTGCTTGACGAGATCGAGGCGATATTGAAGATTCAGTGTTCGCCGGTGACATGGCCGATCGGCATGGGACGTTCGCTCAAAGGCGTCTATCATATACTGCAGGACCGCATCTATTTGTACGATAGTGCGGGTCGTGAAAAGGCGGCCAGGCGGAGCAGTATAGACGGCCTCCACTCGGACGAGACGAGCGAACTGCTGGGGTCTGACGCCGACGCTTTGCGGGAGGAGATTGAGCTGGTCAAAGGCGCCTGCCCCGAGTTCAGCATCGACGCCTACCTTCAGGCACAGCAGTCGCCGGTATTTTTCGGCTCTGCGCTGGCAAATTTCGGCGTCAAGGAGTTACTCGATGAGTTTGTCAGGTTTGCACCCTCGCCACGGGTTCGTGAAACCGAGCAGCGCGACGTGTCGCCCGAGGAAGACCAGCTCACAGGTTTTGTTTTTAAAATTCAGGCGAACATGGACCCTAGCCATCGCGATCGCATTGCGTTCATGCGGATTTGTTCGGGTGAGTACCGCAAGGGTCAGCGTGTACTGCATGTCCGTCTCGGCAAGGAAGTGAAGATAGCTGACGCGATCACGTTTATGGCCGCGGACCGACAGCATACGGAAACCGCGTACGCTGGTGACATCATCGGCCTGCATAATCACGGAACGATAAACATTGGCGACAGCTTCACCGAGGGTGAATATCTTCGCTTTACGGGAATTCCGAATTTTGCGCCGGAGATTTTTCGTCGCGCCGTACTGCGTGATCCGCTGCGGCTGAAGGCGTTACAGAAAGGTCTGGCGCAGCTCTGCGAAGAAGGCGCCACGCAGTTGTTCAAGCCGCTCAGGAATAATGACCTGATTCTCGGCGCGGTGGGCCCCCTGCAGTTCGATGTCGTCGCGCACCGACTGCAAGAGGAGTATAAAGTCGAGTGCCTGTTTGAGCCGGTCAATGTCGCGACCGCCCGGTGGGTGCTGTGTGATGACCCGAAAAAGTTCGCCGAATTCGAACGCAAGGCACACGATAACCTTGCGCTGGATCACGGCGATAACCTGGTCTACATTGCACCAACCCGGGTCAATCTGAACCTGACCGAAGAGCGTTGGCCGGACATTGTGTTCCGAAAAACGCGTGAGCATTGATTCTTAATCGAAAAGTCCTCGCCTGGGCGCTCTATGACTGGGCAAACTCCGCCTTTGCTCTGAGCGTGCTGGCGGTTCTGTTTCCTCTTTTTCTGGGTAGCTACTGGAGCGCTGGCGACTCGGGCGCGATGGTGACGGCGAGGCTGGCCTGGATCACGGCGGCAGCAAGTGGAATCGTCAGTATCCTCGCGCCGGTTTTTGGAACGATCGCCGACGCCGGCGGCTACCGTAAGCGCTTCCTGCTGGTATTGGCGTTACTGGGAGCCATCATGACGGCGGCGCTCGGACTGGTCGCGGAGGGCGATTGGCCCTGGGCGCTCGCTTTCTACCTCATGGCGTCTGTCGGGTTCTACAGCTCGACGGTATTTTACGATTCGCTGATCATCGACGTCACGGAGCCACGTTATTACAGTTTTGTTTCGTCACTCGGGTTTGCGCTGGGATACCTCGGCGGCGCCATTTTGCTCGGTTTGCATGTGTGGATGCTGCTGAGGCCGGAGCTGTTTGGTTTCAGTTCGGCAAACGCGGTTATTCGATTCGCATTCGTGTCCGTCGGTATCTGGTGGGCCGTGTTTATGATCCCCCTGATCGCGTTCGTGCCAGAGCAAAAGAGCGGGATCGCCGTTGCCAAAGGAGCGATTCGGGCGGCCTATGCCGAGCTCAAGAAAACGATTCGGCATGTACGCCGCTACCGGAACGTCGTGCTTTTTCTATGCGCTTACTGGTTGTATATCGGCGCCGTATTCACCGTCATTTCGATGGCTGCGAACTATGGTCAGCGCCTGGGTTTCGGGCAGCAGGACCTGGTGACGGCATTTCTGATCACGAACTTCGTCGGGTTTCCGGCGACGCTGCTGTATGGCTACTTCGGTCACCGGTTCGGGCCTAAACGGGGGATCTACTTCGCCCTGGTGGTCTATGTCGCCGTATCCACGTGGGCAGTTTTCATGACTGAAGTTCGCCAGTTCTATGTCATGGCTATCATCATCGGCTGCGTGCAGGGCGGCGTGCAGGGACTGAGCCGGTCCTTGTATGCGCTGCTGATTCCGCCCGACCAGCCCGGAGAATTCTTCGGGTTTTACAACATGGTGACAAAGTTCTCTCACGTGCTCGGCCCGGTGCTTGTCGGGCTTGCGGCCACGTTTACCGATTCGCCGGAGTATGTGTTGCTGGTTGTTACACCGCTTTTTATCGGTGGCGGCCTGCTGCTGGCTGCGATCAATACGGACGCAAACGCTTAAGAGTGGTTCGAATGGCGTGAGGCGCGCCGGCTCAGCGCGGTGACCGCTGATTCGAGTGCCGGCAAAGCGGCCGGGTTTGCCGCCCCATAACGAGCGTCGAGATAGGTCGATGTGATGGTTTCGATATCTTCGGCTGCGAGGTTTGAATCGGTGCTCGCCCGGGCAGCGAAAGCCGCGGGCGTCTCGCCGATCGCCGGAGTGATGCCCGTTTTGTTGACGAAACGCTCGTAAAGGATCGCAGCCCGGTCACGATTCGGTGGACGATATCGCAACATCAGCAGAAAGCTGATCGCAATCGTTATTCCAATTACCGATGCGAGCAGGGTAAGGAACATCTTCTGCCAGTTCGGGTCTTCCATGCCGAGCCAGCGCATCACGGTGTCCTGGGTTTCAGGGCCGTATCCCAGGACCCATTCGTTCCACTTGGCATTGAGCGCATCGAGCGAAAGCGTCAATCGATGTAGCAGCGCGGACGGGGCCGACAGGCCCCACGCCGCGGCCGTGCCGTCGAGCAGGGCGCCGCTGATGCCTGAATCTATTCGTTCCGGTGCCACGGCCGAGGTTGGATCGACCCGGTACCAGCCGCGTCCGTCGAGCCAGACCTCGTTCCAGGCGTGCGCGTCCGATTGGCGCACGATCATGTGACCCGCGATCGGATTCATCTCGCCGCCCTGGTAGCCGAGCACGACCCGAGCCGGGATGCCTGCGGCGCGCATCATCACCGCAAAAGCCGAGGCGTAGTGTTCACAAAAACCGCGTTGTGTGTCGAACAGGAACCGGTCGACCGAATTGCTGCCCAGAGGCGGCGGTTCGAGCGTGTAAAAATAGTCTTCTTCATGAAATTTCCGCAGTACCGCATCGATGTAAGCCGGGTCGGAACCGGCTGCTGCACGCATGTTCCGCGCAAGCGCCTGCGTTCGGGTGTTGCTTGCGGCTGGAATTCGCCGATACCAGTCGCGCGCGTAGCCGGGCAGCTCGACGTTAGTGGTGTACTCAAGGTACGACTCCGCCTCATATTTGATGCGCTGGTCGATCGGGTGCGAGCGCGCCAGCTGTTGTTGCGGTCCCATGAAAGTACGCGAAAGCGTCCACGACCGAGGCATGTCCAGCGCAAAAACCCACTGCTGGCGCGTCGGTTCCAGCGTTATCTCGTAACGAACGGGCTCGCTGTTTCCCGCGATTTGCTCATGCACACGTGGACCTTCGAAGGGATCGTTCATGGACCAGGTTCGGCCGTTGAATATCGTCAATACGAGACCGCGCCAGTAGCGGTCGCGCGGCTCGGGAACCGCGCCCTCGAAGCGGACTCGAAAAGCGACGGCATCGGACAGTGACAGCGAACTGATATCTCCGGGGCTCATTGAGTCGCTGATACCGGACGTTGCGGTACCCGTATCCATCGGCACGGCCCAGAACGGGTTTGAGATGCGCGGGAAAAAGACCCACATTGCGACGGCGAGTGGCGCGGCATAAAGCATCAGGCGGCCGCCCGTGGCGAAACTTCGGCGTACCGGCGTACTCGTCACGACCGAGGTCTGCAGCCATGCAGCCATGATCAGCAAGATCGCAATTACCATGTACGGTAACGACCACAGGTACTGTTCCCGCAACAGCGCCGACATGACCAGGAATATAGAGATGAACAGCAGTACGAACTGGTCGCGGCGCTTGCGTGTTTCCAGTAATTTCAGAGAGGCCATTATGGCCAGTAGCGCAGAGCCCGGGCCGACACCGCTGATCGTCGCGTAGGTCGCGAACACCCCGAGAAAGCAGGTAAGCGCCAGCAGCGCGCGTAACCACATTGAAGGCAAAGAGCGGCGGTATTTTTCGATCGCGTATCGCCAGGCTGCGCAAACGAGAAAGGCGGTCGTGATCCAGAGTGGCAAAAACGGCACGTGAGGCGCCAGCGCCACGCCAAGCGCCGCGAGCGTCCACGGCAGACTCGCAAGCAGCGACCCGTCCGTGCCCCGCGGTTTAGCCATGCCGGTCCTCCAGTTCGAACAGGGCCAGCGATTCGAGGCAGCGGCGACGATGCTCCTCGCCGTGCGCAGGCGAAAAGACATCGTCCGGCATTCGCAGTCCATAGTCGGCCCGCAGGCGGTCAGTGTCGATGATCCAGCGGGTCATGATCGATAACCGCTCCTCGGTTCCGCTAGCTGGTACCTGGTCAAAAACAAACCACTGGCTGCTCGTGTCGGCGCCTGCAAACTGTTTGGCGAGCAACTGGTTACTGCGCGCATAAGCCTTCCAGGCGACATGTCGCGGTGAATCGCCTTCATGAAACTTGCGCAGGCCGGCAAAGTCTTCCTCACCGCGTGCATCGTGCTGGCGATGCCCCCGTGCGGCCTGGGTTGCCGGGGGCGGGGGTGCGTTTTCAGCTGCCCGGGGATAGACCAGGCCCTTCAGGTCCATGTGCAGCCAGGCCCAGGACCGAAATAGTTCGAACGGGAACAAGCTGCGAATTCCGAACCGTTCGAGGCGCACCCAGCCGCGCGCATCGGTCCCTACTGCCAGCGTGAAAATTTCGCTTTCACCCGGCAGTAAGTCGAGAATTTCGCTGGCATCGTCATCGGTATAAATCATGATGCCATGCCGGGTGTTCTTCGAGTGATTTGAAATGGCAACCCGGAAAAGCGCAGATTGTCCTGCGAAAACGGGTTCGACGCCGGCAAAACTCATCTCAAGCCCGACCAGGTTTCGCTGACACTGGTGCATCGAGACGAAGCCGAGACCGGCGAGCATGAAGGTCAGCACGAACGACAGGTTGTTGTTGTAGTTCATCGAACCAAGCAACATCGCGAAGGTCATCAGCGCGAAAACAAGGCCGACGCCGGTCGGCAGTATATAGACGCGCCCCGGTCTCAGGCGCGTAACGGCAGCGTCGATTCCCTGCCTGTGGCGGGCCCAGCGGCGCACGCGCCGTCCGGCGGCGGCGGTGACCGCCGGAAATAGACCAAGCTTAGGGAATGGCCACGGTATCGAGGACATGCTGGCATAACTCGGCGGCGGAGCGGTGGCTCGTATTGCCTGCCGGTTTCAGGCGGTGACCGGCGACAGCGGCGAATACGGCCTGGATGTCGTCCGGGTAAACCCCCGAATGACGCTCGACAAATGCGTGTGCTTTGGCGGCGGCAGCCAGCGCAAGCGCGGCGCGCGGCGACAGGCCGATATCGATCTCCGGAGATTCGCGAGTCTGACGAACGAGCGCCTGGATGTAGTCGACCAGCGGCTCACTCATCGCAGTTTGTGCGGCCGCTCGCTGCAATTCCTGCAGCGCCTCTGGTGACGTCACCGCCTCGATATCCTCGAGCATCGAACGACGGTCCGCGCCGGTAATCAGTTCACGCTCGTTCTCGGCATCCGGGTAACCGAGTTCCAGGCGCATCAGGAATCGGTCGAGCTGGGATTCGGGCAGCGGAAACGTGCCAATCTGATCCGCCGGGTTCTGCGTAGCAACGACGAAAAATGGTTCGGGGAGGCGGCGCGTATTGCCGTCGACCGATACCTGGTACTCCTCCATGGCTTCGAGGAGCGCGCTTTGGGCTTTGGGTGTCGCGCGGTTCACCTCGTCGGCAAGAATCAGCTGTGAAAAAATCGGTCCAGGCTGAAATTCGAACTCGCCCAGGTTCTGCCGGAAAACCGAGACGCCGACGATATCGGCGGGCAGCAGATCACTCGTGAACTGGATGCGCCGAAAACTCATGCCGAGGACTCGCGCGAGCGCCTGCGCGAGCATTGTTTTACCAAGCCCGGGCAGGTCCTCGATCAACAAATGACCGCGAGCCAGGAGACAGGATACCGCCAGGCGGATCTGCCGATCCTTGCCCAGAATTATGCTGCCCAACGCGTTGCGGACACGATCGAGCACAACTCGATCCGAGTTCTTGTCCAGAGGAAGTGTTTCAAGGGTGTTGCCGCCCTGCATGCAAGAGTCCTCGTTGGGCAATAAGGGGTCAGGACCCCTCAATGATTGCGCCTGTGATTATAGTTGCAATCGTGATTCCAGCTATCCTCGCGGATAGTTGGCCGGATTGCACTCCAAGTGGGTCAAATTGTGATCTGCTGCTCAGTTTAGCGGCCACCATCAATCAAGGCTCGCAAGCTTCTCGAGTTGTTCGGCCAGCTGCGCCAGTGTTTGTTCGAGCTCGGCAGCGCGCTTTCGCTCCTTTGCCACGACGTCAGCCGGTGCGTTGTTCACGAAATTGTCGTTGGACAATTTGCTTCGCGAGCGCTCCAGGTCGGAGCCAAGGCGCTCGCGCTGTTTCCCTAGCCGGTTCCGCTCTGCATCAACGTCGATCAGGCCCTGCATGGGCACCAGCAAGCGCATATTGCCCAGCAAGGCCGTCGCCGAAGCGGGGGGCTCGTCACTTTCCGCCAGGATCGCAACCGATTCGACGCGACCGACACGCTGCAGAAGGTTCGAGAACCGGTCTGCCCGCTGTTGGTCCAGAGGCCCGGAGTTCTGTAAGACTACGGGCAATGGTTTGCCCGGCGAAATGTCCATTTCGCCCCTGATTTGCCGGATTCCAAGAATGAATTGCCGTACCCACTCGATGTCGTCGACCGCATCGCCGTCGTCGGCCGTACTGCTGCTTTGTGGGTAGCCCTGCAGCATGATGGTCGTGGGTTCGATACCAGCGCGAGCTGCAACCTGTTGCCAGATTTCCTCGGTGATGAACGGCATCAGCGGGTGCAGGAGCCTCAGCAATGCCTCGAGTACCTGGACAAGCGTTCGCTGAGTCGCGCGTTTCTGTTCGTCTGTCGAGGTCTCTGATTGCAATACCGGTTTCGATAACTCGAGATACCAGTCGCAGAATTCGTGCCAGGTGAATTCGTACATGACCTGGGCTGCAAGGTCGAGGCGATAGTTCGCGAAATGCTCATGGACAGCCGCGACTGTTTGCTCGAAGCGCGCGCAGATCCAGCGGTCCGCGGCGCTGGGGTCTTCGACTCCGTCGCTGATGTCCTCCGTGTTCATCAAGACGTATCTGGCGGCGTTCCAGAGCTTGTTGCAGAAGTTCCTGTAGCCTTCGATGCGGCCGAGGTCGAAACGGATATCGCGCCCGGTCGTGGCGAGTGCTGCGAACGTAAAGCGCAGCGCATCGCAGCCGTATGGCTGGATGCCGTCCGGAAACTGCTGGCGCGTCACCTTTTCTATCTTAGGCCTGAGATGATCCTGCATAAGGCCGCTGGTGCGCTTGGCGAGCAGAGCTTCGAGATCGACTCCATCGATCAGGTCCAGGGGGTCGAGCACGTTGCCCTTCGATTTCGACATCTTTTGGCCGTCCTGATCGCGGATCAGGCCATGGATGTAGACCTCCCGGAAAGGCACATCGTCCATGAATTTGAGGCCCATCATGATCATGCGGGCAACCCAGAAAAAGATGATGTCGAAACCCGTAACGAGCACACTGCCCGGATAAAAATCGTCAAGCGCTGCCGTCTTTTCGGGCCAGCCCAATGTGCTGAATGGCCACAGCGCGGATGAGAACCAGGTGTCGAGAACATCTTCGTCCTGGCGAAGGGCGATGTCGTCGCCGAGCTTGTATTTGCGTCGGACCTCTTCCTCGGAGCGCCCGACATGGATATTGCCATTCTCGTCATACCATGCGGGAATTCGGTGACCCCACCAGAGCTGCCTGCTGATGCACCAGTCCTGAATGTTATGCATCCAGTCGAAATAGGTTTTCGACCAGTTTTCCGGGACGAATCGAATCTTTCCCGTCTCCACGGCTTCGATGGCCGGCTTGGCGAGCGGCTGGATGCTGACATACCACTGGTCGGTCAGGTACGGCTCGACAACGGCTCCGCTGCGATCGCCCCGTGGGATCTTGACGACGTAGTCCTCGATTTTTTCGAGTAAGCCAAGCCGCTCGAATTCGGCGACGACTGCGTTGCGCGCTTCGAAGCGATCCATGCCCCGATAGGCTTCGGGAACCTGCTCATTGAGCGCCGCGTCATCCGTCAGGATGTTATACATCGGCAATTCGTGGCGCTTGCCGATGTCGTAATCGTTGAAATCGTGGGCAGGAGTGATCTTGACGCAGCCGGTGCCGAATTCGGCGTCAACGTATTCGTCGGCGATGATCGGAATGGAGCGGCCGACAATCGGCAACAGCACGGTCTGGCCGATCAAATCCTTATAGCGCTCATCCTCTGGATGCACGGCGACCGCGCTGTCGCCGAGCATGGTTTCGGGCCGGGTCGTTGCGACGACGAGGTAACCATCGCCTTCGGCGAGCGGATACCGGAAGTGCCAGAGGTGGCCTTCCTCATCCTCCGACAGGACCTCGAGATCCGAAAGTGCCGTATGCAGTACCGGGTCCCAGTTAACGAGTCGCTTGCCGCGGTAGATCAGGTCCTCGTCGTACAGGCGAACGAACACCTCCCGGACAGCTTCGGACAGTCCCTCGTCCATCGTAAAACGATCGCGATCCCAGTCCACGGAAGCGCCCATTCGCCGGAGCTGCTGGCCGATCTGCCCGCCAGACTCCTCTTTCCACTGCCAAACGCGCTCTACGAACCGTTCACGACCGAGGTCATGACGGGACTTTCCTTCACTGCTCAGCAGTCGTTCGACGACCATCTGGGTTGCGATACCGGCATGATCCATGCCGGGTTGCCACAATGTTCTGCATCCCTGCATACGCTTGTACCGCGTCAATGCGTCCATGATCGTATCCTGGAACGCATGCCCCATGTGCAATGTCCCGGTAACGTTCGGTGGTGGAATCATGATGCAGTAGGGTTCACCGTCACCGCCAGGCGCAAAGTAGCCGTTCGCTTCCCATTGCCGATAAACACGCTGTTCGATTTCGCTTGGCTGGTAGGACTTGTCCATCGATTGTTCCGTCTGTCACAGGTAATCCCGAGTGGGACTAAACGTTGTGCGTCTCCAGCGTGTGTCCCCTGTCACGGTACTCGATGAAGCGCAGACGGCTTTGCTGTTTGCAGTCTTCATCGGCCGTTACGAGCTCCGCTACGCGCGAGAAGGCTTCAGCGCATGCGGGAACTTCGTCGGCCAGATTGATCAGCAGGTCGCGCCCTTCGACATTCGTCGGATCGTATCCAATCGTGACCGGTGCGACGGTCTTGGCGTTATCCGGACTGATCAGGTCATGCGGCACGAAGCTGCCGTCCCGAAAAGTCCAGAGCAGTTCGTCGATGCGCTCTGCATCGGCGGGCGTTCCGGCATGAATGTGCACGGTATGCTCCAGGCGATACGCTTTTTCCGCAAGCCGGCAGGCGAAGCTCTGGCGGGGCACCGGGCCCGACTGTTTCAGGATGTAAAAGTCGACCCTGGACATCAGGGTAATGCACCGCATCGCGACAGCAGGAACTCGGTCAGCATCGGAACAGGCCTGCCCGACGCCCCTTTCTGTTTGCCGGACGTCCACGCGGTGCCGGCGATATCGAGGTGCGCCCACTTCATACCGTCAGTGAACTTGCCGAGAAAACAGCCGGCAGTGATCGCGCCGCCGTCGCGGCCACCCACATTCGCGAAGTCTGCGAAGTTGCTCTTGAGCTGATCCGCATACTCCTCGGCGAGCGGCAGTTGCCAGCCGCGATCATCCGCGCCGATCCCGGCAGCGACAAATTCGCTGGCGAGCCCATCGTCGTTACTCATAACCGCGGTTCTGTGATGCCCCAGCGCTATGACGCATGCGCCGGTCAGGGTCGCAACGTCCACGAGCACTTCGGGTTTGAATCGCCGCGAATAGGTCAGTGCATCGCAGAGTATCAGGCGGCCCTCGGCATCCGTATTCAGAATTTCGATCGTTTTTCCGGACATGCTCTTGATGATGTCACCGGGCTTGGTTGCTCTTCCGCTGGGCAGATTTTCGACCGCCGGCACGACGACATTGAGATTTATTGGCAACTGCAGTTTTGCGACAGCAAGCATGGTTCCCATAACCCCGGCCGCACCGCACATGTCGAATTTCATCTCGTCCATGCCCGGACCGGGCTTAAGCGATATGCCGCCCGAGTCGAAGGTCACGCCCTTACCGACAAGCACGACCGGCTTCTTGCCCGGGGCGCCCTTGTACTGCATGACGATCAGCTTGGCAGGCTCGTCCGTGCCGGCGGTAACCGACAACAGCGAATGCATGCCAAGTCGTTTCATTGCAGCCTCATTCAGTATCCGGGTCTGCAGATTCCTGTGTTCGCGCGCGAGACGTTGCGCCGTTCGCGCGAGATGGCTTGGCGTACAAACATTGGCCGGCAGGTTGCCGAGGTCCCTGGCAAGCGTCATGCCGGCCGCAATTGCATCGCCGTGTTCCGCACCTCGCAGCGACCTTGCCGCGTCGCCCCGCTTGACGAGGGCCAGCCCAACCGTGTTCAGGCGCATGACGGGTGGCTTTCTTCCGCTCTTCATCGCCGTGAAGCGGTACGAGGCTTCGTTAACACCCTGGGCCGTATGACGTGCCAGGTAATAGGCATCGGTATCTGCAACCTTCTCCAGCGTCAGCGTATTGAAAATTTGCGCGCACTTTCGGTGTGATATTGCACGCAACGCACCGGTCAGGGAGCGCCTGAATTGCTTGACGCCGAAGTCGCTGAACTTACCCAGTCCGACCACGGCGATACGCGGTGATCGTACGCCCGGGAGATCGGTCAAAATGCTGCAGTGCCCAAGCTTGGCAGACAGGTCGCCGCTCTTGAAGAGTCTTGTTAATGTGCCCTTGCTGGCTGCGTCTATGTCGGCGGCGCCCGCGGAAAGTCTGCCGCGTTCGTAGATGCCAACCAGAACGCAGTCGACGGCTCTGCGCGAGGCCTTGCTCGTAGTCGTGAAATATTTCATAGAGTGTCTTGTTGTTGGCGTAGTGCGCAACTGCGCTGACTCACTGAGGCTGTCACGCACATTGTAAAAGCGGTAGTCTAACCGATTACAAGGTGGTGATTAAGAAAATCACGGGCTTCAATGCTGCGCATACTGGACCGCTACATATTTCGCGAGATCGCTGCGACCTGGCTCGGGGTGACCATGGTGCTGTTGCTGGTGTTGTTGACCAATCAGTTTGCCCGTGTGCTCGGGGACGTTGCCAAGGGTCGATTGCCGAAGGACGCCGCCCTGGACGTCATTGGCCTGTCGGCCGTCCAGTACCTGACAATTCTTGTGCCTATCGGCCTTTTCCTTGCGGTTATGCTTGCGCTTGGGCGCCTGTATCGCGACAGTGAGCTGCCGGCCATGATGGCTTGCCGGGTCGGACCGGCAGGCATCTACTGGCCGCTGCTGTGGCTGCTGGCGCCGCTCGCTATCGGGGTGGCATACCTGTCGATCGAAATGGGTCCGCGTGCTTTGCTCACCATTGATCGAGTCGGTGCGGAAGCGCGGCGACAGGCAGATTTGGCCAGTATCGAGCCGGGCCGGTTCACGACCGTCGGCCCGGATGGTGCGGTCGTTTATGGCGAACGGGTGACGCGGGACGGTGTCATGGAGAATGTCTTCATGCAGCGTCGCACGAGCGACGGCCAGCTCGAAGTCGTTATCGCCAGGCGTGGCGAGCAGATTGAGTCCGATGATCCTGATGTCCGGTTCCTGGTCCTCTACGACGGCCGCCGCTACGAGGGCACGCCCGGTACGGCACAGTTCCGGGTTGTCGAGTTTCTCGAGCATGGGATTCCCTATCATCTGCCGAGCGCCGAGCCGCCGGCGCCAAAACCGCGTGCGATGACGTTTGCCAGTCTGCGCGGCTCGAAGGATCCCGAGCATATCGCGGAGTTACAGTGGCGGATCGGCATACCTTTGGCGACGATAATACTGAGCATCCTCGCAGTACCGTTGGCAAAGACACAGCCGCGCGCCGGCCGCTACGGCAGGCTCGCAGTCGGCCTGCTGGTCTTCATCATCTACCTGAATATGCTTAGCGCTGCGAAGGCATGGATAGAGCAGGGGGAGTTGTCTCCCTATCTTGGTCTTTGGTGGGTGCACGGCGCTGTCTTGCTGTTCGCGCTTGGCTTGCTCGCGATCCAAAATCTCGTCCACCGAAGGGTGATGGCATGAACGCAATACTGAGCCAGTACATGCTGCGCACGATTCTGACGACGACCGTGCTCGTTCTCGTCGTGCTCCTGGCATTGGCGGGTCTGTTCGAATTCATTGCCGAACTCGATGATACGCGTGGCAACTACCAGACCCCGCAGGTTGTCCTTTATACGGCCTTGCGCCTTCCGCAGCTTGCCTTTGAGCTATTGCCGATAGCAGTGTTGATCGGATCGTTGCTCGGGCTTGGAGCGCTGGCAGCGAACAGCGAAATAATCGTCATGCGGTCGGCAGGCCTGTCGATCATGAAGCTTTCGGGGATGGTGGCATTGACGGGATTCGTGTTGTTTGTATGCACGGGTTTGCTCGGAGAATTCATCGGGCCGCCTCTCGATTACTTTGCGCGCAACATGCGGCTCGAAGCGCGCTTCGAGCACGATGAAGACCGGCTTGGAAACGAGGCCTGGATAAAAGACGATAATGTCTTCCTGCATCTCGAGCGCGTGAGTTCGGAATTCGAATTCGGGCGTGTTTACATGTTTCGCTTTGACGATAGTAACGAACTTGAATCAATCGCCCAGGCCGATAATTCGGGTATAGGAGACGACGATCGGTGGCTGCTTGAGAATTTTCGCGAGACGCGGTTTCGCGACGATGGGGTACAGGTTGTGGAGACGTCGTTAGCGGTCGAATCATTCAATGTCGATGCTGAAGTCCTGGGCATCTCCCTCGTCAAGCCGCAGAGCCTGTCAGGTAGGGGCCTGTATGGATATATCAGCTACCTGAAGCGCAACAGCCTGGAATCAGAGCGGTACGAGACAGAGCTCTGGTACCGAATTGCGAGAACCGCAACTGTCCTTGTCATGCCCGTATTAGCCCTCGCTTTTGTATTTGGTTCGCTCCGCACGGGCGGCGCCGGCGGGCGTTTGATGGTCGGCGTAGTGATCGGACTTACGTATTATCTTGCCAGCGAGATGCTGGCCAATTCAGGGCAGGTATTCGATCTCAATCCCGCGATTATTGCCTGGCTTCCATCCGCGCTGCTTCTGCTCGTTACGATTATTGCGCTCACCCGGGTGCGCTAGTGCCTTGCGGCCGCGGGTAGTGAACGAGACGCGTACCGCTGGCGCGGTCATGCCAGGTCAGGTTGTCTCGGTCCCACAGCTGCCAGAAATACCCTAACCCCAGGGGCAGCCAGGAGACGATCGCCACGAAAAATCGAATGGATGCCGCTTTGGCCGAGGGCGGCCTTCCGTCGGCTGTCTCGACCCGCAGTCCCCATGACTGCATTCCGAGCGTTCGTCCGGAGCGGGTCCAGAGGCCGACGAAGAATGCGTAGATCACGACAAAAAGCGTCAGCTGATAGGCAAGATTGCCGGGTGGCTCGACCGGTTCGCCCCCGCGGGCCGCGATAAAGGGAATCGTGACAAGGAACAACAGCGCGGCAACCAGCAGCGTGTCATACAGTACTGCACCGAAGCGTCTCAAAAGTCCCGAATTTTTCATATCTGTTTCGTTACCCGCCAGCGAACAGGGTTGGTGATGCCCGACCTCGAAGTCGTGCTGCAACGTGGTGGCCGCGCTTCATGCCACGCCGCTTTGTTTTAATTCCCGGGCCTGCCGCCGATAGTCGCGCCCCAGCCACAGCGCGACCGCAGCCCAGACGGCTGCGAAGGGCAGCATCACGACGGAGACGGCGGAAATCGTCAAACCTGCCATGACCAGTCCCTTGACGACCAACGTGCCGACGACGTCGCCGGAACGATAGACAGCCGTATCGATGAAATTCTTCGTTTTGTACTTTTCTTCCGGCGTGACGACTGAATAGAGCATGTCGGTGGTCGGTTTACTGAATCCAAAGCCAAGGGCGCGCCTTAGCACCGTCAGGAGAGCGATAACTGCGAGCGTCGGTTCGATGGCAAGCAAAATGAACCCCGCAACTGAAGCAATCGGCAGCAGTGACATGGATACCCCAATTCCAAATCGTTGCACCACGTGTTTGACGAGCAGGAGTTGGCCAAGCAGCGCGAGCGCGTTGGTTACGTTATTAATGTTCGAAAAAAACCGGGTCTGCTCGTCGGCACCGGGGATGGCTTCCTCGACCAGTTGAGCCATGAACATGTAGAGGGCGGTTCCCAGCAGGCTTGCGATGATCGAAGAGATCGCAATGCCGCTGAAGTATTTCGACGAAAAAACGTGGGTAATTCCGCTAAAGGGATTGCCACCAAGCGGTTTACTGCCAGCAGCCGTTGCCAAAATATCGTCTGAATGACTCTCCGCGACCCAGTCTCGAAGCCGCGTAATGCAGAAGATAGCAATGAGCAAGAGCGATGCCGCAATAGGAAACAGGTTCTGGAAGCCAATTTTTACGACCAGGTAGCTTGTTGCACCGCCGCCAATGAGCGCGCCAATGCTGCCGCCGGCCGTGATCACGCCGAACAAACGGCGCCCTTGTTCCCGTGTATAGATATCCGCCATGAAACTCCAGAAAACGGACACAACAAACAGGTTGAAGACGCTGAGCCAGACAAAAAAAGCTCGGCCGAGCCATACATGATCCGAGTCACTGTCAATCGCAATGGAAAAGACGATCCAGAAAAAAAGTATGTTGGTGATGAAGAATAAGTAGACCCAGGGCAGGAATTGTCGTCGCGGGTATCGAGACGCAACCCAGCCGAAGATTGGTGTAACGGCCAGCATCGTCACGAAGGTGCCAAAGAACAGCCAGGGAATCGTGTTCGGCCCGCTGCCGACAGCCATTGTTTCGCGCACGGGGCGAAGCATATAGTAGGCCGATAGCACGCAGAAGAAATAAACGAACGACCAGGCGACCGCAACGTACTCGGATTCTTTGAGCGCCAGGATCCGGAAAAGAATGTTTTGCCGGCGCGAATGAATGTCATTTCCACGCATGTTACCGGCCATCATAATGGCGGCCGGCCAAATGTCACAGCAATTGTCTGTGAATCATCACCTGGAGCGAAAAAAATGGAAGCTACGGCTATAGTAACGATCCTCGCACTTATGCAATTCATCCTGTTTTCCGTGCAGGTCGGAGCAATGCGCGCGAAGCATGGCGTCAAGGCACCTGCAACGAAAGGGCATCCGGCTTTCGAGAGAATGAATCGGGTGCATCAAAATACGATGGAACAGCTCGTCGTTTTTCTCCCGTCACTTTGGTTGTACGCCTACTTCGCGAATCCGCTTTGGGGTGCGGCGATCGGTTCCGTGTTTATCGTTGGTCGGTTCATTTACCGTGCGTCATATCTCAAAGACCCGTCCAGCCGCTCAACGGGATTCACGATTGGCGTTGCCGCCACGGCAGTCCTCCTGCTCGGATCTCTGGCTGCCGTCGTTCGCGATCTGATTTGACGAGCGATTGAAAAAATAAATTTTAAAAAAAACAATGAATTAATAGAAATATCTAATGTAATTTCAGGTTTTCATAATGAGCGTACAATGGGTTGATTATCCCAGGGCCTGAGCATCTGCTGCCCTACAGGCTTACAAGAAGAATCATTTGAAAAGGAGCGACCTGTGAACACGATGAATCAATCAGGATTTCGGCGCTTTACTGCCTTGGCTGTCATGGCGCTGCTCATCACTGCCTGCGGTAAACCGGAGCAGGCAACGCCAACAGCAGAAGATCCGACTGCCTCGGTGGCAGTCCCGGTGACGACCTCATCCGAAGCAGCGTTAGGTCTGTTCCAAAAGGGCGTGACGCTATTCGATAATCTGCATGTCGTCGAGGCCAACGAGGCGTTTGTCGAAGCAACAGCGTTAGACCCCGACTTTGCCTTGGCACACTACATGGTCGCGTTGACGTCGCAGACGACGGCCGAGTTCTTCGACGCGATCGGAAAGGCCCGGGCGCTGGCGCCAAACGTTTCGGAGGGCGAGCAGCTTTATATTCGCGCGACGGTCGCGGCGTCAGAGAATGACCAGCAGGCACAGCTTGACGCGTTGAAACAGCTGGTTGCTGCTTATCCTCAGGATGCGCGCACGCACCTGGCGCTGGGCACCTTTCTGACCGGGCAGCAGGACTTCGATGGCGCGGTAAAGCACTATATGCATGCGACTTCGATCGATCCTGATTTTGCCAGCGCTTATAACCAGCTTGGCTATGCGCATAGAAGTCTCGGCGACCTCGAAAGTGCGAAGAGTGCTTTCGCACGGTATGTCGAACTGATGCCGGGCGAAGCCAATCCATATGACTCGTACGCCGAACTGCTGATGGAAATGGGCAGCTACGATGAGTCGATCGAAAACTACCGCAAAGCACTCTCGATCGACCCGGATTTTGCTGCATCTTACGCCGGCCTTACGATCAACTATTCATTGAAGGGTGAGGCAGATAATGCGCAGGAGGCGGCAGAGCAGATGCTGGCGGCTGCGCGTAATTTTGCCGAGCGCCAGGGCGCAATGTTTCGATCGGTGACTTCGTACCTGTTTGCTGGTAATACGGAAGCAGCAATGGAGGTGAGCGAAACGATGCTCGCCGAGGCCGAGGTTAGAGGGAATCACGCGGCAATGGGCGGGGTCCACGAATACATGGGCGATATGATGCTGGCGGCGGACAATCCGGCCAAGGCCGTGGAGCATTTCAATGCGGCGCTCGACCATCGACTGCAGGCAAATATGAATGAGGCGAACAAGGCCCAGGCCGAGCGCACTCATCTCTTTAAAACCACAATCGCGGCGATGATCGGTGATGACCTGGACGCGGCCGCGTCGGGTACCGCAGAATACACGGCGGCCGTGGAGGCTAACGGCACCGCGTTTGAGAAGCGTCGTGCACATCAGCTGGCCGCTTACCTCGCGATGCTCAACGAGGAGTTCGAGTCTGCCGCCGGCCACTTTGCTATGGCGAGCCCGTTCAATCCGGTGGTTTTGTACTGGTCGGCCGTAAACAGCGCCGAACTCGGCGATACGGAGAAGGCGAGAGAACTGGCCACGCGGGCGGCGAATCGAAACACATTGAATGCGAATCTACCGCTCGTGAGAGCAGATGCGTTGCAGCTGCTGACAGAGCTGGATGCCGACTAGACGTTCACGCTGACATGAAAGGCCCACTTTTAGTGGGCCTTTTTATTTGTAAGTCCTGGCGGGTTCAAAACTATTCTCAAATATTTTGATCGCCGAGAGGTGATCCTATGCGAATCAACCTTTTCGGAATCATCCGTGGTCCGGAAGTTCTGAGTTGTGGCAGCTACATAGCAGCGTCGGTGAATGAGAAGGCCTCAGTTCCTGAGGCGGAGGTCACCAATGACTAAGGTCGAGTAAAACGCTAGCGCGTAATTACCTGGAGACACCTGCACGGATCGAAACGTCGTCATAGTGTCGGATTGTATCGAGTCGGCAGCAAGTTCACATAATGTTGCGCGGTCTTCCGGGAACGGCTTGGCGCCGGCGTTCGGA
>JAACFB010000028.1 GCA_009937615.1 Gammaproteobacteria bacterium | reverse complement strand
TTCGGCACACCTTTCGTGAAAGCGGCACTGTCAAGGAACAGCAGGCGGCCGGCGACAGGTACCTGCCGTACGATATGCCGAACC
Source organism: Gammaproteobacteria bacterium (assembly GCA_009937615.1). GTDB lineage: Bacteria > Pseudomonadota > Gammaproteobacteria > Steroidobacterales > Woeseiaceae > UBA1847. The sequence goes on along the minus strand of JAACFB010000028.1, from coordinate 49,918 downwards.
GCGGCAATGCGATCATATAGCGCGGGCTGCGGATTGGGGAACGTGAAGCGGCGCTCTTTGCTGATGACTGTCCACTCCTGCATCTTGTCTCCGCCGAAAACCGTACCTACCACGTCCTTGATGTCGACGATCAGAAGGCCTTGAGCCGTCAGCAACAGGTGATCGATCTGAATTTCACCCTCATCGCCATTCGGGACCAGTAGCTGATCGATGCGGTCGTAGCTGATCTCGTTGAGCACCTGGGCCAATCGGTTGCCGCGTCGGCGCCTACGATAAATCCACCAGGCGACCAGCAGTAATACGACTGCGATTGATGCGAGCAGCCATTGCATTTGGTCGTCTACGGGAAATGCGCTCATCGGTCTTGGTTTCGCGGTGATACAGCAGCTCTATTAATGGCCGTCTGTGCCCTTCGCGTCAAGCGGTCCCGCACGAAAATGCTCATTCATTGCCAGCTCGAGTGCGTCCAGGTCCGGATCAATAGTCCTGTAACGGCTCGGCCGTGACAGTATGGCCTCGAGCTCTTTCGGTAGCGGTACTACGGTCTGGATCAGCGGTTCGACGATAGTTTCGAATTTCGCAGGGTGAGCCGTGGCAACAAGAATCCAGTCCTGTCCGTCTCGAGTCGCTTCGTCGAAATGTCGCCATGCATGGGTAGCGGTCGCCGTGTGCGGACAGGTTGCAAATCCAAACTCCGCGTAATCCTCGACGATCGCCGACTTGATCTGTTCATCGTTCACCGACACAACGCCCAAACGCTCGCGCAAAATCTCGGCATCGCCAAGCAGTCCGCGCAGACGTTCCATGTTGCTCGGATCGCCCACGTCCATTGCCGATGCAAGCGTCTGCACACTGGCCCGAGGCAACCATTCGAGAGTGTCGAAATACTCCGGAATCGTCCTGTTGGCGTTGGTCGCCAAAACGATCGGTCCGATCGGTAAACCCATTTCCCGCGCCATAATGCACGCCAGCGCATTCCCGAGATTGCCGGTCGGCACGACGAAACCGGGTTTGTTACCGCTCTCACGATAGTGTCGCAGGCTGGCAACCGCATAATAGGTAGTCTGCGGCAGCAGGCGGCCAATGTTGATGCTGTTAGCCGAGCTGAACCGGTAACGCCCGGACAGGCCCTCATCGGCAAAAGCGGCCTTGACCAGGGCTTGGCAGTCATCGAATGTACCTTTCACGCACAGCGACAATACATTGTCGCTCCAGCACGTAAGTTGGTGTGCCTGCCGAGCCGAAACGCGGCCCTCCGGGAACAGGACAACGACCCGCATGCCCGGTCGCGAATCAAAAGCCGCGGCGACGGCACCGCCGGTATCGCCGGACGTCGCAACCAATATTGTCAGTGGCGCAGCGCTGTCACCTTCCAGCCGCGACAGGCAGGCGGCCAGGAACCCGGCGCCGACGTCTTTAAACGCGGCCGTCGGGCCATGGTAGAGCTCAAGCAATGACACCGACCCCGACCTGGCAGGCAACGGCGTAGTTGGAATTGGAAAGTCGAATGTCTCTTCGAGAATGTTCCGGAGGCTGTTTTCGAGGGCCGAGCCGGAGAAAAAAGGCCGCAGCATGACCGAGGCTACGTCGACCGGGCTATCCGCTCCCTCGAAGTCGTCAATCTTGAACTGCGGTAGCCTGGCGGGAACGAACAGGCCACCGTCCATAGCGATTCCGCGAACGAGAGCCTCGTCCAGGCCCACGCCCGCGCCTCCACGTGTGCTCTCATAGCGCATGCTCAGTCCACCAGGCGCGCGCCGGGAGCATCCATCGGGCTGACCCATGACTGGCACTCGATACCAAGGCCGCGGCATGCCTGCTCCATCGCCATGGCAAGGTTAGTCGCAACAGCATCCGCACACAGTGCGAATATGCTGGGTCCGCTGCCCGATAAACTTGCGCCCAGCGCCCCAGCCGCTTCTGCCGCGGCCTTGACCGCGTCGAAACACGGCACGGCCGCAGACCTTTGCGGCTCGATAATCACGTCCTTGAGCGTCTTGCCAATCAATTCAATATCGTTTGCCGCGCAGGCTGCAATGAATCCACCGAGGTACGCCTGCTGAGTGAGCCACTGCTCCATCGAATAGCCTTTAGCCAGCTTGCGGCGCGCGTCGGCCGTATTGACCTGTAATTCAGGATGCAAAAGGACCGCGCTGACACCGTCAGGCACGGGCAGCCGCACGGTCTCCGGCAGCAGCACCTGGGGACAAAAGATCATGCCGCCCAGAAGACTCGGGGCAACGTTGTCCGCGTGCAATCCGCCGCTTGCATACTGTTCACCAGCCAGCGAATAGGCCAGGAGCCTGTCATTTGAAACCGGGGTGCCCAGCAGCTGGTTAACGGCATACGCTGCAGCAACCGCTGACGCGGCCGAGCTGCCCATCCCGGATTGCAGCGGCACGCCCTTGTAGACCCTCAGCTCAACCCCTCCATCATCGCCATAGTCATTCCAAAGGGCTTTCGCGGCTATTGACGCGGTGTTGTGCTCGGGATCGGTCGCAAGATACGGATGAATTTCGCCATCCAGCCCACGAACTTCGGCAATCGTGATTCCGGGAGACTCGGTTCTCATCGCCGACACTCTGTCGCCAACGCCTGCAAGGGCAAGACCGAGCATGTCGAAGCCAACACCCACATTGCCGATCGATGCCGGCGCAAATGCGGTAACAACTTCGCTCATATCAACCTCCGACGCTCAGGAATTTAGCCAGGCGAAGCAGTTCTGCGAATACGCCGCCCGCCGTTACCTCAGGACCCGCTCCCGGCCCCTGCACCAGCAGGGGATTGTCAGAGTAGCGCGCCGTTTCAAACTGAACGACGTTGTCGGTCAGATTAATGTTAGCAAACGGGTGCGTCGCATCGACCATTTCCAGCCCTACCGACACGTTGCCGGCCGCATCCAGCTGCCCGATATAACGCGGCCGCTTGCCCGCGGCGACCGCCTCTTCGTAGGTCGCCTGCATCGCGGCGTCATAATCAACAAGCCGATCGAGAAATTCGTCAATGTCACCTTCCTGCAGTGCCTCCGGCACTAGACTCTGGATCGGAAAATCACCGATTTCGGTCGTCTGTCCGAGCTCTCGGGAAAGTATCGTGAGCTTTCTGGCCACATCCATACCGGACAGGTCATCACGAGGGTCCGGCTCGGTATAACCACTATCGCGTGCCTGCCGGACGATCGTCGAGAACGGAGTGCTGCCGTCGTAAACATTAAACAGATACGCCAGCGTGCCCGAGAAAATACCCTTCACGGAGCGAACTTCGTCACCGGTATCAATCAGGTCCCGCAGTGTCGAAATAATCGGCAGCGCTGCACCGACGGTCGTTTCGTAAAAAAAGTGTGCTCCACCGTGGTCGAGAATCGACTGAAGATTTCTGTAGTCTCGCATCGGCCCACTGCATGCGCGCTTGTTGGGTGTAATGACGTGTATGCCGCGCTCCAGCCAGCCCGCGTAACGCGCAGCAACAGTCTCGCTCGCCGTACAGTCAATTATGACGGCATGCGGCAGGTGATCCGGGTTGACGCAGTGCTCGAATGCCTCGAAGTCGATCTCTTCCGAAGCCTCACTGAACTGCTTCTCCCAGGTGGCCAGATCGATACTTCGGTCACCTAGCAACATCGATGACGACCGAGCGATAGCGCGTACCCGTAAATCAAGATCGAATTCGGAATGCAGTCGTTGAGACTGCTTGGCGATTTGTCGAAGTAGCGTTGTGCCAACGATTCCGGGTCCGATCAGGCCAATCGAAATCGTCTTGGAGGACAGATAAAAGCCTGAGTGCGCTGCTCGCAGCGCCCGAGTCGCCTCGTCCGAGTCGACGACAGATGAAATGTTGCGTTCCGAGGACCCCTGGGCAATTGCCCGAATATTGATTCCGGCCCTTCCAAGCGAGCCAAAGAAACGCGCTGCAATTCCTGGCGTGCCGGCCATGCCGTCGCCGACTACGGCAACGATGCTCTGGGCATTGGTAACGTCAACGCTCTGAATCTGGCCACTCTCCAGCTCATCGGCAAAAGCCTCGCTGATGACTTGTTGCGCACGATCAGCCACGTCCTGCGGCACGGCGATACAAATCGAGTGTTCGGAACTCGCCTGGGATATCAGCGTCACTGAGACGCCTGCATTCTTGAGGGCCGAGAACATCCGGTCCGCAGTTCCCGGGACACCGATCATGCCCGCGCCCTCGAGGTTGACCAGTGCCATGCCGCCGATGGCTGTAATGCCCTTGATGCTGTCCGAGGACTCGGTGCTGATTTCAATCCGACTGCCCGGATGCGACGGGTTGAAGCTATTGCGAATGACAAGCGGAATGTTGTTGTCTATGACCGGTCCGAGCGTCTGCGGGTGAATCACCTTGGCACCAAAATAGGCCAGCTCCATCGCTTCGTTATAGGTGAGCTGCTCTATTACACGCGCCTCGGAGACCCGGTTCGGGTCGGCGCTCATAACGCCGTCGACATCGGTCCATATGGTGAGCTCTGCCGCATTGCTCAGAGCAGCAAAGATCGCGGCGGAGTAGTCGCTGCCGTTGCGCCCCAGGGTTGTCTGCAGCCCGTCCTCATCGGTCGCGATAAACCCGGTGATGACGGCTATCCCGTTAAAATCCTGCGGCACTATGGCGTCGAACTTAGTTCTCGATTCGTTCCACAGAACTGTCGGCCCAAGCTCGGTCTGCTTGACGATCAGGATATCGCGCGCATCTATCCACGTGCCCCCGCGTTCACTTGAACGGCGCGCAAGATGAGCGGCCAGCAAACGCGCCGACCAAATTTCCCCGTAACCCGCAACCACGTCCCGGCTGCGCTGAGGCGCCGAACGAACCAGGGCTGCAGCTCTGAGAACATCGCTGATATCTTGGGCATCCTGGCTCCAAGCATCGAGGACATCAACTAGTTCCTCGCCCTCGACCAGGGCACGCGCGGTCTGCGTGTATCGCTCTCCAATTGCATGCAGTTCGGCGTCGAATCCATCATCGCCCTGCTCTGCGAGGACCGCCAGGTTCAGCAAAGCGTCGGTCATGCCACCCATCGCCGAGACGACAGCGCCGATGCGCCTGTCGCGACATTCGAGCAATAGTCCAGCGACCCGTTCGAAGCAATCGGCATCAGCAAGGCTGCTGCCGCCGAACTTATGAATTTTCCAAGAACCCTTCACGTCAAGCTTTCCGGCGCAAAACGGTGCATGATAACGACTGATCTATGCGCCGTCGCCTGTTTTATATGAAACCAAGGAGAAATGGTGGGGCGTGTAGGGATCGAACCTACGACCAGTCGGTTAAAAGCCGAATGCTCTACCTCTGAGCTAACGCCCCCTCAGGAATCGGCGCGTGGCAGACCGCCACGGAATTGCCGGCGGCATGATACCGAACCACCGGCAAATGACAAGGTGCACCGGCAGGAACAGCTCGGCCCAACTCAGGTCCCATCGGCCGCCATGCGCTTTAAATACTCGCCCGCGAGCCTCGCCGCAGTCGTTTCAGGATAGTCAGTCTGCACTAGGGTCAACGCACGCCTGGCAGCATCCCACCGTTTGAGGTTGTAGTTACAGTAGCCCATCTTGAGCAGGGCATCCGGGACCTTGCGTGATCTCGGGTAGTCGTTTACGACCACCGCAAAATCGTCGAGCGCCCGCTCGAACTGCTTCGATGCGTAGTACGACTCGGCCAACCAGTACTGGGCATTATCCGCGAGCTCACTGCCCGGGAATGCCACCAGGAACTGCTGGAACGCTTTAGCCGCCAAGTCGTAACGCTCCTCTTTCACCAGCTCGAACGCGATTTGGTAGTTGTCGCGGTCAGAGCCGCCCGGCACCGGTAGTTGCCCGGGCGGCAGTGTTCCGCTTTCCAGGACACTGCCTGAACTCCGGACGCCGCGCTCGATCGACTGAATGCGAGCATCAAGATCCGAGTATAACTGCCGCTGCCTGTCGGCCGTCTCTTCGGCGCTGTACTGCATGGTCTCGGCTCGCCCCTGCAGTTCGTCGACGCGCCGTTCGAGCGAATCAACTTGCTGGGTTAACTGCACCAGGCTCTGATTCTCGACAATCCGCTCGATGGTCTGCAGCCGTCGTTCCAGCTCATTGAGCTTCAACAGGACCGGATCCTCGTCGGGCGGCATCAGCGTCGAACAGCCGCTCAACCCAACCGCAGCGCACGGAATTAAAACCCACCGTCTTAGCATTATCAATTCGTCCGGCTCAATTTGTATACTTGATCTCGACTCGCCGATTCTGGGCGTAGTCATCCTCGCTGTCGCCCATCGCTGCGGGCCTCTCCTCGCCAAAACTGACCGTCGATATCTGCGAGGTCGCGGCGCCCTGGATCAGCAGCATCCGGCGGACAGTTTGTGAGCGTCGCTCACCGAGGCCGATGTTGTACTCCCGGGATCCGCGTTCGTCCGCATGCCCTTCAAGCCGGACGCGCAAATTCGAATTGCCCGCCAGCTGCATTGCGTGCCGGGCGACTATATCCGTATCTTCAGGACGCAGTTCGGCGGAGTCAAAATCGAAATAGAAGATATTGGCCAGTTCGCCGGCCGTCGGATCATAATCAATCGGTTCGCCGCCTCCCATCGTATCGCTGCCATACGCGTCCGTCGCCGAACCACCGCCACTGCTCTCCACTGCAGAATCAGTTGGTTCCGGGTCCGGAATCGACCGAGATGACGAGCAACCAATCAGCAGTGCAGCCAACAGGCTGGCGACGATCAGTTTGTGCTGAGACATGACATTGTCCTTCCGTAATAAAATTTTAAAATATATATATATTAATCAATATATTAATAGAAATAATTAATGTTAACTATGATACTAAAAGCGTTGAAATGGCGACCACACCGGCTCACGAACATCGCCACCTCCCGAAGCCAGGCGCTGTCGAATCAGCCCATCGGCTGAAACCGTCTCCAGCACCCCGTTACGGCCCTGGCGCGTCGCATAGATCAGCGTATCGCTATTCGGCGCGAAACTTGGTGACTCATCCTGATTTCCCACTGACAACACCAAAAGGTCCTTACGCTCCAGGTCGAGAACCGCAATTCGGTAATTACCGCGATCGTTGTGAACCATCGCCAGTTTTGCGCCGTCCGGCGATAACCGCGGTCGTGCATTATAACTCCCTTCGAAGGTAATGCGCTCGGGCGTACCCCCGTCTGCGGCCACGCGATATATCTGCGGGCCACCGCTGCGATCGGACGTGAAATAGATATAGCGACCGTCCGGCGACCAGCTGCCTTCCGTATCGATTGCCCGATGCGTCGTCAGGCGCTGTGACTGTCGACTGTTGATATCGAGTACGTGGATATCCAGGTTGCCATCCACGCCGCCCAGCGTTACCACCAGTTTCCGGCCGTCCGGGGAAAAAGCGGGCGCCCCGTTTATCCCTGCTTTGCTGGACACCTGGATGCGGCTGCCGGTACGTAGCGTCTGCACGAAGATCGATGACTTATTGCCTTCGAACGACACGTAGGCCAGCCGCCGGCTGTCGGGCGACCAGGCCGGAGACATTATAGGGTCGGTGCTCTCCATGATCTTGAACTCGTTCTCGCCATCCTGATCCGAGACGATCAGTGAGTACAGGCGCCCGTTGCCTCTGGGTTGCGCCGTTACATAGGCGACTTTGGTATCAAACACGCCCTTGATACCGGTCAGCTTCTCATAAATCATGTCCGCCGCCCGGTGAGCGACACGTCGCATCGTGCCGCGACTGGCCGGCATACGATAGCCAACAAGTTGATCGCGACCAAATACGTCGAAAAGCTGGAATTGCACGCTGTAGGCGTTTTCTCCGGTCTGCGTTACGCGGCCGATGATCACGGCCTCGACGCCGAGTATCGACCAGTCATCGAAATCGACGTCGGTGCCGTCCGTCGGCTTCTGCAGCATGTCGTCCTCGCCGATTGGCGCAAAGCGGCCGCTTCGAGAAAGATCGTTGCCAATCACCTCAGCGATGTCCAAGGGCATATCCGCCGTCGTGCCGGTCCAACCGAACGGTACAACTGCAATTGGCGTTCGCTTCCCGGCTCCCTGGGTAATCGTTATATCCAGCTCGGCCCATGCCGGGCCCGCGAACGAAATAATGATAACAACTGTCGATAAAGCTTTTTTAAGCACGATTGCCTCGTTAATGAGTGATTCGGGGCCTATTGTTCAGGTCTGAATGTAAACCGCAAGTTTCGATCAAACAGATTCGGGTTTCGGGGTGTCGGCAGAGGCGACGCCTTATTGATGGCTGCTTCGATCGAACGCCTGACCGCGGCATCGCCGTTACACGTCAGGATCGACACGTTCACGACTTCTCCACCGGCCAACTGCTGCACGCGGACTTCGCACTCCAAATCAGGCGGCGAACTCGCCGGCTTTACCCAGTTTCGTTCCACCTTTTGCTGCAGAGCGAATCGATAGGCGGCCAGCTCTCCGGCATCGACCGCAGCGAGCCTTTCGGATTCCGCGTCAATCTCGGCTTGCCGTGCGGTGGATTCCGCTTCGCGCCGGAGGCGCTCGTTTTCCTGACGCTGACGCTCGATTTCCTCCTGCCGCCTGCGCTCGGCCTCGACGCGTTTGCGCTCCTGCTCCGCCTCAGCCTCCTGCCGGCGCCTTTGTTCGTCAGCCTGCCGTTTGCGCTCCGCTTCCTCCGCCAGGCGCTTCTGTTCCGCTTCCTGCTGACGAATACGCTCGATACGCTCCTTTTCGATACGAGCGTCATCGAGGCGCTTTTGCTCCTCGGCCGCCATGCGCTCCTGTTCGATGCGCGCATCGTCAATGCGCTTCTGTTCCTCGGCCGCCAGGCGCTCCTGTTCGCTCGTATCGGGTCGTGGTGGGGGCTCTTCAACCTTTGGCGGTATAACGACGGCATTGTCGGTGACCAGCGTTCCCTTGATCGCGAGCGGCACTGCAGGATGGTCTCTTCGGCCCATATCGATCACAACGAATAGCGAACCAAACAAAATGACGTGCATCAGCACGGCCAGCGTTACCGGCACCAGGTTGTGTCTGTCCTGAACCATCGGTCGCAGACCTATTCGGGTACCGGGTAGGAATCCAGCGGGTCTGTGACAAAACCGACCTGGTCGGCACCACCCTGCTGCAACAGGACCATTGCGCCCACAACGTTTCCATAGGCTACAGACCGGTCGGCCTTGACAAGGATCGGCGTGTCCGGCCGATTCCGTAAAACCGCGCCAACTCTTGCGACTACCTCCTTCGCTGTTGCGGGCTGATCCTCATCATCGCCAATATTGATATACAGATTACCTTCGGCGTCGACGCTGAGAACCACCGGCAGATGATCCGGAACCTCGTCTATCGGTTCCGCCCCGGCCTTGGGCAATTCGACTTTTATGCCCTGAGTCAGCAACGGCGCCGTCACCATGAAAATCACCAGTAACACGAGCATTACGTCAATGTATGGAACGACATTGATTTCACCCATCAGCTTGCGTTTTTGCAAAGGCGTAGACATTTCAATCTCCCTGCTTGTTACGCACATGGCGCTGCAGGATGCTCGAGAATTCCTCGGTGAAACCGTCGTAGCGGTACTCCAGCCGCACGACCTTATCTGCATAGCGGTTATAGGCGATCACGGCAGGAATGGCGGCAAACAGCCCCATGGCCGTTGCGATCAATGCCTCGGCAATCGGCGGCGCAACGACCGCCAGCGTTGCCGACTGGACATTGGCCAGGCCGATGAAGGCGTTCATGATGCCCCACACGGTTCCGAACAAACCGACATACGGGCTCGTGGAGCCGATTGTCGCGAGCGTGGCCAGGCCTTGTTCGAGCCGGTCGACCTCGCGCATCTGGGCGACGCGCATTGCGCGCCGGCATTCTTCGATGACCTTGTCGGCATTGATGCCGCCCTGTTGAATTGCCCGATTGAACTCTCGAAACCCCGCCTCGAAGATCCTCGACATTCCAACGTTGCTGCCGCGGTCCCGGGTCGTGTTCTGGTACAGCGTATTCAAATCGCCACCCGACCAGAAGCTCGCTTCGAACTCATCCGATGCTTCCGCCGTTCGCCGGACAAGCCTCCGCTTGGTAAAAATAATGCTCCAGGACATGACCGAGGCAATGACTAGCAATAGCATTACAAGCTGTACCGGCAAACTGGCGTCGAACAGCAGGCCGACTATGGACATGTCTGAAGTCATGATGGTATTCCTTCGAAAATGGATGCCGGGACACGCTTTGGCCGCAGGGTATCGGCATCGATGTAAGCCGCTCTTACATCCCCCCGCAGCAACAGCCTGCCCTCGAGGCTGTCAAGATAGACGTTCTGTTCAATATCGAATGTCGCCCGACCAAGCTTGGAAAGCCTCGCGGTAACGACGACTTGATCGCTGAAGCGCGCGGGTGCAAGAAACTCTGCTTTAGTCTCAGTGACGACAAACATTCGCCGCTCTTCGTTCAGTAACGCCACCTGGTCGACTCCCAACGCGCGCAACCACTCGGTTCGCGCACGCTCCATGAAACGAAAATAATTGGCGTAGTAAACGACACCTTGCGCATCGGTGTCCTCGTAGTAAACGCGTATCGGCCAAACAAACGGCGTTACGCTTGCGGCGGCTGTCATCGGCGGATCAGTCCTCGTCAAACAGCGGCAATTCAGCCGGAGTCGACGACGTAGGCGCTTTCAGGCCGAGATGCAGATACGCACTCTTGGTCGCCACGCGCCCCCTGGCCGTGCGCATCATGAATCCCTGCTGGATCAGGTACGGCTCGAGCACGTCCTCAATGGTACCGCGCTCCTCGCCGACAGCTGCTGCAAGGCTCTCTATGCCAACCGGACCGCCTTCGAACTTCTCAATGATCGTTTGTAGAAGGCGCCGGTCCATCGCATCAAAGCCGTGGGGGTCCACCTGCAGCATGTCCATGGCGCTGACCGCCACTTCGCCCGTAACGACGCCGTTGGCCTCTACCTCCGCAAAATCGCGCACGCGGCGCAGCAGCCGGTTCGCTATGCGCGGCGTGCCGCGCGCACGCTTCGCGATCTCCGCCGCACCCTCGCCGTCAATCGGTAAGTTCAAAATACCTGCGGAACGACGTGCAATCGCCTCCAGGTCTTCAAACGTATAAAACTCCAGGCGCTGCACGATGCCGAACCGGTCGCGCAGCGGCGAAGTCAGCAGTCCCGCCCGAGTCGTCGCGCCGACCAGTGTAAACGGAGGCAGGTCCAGTTTTATCGACCTGGCGGCTGGTCCCTCGCCAATCATGATGTCGAGCTGGAAATCTTCCATTGCCGGATACAAAACCTCTTCAACGACGGGACTCAGCCGATGGATTTCATCGACAAACAGCACGTCATTGGGTTCCAGGTTCGTGAGGATGGCGGCAAGATCTCCGGGACGCTCGAGTACCGGACCCGAGGTCTGGCGAAGATTAACGCGCATTTCGTTGGCAACGATATGCGCGAGGGTGGTCTTGCCCAGCCCCGGAGGACCGAATATGAGGACGTGATCGAGCGCTTCGCTACGTCGACGGGCGGCCTCGACGAAGATGCCCATCTGCTGCTTGACGCCCGGCTGGCCAACATAGTCGACCAGGGTCTTCGGCCGAATTGCCCGGTCGAAGGCACGGTCCTCGGTACGTGGCTCTGCACTCGTCAGTCGTTCGGTTTCGATGCCGCCCATATCGCTATCTCGCAGCCTGCCGCAATGCAAGCCGAATAATGTCTTCGGCGGACTTGCCGTCTACATCCATGCGGCCGATCAGCTGATTAACCTCCTTGACCTTGTAACCGAGCGCGACAAGTGCGTCCACGGCCTCGGAACGTGGATTGGATTGCGCCGAAATTGCCGTAACATCAGGCGCCGCGTGCGTTCTGTCGATCCGGTCGCGCATTTCGATGATCAATCGTTCAGCGGTCTTCTTGCCGACGCCGGGAATCTTGACCAGCGTTGCAGCATCTTCATACTCGACACATCGTTCGAAATCATCGACCTTCATTGTCGACAGGATCGCCAGTCCCATCTTCGCGCCGACTCCCGATATCTTCAACAGCGCACGAAACAGATGCCGCTCGGCCTCAGAGGCAAAGCCGAACAGCATGTGTGCGTCATCCCTGACGAGCAAATGCGTGTAAAGAAACAGGTCCTCACCAATATTCGGCAGGTCGAGAAATGTTGACATCGGAGTTTCGACTTCATAACCGACACCCTGGCACTCAACGATAATTTGCGGTGCCTGTTTCATTGTCAGCCGGCCGTGAAGCGACCCAATCATCGTAACCCTGCCATGGTTGCACCCTTGTTAAGCCGGGATATCAATGTTCGTTGATGCCCGTGGCATATGGCCGCAGCGAGCGCATCTGCCGCGTCGCTCGATGGGGCCCCATCAAGTTGCAACAGTGAGACAATCATATGCTGGACCTGCTCCTTGCTCGCTGATCCGTTGCCAACAATGGCCTGTTTGATCTCGCGCGGAGCATACTCGAAAACCTCGACATCGAAGGCAAACGTCGCACATAGTGCTGCCGATCGCGCGTGACCGAGTTTCAGCGCACTGCCGGCATTTCGCGCCATGAACACGCTCTCGATCGCAACAATATCCGGCCGGTATTTTTCGACAATTTCGCCGACGGAAATAAAAATTCGTTTGAGCCTGTCCGGAAACGAGCCCTCAGGAGTCCTGACCGTGCCGCTCGCAACATAAGTGGGGCGGTCGCCGGCGAAATCGAGTACACCGAATCCTGTCAATCGCGATCCGGGATCGATACCAAGTATGCGTCTTTTTTCGCTCAAAATTGCACGCTCAGTGACACCTCAAAGTTGCTCGAGCACATCGTCGGAGATGTCGGCATTGCTGTATACGTCCTGCACATCGTCAATATCCTCGAGCATTTCGAGCAACTTGACCATGGAGTCCGCCTCTTTCGCTTCAAGCGATGAGCTCGTCGACGCCCGCATGGTCAGCTGCGCCGTCTCCGGTTCGAATCCCGCGCCGACCATCCGGTCACGCACCGATTCGAAATCGCCGGGTTCTGTCAAGACCTCGATCGAATTATCGACGTCGGCAATTACGTCCTCGGCGCCCGCGTCGATCGCGGCCTCCATAACCGCGTCTTCGTCGCTGCCTGCCGGGAACAGCAGCTGTCCAACCTGGTTGAAGAGATAATTTACGGATCCATCAGCACCGAGATTACCGCCAAATTTTGAAAACGCGTGGCGCACGTCGGCAACCGTGCGGTTACGATTGTCGGTAAGACAGTCGACCATTACGGCAGTGCCGCCCGGACCATAGCCTTCGTAGCGTATTTCCTGATAATCGGCACCGTCGAGCTCTCCCGAACCGCGCTTGATCGCACGCTCGATGTTGTCTTTCGGCATACTCTGCGCCCTGGCTTTGTCGACCGCAAGGCGCAGGCGCGGGTTGGCCGCGATATCGCCCCCGCCCATGCGCGCGGCAACCGTGATTTCGCGGATCAGCTTCGTAAAAAGCTTGCCGCGCTTCTTATCCTGGGCGCCTTTCCGGTGTTGAATATTCGCCCATTTACTATGTCCCGCCATGATCCACTGCTTTGCCCAAACAAGACCCGGCCACCATGGGCCAAAATCTGCGCGTATGATAACGGTTATTGCCAGTACAGGCACATCACAGAATTCTTTCGAAATGTCGGAATCTCAGCCTCCCAATCAGGATATCGAAGGCCAGACGCTCGACAGCGTCGCCGCCGCGGGACGGTTTCTGCACGAACTACCCGCGGACAACTCGCTCACCGCCGCAATTGATGAGGGGCAAGCGATCGCGGACATCATTGCGTCACTCGGCTTGTCCGACAAGCTGGTCGCTGCCGCCCTAATCTATCCCCTGGTCCGCGACGACAAGATAAACATTAATTCTATAGAAAACAGTCAAATATCGTACTTATCTCAAATTATTATTGATTTAGTGCAGCTCGGCCGGTTTTCACTGCCCGCCGACTGGCAGCCCGGCGAGGCCCTGGCAGTCAGTCAGTCCGAGGCATTGCGCAAGATGCTGCTCGCAGTTGTGTCGGATGTTCGCCTCGTCCTGATCCGAATTGCGGAACAGCTGTACAAAGTCCGGCGGGCACGAACGGCCCCTGCGGCCGAGCAAAGAGCGATCGCCATAGAAACTCGAGAAATCTATGCCGCGCTCGCCAACCGCCTCGGGGTTTGGCAGTTGAAGTGGGAGCTCGAAGACTATGCATTTCGATACCTCGAACCGGAGACCTACAGATCCATCGCTAATGCGCTGAACGAAAAACGCGAGGAACGGGAACAGTTCATCGAAAAGACCAGGGCCGCACTACAGGCTGAACTCGAAAACCTGGGGATACGGGCCAAGGTCACGGGACGCCCGAAACATATTTACAGCATCTGGCGGAAAATGCAGCGTAAAGGCAGAAATCTCGACAGCCTGTACGATATTCGAGCGATCAGGGTCCTTGTCGACGATGTCAAAGATTGCTACGCGGCACTTGGATGTGTCCACAATCTGTGGCCTTACCTCCCCGGCGAATTCGATGACTACATCGCGAATCCAAAGGAAAATAACTACCGGTCACTGCATACAGCAGTCATCGGACCCGACGGCCAAACTGTCGAGGTTCAAATCCGCTCGCATGACATGCATCGTCAGGCTGAGCTGGGTGTCGCAGCACACTGGCGATACAAAGAAGGTGTTGGCAGTTCCCCGGCCGCATTCGATCAAAAGATTCGCTTTCTTCGTCAACTGCTGGAACCCAACGAAGATGCAGAAGACCTGCTTGCGCAAATTCGTGGCGATGTTTTTGAGGATCATGTTTACGCAATCAGCCCGAAGGGTGACGTCGTCGAGCTACCTGCGAATGCGACCCCGCTCGATTTCGCTTATCACGTGCATACGCAGGTCGGGCACCGGTGCCGTGGCGCGAAGGTCAATGGGCGCATTGTACCTCTCACCTACAAGGTATCGACCGGTGACCAGATTGAAATCATCACCGGTCGCCAGGCGCAACCGAGCCGTGACTGGCTGAGCCCGAAACTCGGTTATCTGGCGGGCTCGCGCTCACGCGCCAAAGTACGCAACTGGTTTCGGCTACAGGACCGCGATCAGCACCTTCGGCAGGGCCGGGAAATTCTGGATCGCGAATTGAGTCGCCTCAACGTGCGTGATGTTGCAACGGACGATGTCGCCCATCAGTTAAAGCACAAAAATACAACCACTCTCTGCGTCGCATTGGGTGCGGGTGACCTTACGTCGGCTGCAATCGCCACGGCACTGCAAAGCATGCGGGGCATCGCGTCACCCGAGCGGTTACCTGTCAAGCGCCCTGCGCGACACAAGGATACGTCGACGGAATCGGCCGCTGTCAGTGGAATCGGCGATTTGCTGTCGAATTTTGCACGATGTTGCCGGCCGGTGCCGCCGGAGCCAATCGTCGGCTACATCACCCAGGGACGTGGCGTCAGTATTCATCGGCAGGATTGCGGTAATTTCCTGAGCCTGAATCAGCGCAATCCTGAACGTATCATCGAGGTCAGTTGGGGAACCTCCGAAACAGCGACATACCCCGTCGATCTCTTGCTGCGCGCCATTGACCGAAGTGGCCTGCTGCGTGATATCAGCGCGGTCCTGGCCGATGAGAATGCCAACGTAACAGGCCTGTCGAGCCATACAGATCCCGAGTCGATGCAATCAGTCATGCATATCAGTATCGAGATACGCGACTTGCCAACGCTCAGTAGTGTCATTGTTCGTCTCGAGCAACTGCCCAACGTCATATCGGTCAAGCGCAAGTCCTGACCGACCAAGGCTACGGCGATCAATACGCAAGCTCACTGCCCCGATTTCGGTTACCATCCCGTGAATCCGCCGGGAACGATCTTAGAGGAGCCAGCGTGCAGGAAGTGATCGATGCGATTAATAGCTTGATCTGGAGCGAGGCACTGATCTACCTGGCGCTTGGAGCCGGCCTGTTCTTCTCGCTGCTGACGCGATTCGTACAGGTTCGTCTGTTCCGCGAAATGATCCATCTCCTGTTTTCGAGCAAAGAATCGGCGCAGGGCATTTCATCTTTCCAGGCTTTGTCCGTGTCGCTCTCCGGCCGGGTCGGCACTGGCAATATTGCGGGCGTGGCTGCCGCCATCGGCTTTGGCGGTCCGGGCGCTGTTTTCTGGATGTGGGTTGTCGCTTTTCTCGGTGCCGCGACCGCCTATATCGAATCAGCCCTCGGCCAGATCTACAAGGAGGAGGATGAAGGGCAATACCGAGGCGGACCCGCCTACTACATCGAAAAAGCGCTGGGCCAGAAATGGTACGCATGGATTTTCGCCGTATCGACGATTATCGCTGTAGGCCTGCTGCTGCCGGGCGTGCAATCAAACAGCATTGGCAACGCCGCAGAACTCGCTTTCGGTGCCGAGCGGTCGCTGGAAACTTCGCTGGGCGTAATTAGTTACACCAAAATATTTACGGCCGTTGTCGTGGTATCGATTCTCGGCATCATCATATTCGGTGGCGTAAAGCGCATCGCGCACGTCACGCAGGTCGTCGTGCCCTTCATGGCGCTGGGCTACATCGTAATGGCTTTCGGAATAATCGGCATGCACATCTCGGAATTGCCGGCAATACTCAGCATGATCGTCAAGGATGCGTTCACTCCGATGGCTGGTGTCGGCGCGGCGATCGGCTGGGGCGTGAAGCGCGGTGTTTACTCGAACGAAGCGGGGCAAGGCACCGGCCCGCATGCCGCGGCCGCGTCAGAGGTTCAGCACCCCGCTCAGCAGGGGCTTGTGCAGGCTTTCTCTGTCTACATCGATACTTTGTTCATATGTTCGGCAACTGCCTTCATGATACTGATCACAAATCAGTATTTTGTCACCGGCGTCGAGAACGGTGTCAGCGGCGGCCTTCTTATGAGCGACGTGCAGGCAAACAGCCCCGCGTTCACCCAGTATGCACTTCAGAGCGTTCTCGGCGGATTCGGCAAAACATTTGTTGCGATCGCGCTTTTCTTCTTCGCATTCACGACCCTGCTTGCGTATTACTACATCGCCGAGACCAATGTGGCCTACATCCGGCGAACGATCCGGTTCCCAGGCGAGCTGACGGTTTTGAAAATTGCGCTGATGGCCTCGGTATTTTACGGCACCGTCAGAACGGCTGATCTTGCATGGGGACTGGGTGATATCGGCGTGGGGCTTATGGCCTGGCTGAATATCATCGCTATCCTGATCCTGTTCTTCATGGGTAGTCCGGCGATCAAAGCTCTGCGTGACTATGAAGCGCAGCGAAAAGCCGGCGTCAGCCAGTACAGTTTCGATCCCGAAGCGCTGGGCATAAAAAACGCGGATTTCTGGACAAAAACCCGCTAGCGATTCACGTAGTTCAGCGCACGCTTATCGACAGCGAGAGCCGCCTCGTGTAACGCCTCGGCAAGACTCGGATGCGCGTGAATCGTTCTCTGGAGATCTTCAGTGCTGGCCGAGAATTCCATTGCGAGAACGGCTTCAGCGATCAATTCGCCCGCCATCGGTCCAATGATGTGCACACCTAAAATTTCGTCGTCGTCAGACGCTGAAATCACCTTGACGATGCCACTGGTCTGTTCCATTGCTTTGGCGCGACCGCTCGCGGCGAACGGGAAAGTACCGGTCTTGTACTCGCGGCCGCTTGCCCGCACCTGCTCCTCCGTCTGTCCGGCCCAGGCGATCTCGGGCGCCGTATAAATGACCGACGGGATAACGTCGTAATTAACCTCTGATGTCGTACCGGCAATCAGGTCTGCCACCATGACGCCCTCTTCCGAACCTTTGTGCGCAAGCATCGGGCCGCGAACACAATCGCCAACAGCGAATACCTGTTTGACGCGGGTTCGGCACTCGTCATCAACAACGATGAACCCACGATCGTCGAGCTGAATGCCGGCGTCATCGGCAAACAGCTCCCGGGTGAATGGTCTGCGGCCGACCGCGACGATCAATTTGTCGACTTCGATAGTCTGCGGACCCGTTTCGTCTTCATAGTGCACCGACACCCCATTTGCCGTCGGCGCTGCACTGGTAAGCGTGGCCGCCAGTCGGATGTCCAATCCCTGTTTCTTGAAGTCTTTGGCCGCAATCGCCGCCACATCGCGATCCGCCATGGACAGGAAGTCCTTCAATGCCTCTATAACGGTGACGGTTGCGCCGAGCCGTGCCCAGACGCTGCCGAGCTCAAGCCCGATGACGCCGGCGCCTACCACCCCCAAACGCTCCGGAACCTGCTCAAACTCGAGTGCATCCCACGAGTCCACGATTTTTTCGCCATCGAACGGCGCAACCGGCAGTTCGATCGGCGTAGAGCCCGACGCAAGGATCACATGGTCCGCATCGACAATCTCGACGGCGCCCTCAATGGGAGTGAACTCGACTCTCCTGTCCGCCAGTAATTTACCATGGCCCACAAGACCGTCGACCTTGTTCGCTTTGAACAGCCCCGCGATTCCCCCGGTAAGCTGGCGCACGATGCCGGCGCGGCGTTTCTGCATAGCGGCAATATCAATACCGACGTCGCCTGTGGTAATACCATGCTTTTTGAACTCGTGTGTTGCGCGGTGGTAAAGCTCGGAGGACTCCAACAGCGCCTTCGATGGTATGCAGCCGGCATTGAGACAGGTTCCGCCGAACGCGTGCTTGCCATCCCTGTTCTGCCACTCGTCGATACAGGCCACTTGCAAACCGTGCTGAGCGGCACGAATTGCGGCGATATACCCCGCCGGCCCCGCTCCGATAACTACGACGTCGTACTTTCTGCTCATGTCCTCATTCAACCTGTGCGTCGGTTTGCTGATCAGATCTGCAACAGCAGGCGGCTCGGGTCTTCGAGCAACTGCTTTATTGCCACGAGAAACTGCACCGAGTCCTTGCCATCCACGATACGATGATCGTAAGTGAGTGCGAGATACATCATTGGACGCGCCAAAATCTCCTCGCCAACCACCATTGGTCGCTCTTGAATCGAATGCATGCCGAGAATCGCGCTTTGCGGCTGATTGAGTATCGGCGTGGACAACATTGAACCAAACACCCCGCCGTTCGTAATCGTAAAGGTGCCACCCGTCAGTTCTTCCATACCGATCGTACCTGCCTGAGCCTTCTTCGCCACTTCAGCGAGCTCTTTTTCGAACTCGGCAAAGCTCATTTGATCGACATCGCGAATAACCGGAACCATGAGCCCGCGTTCCGTCGACACTGCAATACCGATATCGTAATAGTTGTGATAGATGATGTCGGTACCTTCGACCGATGCATTAACGACCGGAAACTTCTTCAAGGCTTCAGTCGCAGCCTTTGCAAAGAACGACATATAACCCAAGCGGACGCCATGCTGCTTTTCAAACGAGTCACGATATCGCGCACGCAAAGCCATGACCTCGGTCAGATCCACTTCGTTGAACGTAGTCAACATTGCCGCGGTTTGCTGTGCCTCAACGAGACGCTCGGCAATGCGTGCCCGCAATCGTGTCATCGGCACTCGCTGCTCGGTTCGATCGAGGCCCATAGGCGTTCCCTCGTCGGGAGTAACGGGCACTTGGTCACCTGGCGTTACATTCCCGCTGTCATCAGACTTCAGGAACGCCATGACATCTGCTTTCGTCAGTCTCCCGTCCTTGCCGGACCCCTGGACCATCGTGGCATCGAGATCATGCTCTTCGAGCAACCGCCGCACAGCCGGACTGGTCTTTACGGGCCCTCCGTCTTTTCGCGCCGCAACGGACTCGGCCGAGGCATCCTGGTCCGGCTGCATCTCCGCGCCCGCATCGCTTGCCGTCTCAGCCGCGTCGGTCTCCTCGAGAATTGCAATCACGTCTCCAGCTACGACTGTGGCTCCATCCGTGATTTTTATCTCTTTGAGCACCCCCGCAGCCGGCGCAGGCACCTCGAGTACAACCTTATCCGTTTCAAGATCGACAAGGTTTTCATCCCGAGCCACCGCATCTCCGACATTGCGGTGCCAGGCCACGAGCGTGGCGTCACTGACTGATTCCGGGAGCTGCGGAATTTTGATCTCAATACTCATTCGGTTTTCCGTGTTGTCGTTCTCGGTTTAGCGGATTTACTCGCTTTTATCTCGATATCAAGCGCCGCTTCGACCAGGGCCTGCTGCTGCTGCAGGTGTATTTTGAATATTCCGGATGCGGGCGCCGCTGCGCTTTGACGCCCGGCGTAAAATAACTGCTGGTGGTTCAGCAGTGGTTCCTGCAAACGATGTCTTATCTGGTACCACGCGCCCTGATTTTGCGGTTCTTCCTGACACCAGACGATGTCTTCAACGTGCGGATACTCGTTGAGAATCTTCGAGTACTGGCTTATCGGGAACGGGTACAGCTGCTCGATCCGGATCACCGCAACATTATCGACTCCATGAACCTGCCGAGCCTCGAGCAGATCGTAATACACTTTGCCGCTGCAGAAGACGATACGGCGGGTCTTGCCGGTTTCGAGCGGCTCCGCTTCGGGAATAATCAACTCGAATTCACCTGCGGAAAGTGCCGTCAAAGGTGAAACGGACATTTTATGCCGTAGCAGGCTCTTTGGCGTCATGACAATCAGCGGCTTGCGGAACGGGCGCCGCATTTGCCGGCGAAGCATATGGAACATCTGCGCCGGCGTCGACGGCACACAGACCTGCATGTTGTGTTCCGCGCACAGCTGCAGGAAACGCTCCAGTCTCGCAGATGAGTGCTCCGGACCTTGTCCCTCGTAACCGTGTGGCAGAAATAAAGTCAGGCCGCACAAACGGCCCCACTTCGCCTCACCCGAGCTGATGAACTGGTCGATGACGACCTGTGCCCCGTTGGCGAAGTCACCGAACTGTCCCTCCCAGATGACCAGAGTGTTCGGCTCGGTCGTCGAGTAGCCATACTCAAACCCGACGACGGCCTCTTCGGAAAGCAGTGAATCGATCACCCGAAAGGCGTTCGGCCGGTCAACCAGCTGGCTCAGCGGCGTGTATTCCTGGTTATTGACCTGGTTGTGCAAGACCGCGTGGCGATGAAAAAACGTGCCCCGGCCGCTGTCCTGGCCGACAAGGCGAACATCGCTGCCATCACGGATGATCGAGGCATAAGCCATCGTTTCGGCAAAGCCCCAGTCCATCTCAGTCTCGCCGGCAGCCATGCGTTTGCGCTCGTCCATAATGCGCTGCACCCGCCCGTGGAGCTTCATGTCCGGCGGAACGCTGGTCAGGAACTCCGCCAGTTCGCCAACGGTTGCAGGGCTGATCGAGGTATCAACTTCGGCATCCCACTCGGAACCGATATAAGGACTCCAGTCGACGGTGAACTCATTGCCAATCATGCCTAGCGACGATCTCGGAACAGGCTGGCCACGATCGAGCCGGTCGCGATAGGCGTCCTGCATTGCTGCTGCAGCATCAGCTGCGATGACCTGCGTATCAATCAGCTTTTCGGCATACAGCTGGCGCGTTGTCTTGTGCCCCCGAATCTTGCCGTACATGATCGGCTGCGTCGCTGCCGGTTCGTCGGCTTCGTTGTGCCCATGGCGTCGATAACAGACGAGATCGATGACGACGTCTTTCTTGAACTTCTGTCGATACTTCAGCGCCAACCGCGTCACAAGCACTGCTGCCTCCGGATCGTCGCCATTCACATGGAATATGGGGGCTTCGATCATTTTAGCGACGTCACTGCAGTAATCGGTCGAGCGCGCATCGGATGGCCGGCTTGTTGTGAATCCGATCTGGTTATTGACAACGATGTGTACCGTGCCGCCCGTTCGAAAACCGTTGGTCTGCGACATCTGGAACGTTTCCGTGACGACGCCCTGAGCCGAGAACGCAGCATCACCGTGCACAAGTACCGGCAGAACCTCTTCCCGATTAAGGTCGCCGCGGCGTTGCTGCCGCGCGCGAACCGACCCTTCGACAACGGGATTCACGATCTCCAGGTGCGAGGGGTTGAATGCCAAAGCGATGTGCACGTTCCCTCCCGGCGTTTTCATGTCGGCCGAGAAGCCCTTGTGGTACTTGACGTCACCCGAGCCCTTGATCTCATCGGGATCGTAGTTGCCCTCAAACTCCTCGAACAGTTCCTCGGGTGATTTACCCAGAACGTTGACAAGCACATTGATGCGTCCACGATGCGCCATGCCGATAACGATTTCCCGGATGCCGGTTTTACCACCCTGCTGGATGATGTCGTCCAGCATCGGTATGAGGCTTTCCCCGCCTTCCAGCGAAAAACGTTTCTGGCCCACGTATCGGGTATGCAGGTACCGCTCGATACCCTCGGAGCTCGTCAATTGTTCCAAGAGCCACAGCCGCTCGTCTGTCGACAACCAGTCTGCGGCATGCGCTTGCTCGAAGCGCTTGCGCAGCCAAAGCCGCTCACGGGCGCGAGAAATGTGTGCGGACTCGAGGCCGATCTTGCCGCAATAGATTGACTTCAACATGCCGAGGATTTCACGCAAAGTCATGCGCTGTTGACTCATGCCCGCGAGACCGCCCGTGAAAAACTCGGTGTCCATGTCGGCCTCGCTCAGGCCCAGGTAATCCAGCTTGAGTACGCCCGGCACACGCCTGTCCATGAGGCCGAGAGGATCGATGTCCGCAACCTGGTGGCCCCGCAGACTGTAGACCTGGATCAGTCGGGACACGGCCGCCTGCTTTTCTCCCGACGTGGCAGCCGAGGACTTCGCGCCGACCGCGGCAGCGCGCGGCCGGGAGCGCCCTTGGGCGGACTTCAACAGCTCCTCGCGTATGGCCGAATGCGCGATTTCCGTCTCGGGCGCAGCAAGTGTTTCAAAATAGTCACGCCACGCCGCCGGAACGGAAGCCGGGTCGAGCAAGAATTGCTCATACAGCGCTTCCACGGCGGCCGCATTACCACCGTATATCGGTGTAGAGGCGTACTGTTCCTTCAGGGAATCGCTCATGACGCAAATGTTTTGAACACATCCGTACCCAAGTGCACGGAATTGCTCTGCCGGGCCCGCTTGAAAGGGCCGCTAGTTTAGCCTAAGCGATTGATATTGGGAACGGATGCTGCGATCACATGCTTCGGAGCAAAAACACGAATTCGTAACATATCAGGCAGGCGTACACGCTGAAGAAGACAGTCAGCATCAGGCCGGCACGAAACCGATTGAGGAAACGTGCCTTGGCAAGAAAGACCAACGCCAGAATACTCGTTCCGGTCATCAGCATCTTGCTGACCGCGAAAAACGTCGTTCCCTGGCCGAGGGCCGCGGCCATGACGGGATTCGCTTCAACCATGCCGCGATCCAGCAGCTGCAGCGTCATGAAGGCATCCATGACACTCATCAACATTGTGCCGACCGCCAGGAAAAACAGCCAGGGATGATGCCAGTCGAGAAACAGCACCTCACCCTCATCGCCCCTGCGGGTGTCGCGGCGCCTGGAACGCAGAAATCCGAACATCACGGTACGCCAGCCCATGGACCGCCTGTCCGTTATTGCTCTATCCACCCTGATCGATTCACTCATCGCGACGTACACCATTGTCAAGAAAACACACTTTCATGCATTCCAATTCGCTGATCGGCCCGCTCATGAACGGACCGGTTCTGCGCGCTAAGCTCCCTGTCTGAGATCCGTGCCAACTACGCACGTCCCATTTGCTTGTTAGCCTAGCAGCGATCAGCAGCGCCGGCATTACCTATGTTTGTTGCGTCCCGGGGTCACCACCGAAACCCGCCGAAGAACACGTTCCGACCGGCACCGTGGTCAATCCGGGGCTGGCTATTCGATTGTCCCGCCGGGCTATTCTTCGGTTCGTTGTAATACAGGGAGCAATATCCATACCAGATCGGTAGATCGCTGATTTTTAAGCTGATTTCGCGCTATCCGGGTGAGCATGACACGCAGCCTGTATAAGAAACCGACAGGAGCCCAACTGACCGGGAGACTGGTGTTGATCGATAGATCCGGCAATAATTGATGCGTACGCCAATCCGAGAGTACCTGGGACATCCGAAATGAAGGGTTACACCGCAACCCTGCCTGACGGCGCTGCGACACATTATGTTGACCATAAGCGCTGGTTCTGGGCAGCGTCCGTACTCTTTCCTTTGCAGCCGTTCATCGGTATCGCACTGCACGCCAGGACCGGAAATGAATTCTGGCTGCTGCTGCCGTTCCTGTTGAACTACGGCCTTGGGCCGGTCATAGACTGGCTGCTCGGCGAAGATCGCAACAGCCCGCCGGATGCCGTGATCCCAAAACTGGAACGGGATACCTACTATCGCCGGCTAACTTACATTGCTGTGCCGATGCACTTCGTTACCCTTTTCGGGGTCGCCTGGTATGCGGCTACCCAGAATCTCAGCTGGTGGGCATTCCTCGGCTTGGGGGCCGTCGCGGGACTCACTGCGGGACTGGCCATCAATACGGGACACGAGCTGGGCCATAAAAATTCGCGATTTGAAAAGTGGCTCGCGAAGATCGTTCTCGCAATTCCTGCTTATGGTCATTTCACGATCGATCACAACCTCGGCCATCACCGGAAAGTCTCGACCCCCGAGGATCCGTCCAGCTCCCGGATGGGAGAAAGTATCTACAAGTTTGCGCGGCGTGAAATGCCCGGCGCATTCAAGGAAGCCTGGTCAATCGAGACCGATCGTCTTCAGCGCCGCAACCGATCCGCCTGGCATCCCAATAACCAGATCCTGCAATCCTATGCGATAACGCTGCTGATTACGGTTGCTCTGGTGGCGATGTTTGGCTGGATCATGGTCCCGTTCCTGTTATTGCATCACCTGCTGGCCTGGTGGGGACTGACCAGCGCTAATTACGTCGAGCACTATGGGCTGTTGCGCCGAAAGG
Organism: Gammaproteobacteria bacterium; assembly: GCA_009937615.1. Taxonomy (GTDB): domain Bacteria; phylum Pseudomonadota; class Gammaproteobacteria; order Steroidobacterales; family Woeseiaceae; genus UBA1847. The sequence goes on along the minus strand of JAACFB010000028.1, from coordinate 25,136 downwards.
ACGCCGACGGCAAGTATGAACGCTGCCAGCCGCACCACTCCTGGAACAGTAACCACATATACAGCAATGTTGTGCTGTTTCACCTCCAGCGCCATTCGGATCATCATGCGAATCCTCTGCGACGCTATCAGTCACTGCGGCACTTCGATAATTTGCCGGAATTACCGAACGGTTACTTCGGCGTTTATGTCCTCGCCTACATACCGTCACTGTGGTTTCGAGTAATGGACAGACGACTCCTGGCACTGCCCGCAGTCAATCATGATCTCGACCGGGTGAATATCGACCCGGATGCCCGCGCCGGGCTGTTTCTCAAGTACGGGCGTGAAAAGATGCTGGAGCCCACGCTGTAAACGGTTCCGTGCGTTTCGCCCGGAAATGCGCGCTGTTGGCCCGAGAGGATGGCGCTAACCTCACTCGGGTCTGCCGAACCGGGTTTCTTCATCATGCAGCTGCGAGCGATTCAGGCGCCGGTCATTGCCATACTGCTAATCCAGCTTCTCGCGCTCCTCCTGCGATCCAACCTGCAGTTGAAGCTGATCGAGGGCGGCCACGGTACGGATTACGCCAGGGACTTGAGTTACCTGCTGGTGCCCCCGCTGCTTGCGGTTCTGCTATGGCCCATACTGCGCTCGAGCAAAAATACGGTGAAAAGCTGGTTCGATCCCGGCGGACTGACAGTTCGACTCGTGCTAACGGCCGTCGCCATCGGCATACTCGCGAGAGTTGCCTGGTGGTGCCAGCTCGTTGCCGGCATCGCCCTTGGCATCACCGTCGACTCACGCGTGGCGGCACCGAGCGGACCCCAGTTCTGGTTTAACTGCCCGCCCCTGACCGAGTTCATGGTCGGGTTGCTGGTCTGGGTCTGCCTGATCCCCATTGTGGAAGAATTCGTGCACCGGGGGCTCATTCAGTCTGCGCTGCACAGCAGGGGACGGTGCACGGCGATCGTCGTTTCGGCGTTCCTGTTCGCGGCTTTTCATCCGCCCTCTGCGATGCCGCTGGCATTTACTCTCGGCCTCGTCTTCGCGATCCAGTTCGCAAGGAGCGGCATGCTCTGGGCAAGTACGATCTCACACGCGGCATACGACGGTCTGATCCAGTTCGACTGGCGCTGCCTGCACGGCACTTGGAATCCGCGCGTCACAGATTCAAGCTTGCCCGACATTGCTACCCTGAGCATTGTTGGGTTTATGCTTGCCGCCGGCGGCATCGTCTGGCTTGTATCTGGAATCGGGGCACCCTCGGCACCCCGATCCAGAAACTAACTACAACGCGTTCGCCACTCGCTCGATAATGTGGGACGCAGCCGCAACAACGCCCTCATAGATATTGACCAGCTCTGCGCCAACGGATTCAGTGTCCGATACCCCGCCGTAATTATTGCCGCTATCGCCGCCACTATCGCCCGCACACTCACCGCCGGCGCCCGAAACCTGCATAATTTCATTGATAGTCAGTTCACGCATGATTCAACCTCCTTGTCGAATATCAGTCTTCATGGTCCCAACCTGGACCATTTGATCGTAATGAAGCCGGCGGTTACTTGCCGTGTGTAAATTTCCGTCTTTGAGTCACATATAGCCCGCTAAATGGTGTCGGCACGGGCAGGATCGGGTTCAACCTGTGAAACAGGGCACAGAATCCAGCCCGACCAACGTTTAACCTCGATATTTATACGTAAGTAGACGGGTGATCCATGTTGGCATTTCGCAGCACGGCTGGCGTTATTGCGCTGGCAATCCTCGCAATGGGTGACGCAAAGGCAGACACCGATTTCGGTATCGGCCTCAAAGCCGGGACGCTCGGACTGGGCATCGAAGCAAGCTGGCAGCCGCTCCCATACATCGATATTCGCATCGGCGCGAACGCGTATGACTATGAAGATAGCGGCTCACAGGCCGGCATACCGTATGACGCGACGCTGTCACTCGACAACCTCTATGCAACCGGCAACTTTCATTTCCCGGTCAGCCCGTTGCGCATCACTGCCGGTGTGTATTCGAACGGTAATGAAATCCGAATGCTGAACGACGAACGTCTCGATCTTACGATTGGGGGTATCACCTATCCGGGCGCCGGAATCGGCACGTTGTCGAGCGTAACGACTTTTGACAGCACCTCACCCTATCTCGGTCTCGGCTTCGACTTTACTTTGGCCGGCAAGGTTGGGCTGAACCTCGACCTGGGCGTGCTTTGGCAAGGCGAGCCGGGAGTCACTCTGGACGCTAGCGGCGCGCTGAACCAGGATCCTGCCTTTCAGGCGGCGCTCGAGACGGAGCGCCTGGAACTCGAGGATGAAATGAGCGACTTCAAAGCATGGCCCGTCGTTTCACTCGGCGTCGTCTACAAGTTCTGATCACCTGAACCGGTCCAGCTGTCTCGATACAAAAAGCCCGAGACCCAGGTAGCCCTTGCGCAAGCCCGGCAGCGGGTATTTCCGGCTGAGCCCACGTACGATTGCGGGCAACCCTTCCGGCTCCCGGCCGTTGCCAATCCAGTCTGCCAGCTGCTTACCGGTCCATGTAGCGGTATTCACGCCATTGCCGTGATAACCGAACCCGAAGAAAACCGAGTCATCATTGTCCAGGCGACCCAAAGTCGGACATAGCGAGGCGGTCATACAGATCAGGCCGTGCCATCGATACTCGATCTCGACGTTGCGCCAGTTCGGCCAGATTTGCCGCAACGTTCCGATCAAATTTTCATAAGTACGCTGCTCGTTTTGTTCAGAGCCACGAATATCTCCTCGTCCTCCAAACAGGAACCGACCATCAGGCAGGAGACGAAAATAATTTAAGATTCGACGTGAATTCGCCGCGGGATTATCCGTTTTCCAGTTTTGTGCCGCTTTCTCGTCCTCGCTGAGTGGTCGCGTAACGACGATCGCACTGATCACGGGAATCGTTCTACCGAAAAAGTCGTTCCGAAGCCGCTCCTGCATGAAACCGTTGCAAGCGAATATGACTTTGCGGGCACGCAAAGATCCGGCCCTCGTCATCAGTCGATGCTCGCCGGCGCCGTCCGTCGACCACTCGACCACTTCGCTATGGCTGTGCAGCTTTGCGCCATGTCGGTGCGCGGCCGTTGCCAACCCAATACAGTACCGCAGCGGATGCAGACCGAATGTCGGCCGTGTGACCAAAGCGCCGAACTGCTCGGTCGAGTCATAGAATCGCTCACGGCATTCACCGGCCGAGTACAAATCGGCCTCCAGGCCGAGCGAGTTGGTGAGCAGATCATGGTCTTCCTGCAGCCGAGCATAGGCCCGTCGAGTGTGAGCAACTTCGACTTCGGCGCTGCCCTGCGCCTGAAAATCAATTGACTCGTCACTCGCCAGCTGCCTGACGAGTTCAACCGCGGCCACCTGCGATGCGTAATATTCCCGCGCATTATCTAGGCCAACAAGCCGTACAAGTTCCTGACGGTGCACTCCGGTTCCACCCGTACAGCAGAAACCGCCGTTGCGTCCGGATGCACCCCAGCCGAAATGTCCCGCTTCAAGCACCCTGACATCGATGTCATAGTCGCGCGCCAGGTGCAGCGCCGCCGAAAGCCCGGTGTAACCGCCGCCGATGATCGCAACATCACAGGACTCCTGTGTCTGCAGTGGAGCATTGTCGAAGCGACCAGGTTCTGCCGTCGCCTCCCAGTAGCTGGGCTGTGGTTTGTCAAACCTGTACAAGTTCTCGTCAAATGGCCTTTGCATCTAATTTCCCCTGCTGATCGCGCCGCGTAACTGGCGTGATTGCTTTCGAACTCGCCTGGCCTCAGTCATTCCCAGTGACCTGGGCCCGGGCAGCGTACCGATCCAGCATTTTATGTTTGCGCACCGCCGCCAGCGCAATACAGACGATGGCCAGTATCGGTATTGGAATCAACATCAGCGGCCGCCAGCCAAAAAAGTGCATGATCGTGCCAGCTAACAAGGAGGTTGTCGCCGCTGTACCAAATACCAGAAATTCATTAACTCCCTGGGCCCGATATCGCTCGGCGCTCGAATAAGTGTAGGTCAGCATTGTCGTCCCCCCGACATACAGGAAGTTCCAGCCGATACCGAGCAAAACGAGCGCCCACCAATAATGCGCGATGGATTGACCCTGCAGGCCGATAGCCGACGCTGCACCCAGCGCCAGAGCACCGGCAAACATCATCCGCACAACACCGAGTCTCTCGATCAACAGGCCGGACACCAGCGACGGAAGGTACATGCCCAGCCAATGGGCCCGAATCACATCGGCTGTCTGTTCCACGGAAAAGCCATCATTGATGTGCATACTGAGCGGCGTTGCCGTCATCAACAGTGTCATCAGCCCGTAACCAGCCGTACCGGCCAGTACCGCGACAATAAATACAGGCTGCGCTATCAAGGCTCCGAGCGGCCGGTCCGTCGCCACAATCTTCTGTTCCAGATCAGACCTTGTTCGCAGCAGAAAAAGAAACATAAGGGCCTGCAACCCATACAGGCCGGCAAGCGCCAAAAGTGTACCTGCATAAGGAATATCGCTGATCCAGTATTGCCCGCGAGCTGTCAGCTCGGGGCCGACTAAAGCACCGCCAATCGATCCGAGTAGAACGAAAGAAACAGCGCGCGGGACATACCGTGGATCGACACTCTCAGCCGCCGCATAGCGATACTGCTGAGTAAACGCCATATTGATGCCGAACAGCAAAGCGGCGCAGATGAACAGTGGAAAACTCCCGTCCGCGAGCGCCGCGACGGCAACCAGCACCGCCAGCGCAGCGGTTACGGATGCGATTGCGAATCCCCGGCCACGGCCTAATCTTCGCATGAGCAGAGTCGCCGGAATTGTCGACGCCGCAGTCGCCACAACGACCATCGAGAGCGGCACCGTCGCCCACGCCCTGTTGTCGGCCAAAGTGGCGCCGATGATGCCGCCCAGCGTAACGAAGACAATCGATCCGGTCGCCGATATCAGCTGGCTAAAAACCAGTATGATGAGATTACGGGCTTGCATAAGCAGCTCGCTCGGTGGACTCAGCGCATTCTCACACAATTACGGCCGGAGACGTTATTGACCCCCGATTTTCTGACCATAGCTGACGACATCTCGATTCCGATGAACGAAATCGAACTGACGGCCGTGAGAGCACAGGGATCAGGCGGTCAAAATGTCAACAAAGTGGCTTCAGCCATTCATTTACGGTTTGATATCAACGGCTGCAGCGCCCTGCCCGCCGACGCTAAACAACGACTGCTCGCTCTCGGCGACCAGCGAATCACGACGACGGGCATTCTGGTCATAAAAGCGCAGGAGTTCCGGACTCAGGAGCGCAATCGGCGTGCCGCGCTGGAGCGACTGACGAGCCTGATCTCGGCAGCACTTGTCGAATCGAAACCGCGCAAGCCGACAAGGATTTCAAAACAGGTCAAGAAGAAGCGCGTTGAGACCAAGCGCCGGCGCGGCCAGTTGAAACGCGTACGCAGACAGGTAGACGAGGAATGACGCTGAACTCTTGCCGGGCTGCTGCTCAAGAGTTACAGGGCTTCCGGACACTCCACTACAGTGCCCTGCCAGGCGCAACCTGCCGCGTCCCAGTACTCGCGGATTCCGAGCTGCTCCATCATGTCCAGAAACTCGGGCCGCTCGCGCAGTGACCGCAATTCAGGCAAAAACAACAGGTCCATTTCATAGGTCACGTCTCTGCGAGCCAGTTGTTGCGCGATGCTTATCGCGCCATCGACGTCACCGAGCATCGCTCGCAGCGTCAGTTCGATTTGCGGATTGATGGCTTCGGTGTCCGCGGCAACCTTAAGCGCCTCGATTCCGGCTTGCCGTTGGCCTGGATCCCGGAGGCCCAGAAAGGCCTGATCGATCCAGCTCGTCGTGTGGCCAGTCAGGGATACGGCCGCATAAACACTCTCGCGCGCTAACTCGTGCTGCCCCAGGCGCTCCAGCATCAACGCATTGGCAAGCCAGTACGTTGGGCTGATGCCACCAAGACTTTTTGCGCGATCGAAAAATTCGGCAGCATTTTTCGGATCGTCGAGCCACGTATACGCGATCGCTACTCGACTATTGATCACACCATTACTCGGATCGAGTTGTTGAGCCCGGAGTGCCTGTTCCAAGGCCTTGTCCAGGCGGCCGACGCCTGCGAGCATCAGTGAGTACCAGTTGAATGCATTCGAGTCCACCACGGACGCACTGGTCGCCCGGACATAAGCCTGTTCCGCCAGGATCCACTTCTTTTGCTTGTGATAGACGAAGCCGAATATCGCCTCCGCGGCAGCACCGATACTCGGATCAACAGCAATGCCCTCTTCGATGATTGCAAGCGCTCGTTCGTGCGCTTGCGCCAGCGGTGCGTTTCGAGCATCCGGCAACAGGGCATGAGCCATCGCCAGCGACAGGTAGGCCGGACCGAATTTCGGGTCCAGTTCTATAGTCTCTTCAAACAGCTCAATCGCGCTCTCGAGGTTCCCCGGCTGACCGCGTTGCCGGAATGCATGCTGTCCGCGCATATAGCGATCGTAACCCTCAATGCTTGCCGGCCGGCTCGTGGAAACCATCACCGGTTGGGACTTGCCTAGCAAATCATCGCGAACCGAAATGGCAAGCTTCTCCTGCAGCGCAAAAATGCCTTCGAGCAGACCGACGATACTGCCGGAAGACAGGTTGATGCCGTCGCGGCCTCGGTCCACGTGATAGTTGACTTTGAGCATGTCACCGTCCCGCTGAACCGCACAGAACAGCACGCTCTCGACACCAAGCGTGCGCGCGATTTCCGGAACCTCCAGACCCGGATAATTGACCCGGCCCGGCTTAACCGTCACCGTCGGAATATTGTGCAGTGTCCTGACGAGCTCCTCTTTGAAGCCGTCTACGAGGTATTGATCCGCCTCGTTACCGCTCAGGTTTTCGCAAGGCAATACGCCGATCGACCCAACCGTCACCCCGCCATCATCGACGACAAGCGATCGGGCGAGCAGCAACACGATAGCGATCCCCGAAACAATCGCGATGCCCCACCAGGTCCCTGTTCTTCGGGCTACGCCGGACTCAACGTCCGCCACACTGGCTTTCAGCCGAACTTTCTGTTTCAGGCAGTACCCGCGCTTCGTCAGGGTATCGACATACTGATAAGGCCGGCCCTTGTCGCCAAGGTGGCTGCGCAACTGATGCACGCAACGAATGATCGGATCGTCGCCGGTCGGTCGTCCGTCCCAGACCTCATCGATGAGTTCATCTTTACTGACAACATCTCCGTCACGCGCCGCCAATGCCATCAGCACCTGGAAGACTTTGGGCTCCGGCTTCACGACCTGGTCGCCCGAACGCAGCTCACCGCGAGCCGGCAGGACGACCCAGTCTCCGATCTCGAAACCTTTCTGCAGTTCGTCGTCGCTCAGCATAATTGTGGTTCTTGATGTCCCGGGCCCTGACAGCTGGAACAATAGCACGCGAATTGACCCGAAAAATGTTATCTTGTTACCATGGTAACTTTCTGTGGAAGACCGATCATGCCCAAAAAACTTGTCGCTCGCACTCAGACCGGCGTTCGTATCGAAGCGTCATTACTCAAGGTGCTCAAAGGTCTGGCCGAGTATGCCGATCTATCGCTGGGAGACCTGCTCGAGGGGATTGTTCTGCACAGTTTCGAAGGTAAAGCGCCGTTTTCTCCCGAAACCCGGAAAGTCATTTCGCAGCTGAAGTCCGTTTACGGCTGCAGTCTCACGGCAGCTGACAGCCATGCTCTCAAGGAGGAAGCGCAATGAAGACGATCGCCGAACCGCGCATCACGATAGAGGCGTTTGAGTCGGGTTGTATCGTTTCGCGCGAATTCAACCACACTGCGCATATCTATGTGGCCTGGCTCTACCTGCAGCGTTACCCAACCGCAGACGCAATCAGCCGCTTCACGACAGGACTACGCCGACTGACGGCTAAATTCGGCGTGCCCGACAAATACCATGCGACGACCAGCTGGTTCTTCTTGCTGCTTATCGCCGAACGCCGAACGGCCGCGCCATCGGCGTGCTGGGAAGAATTCTGTCAGAAGAATGAGGATCTTTTTTGCCGCGAGCACAATATCCTGACCCGTTATTACAGCAGCAAACTGCTCGCAAGCGAGCGGGCCAGGACATCTTTCGTACTGCCGGACAAGGTTGCGCGGCAGGCTGCCTAGAACAGCCCTTCGATACGACCGTCCTTGTTAACGCGAATCCCGTTCGCGGCGGGCACCCTCGGCAGTCCCGGCATCGTCATTATTGCTCCACAGATGACGACAATGAATTCTGCCCCGGCTGCAAGCCTGACTTCCCGGATCGGCACGACATGTCCGCTGGGCGCGCCAAGAAGATTCGGGTCCGTGGAGAAGCTGTACTGTGTCTTCGCCATGCAGACCGGGTAATGGCCATAACCCTCGCTCTCGAACTGCGTAAATTGATCCCGAACTTTTTTGTCAGCAATGATGTCGTCGGCTCCATAAATAGTCGTCGCCACCCGCTTGGCCTTGTCCCACAGGGGCAGATCGTCGCTGTAAAGCGTGCGGAACTGCGCCGCACCGCTATCAGCCAGTTCGACGACGGCTTCAGCTAGCTCTGTCGCACCGGCGCCGCCATCAGCCCAGTGGGTGCAGTTAACGGCATGCACGCCGAAGGTCTCACAATATTCCTGAACAGCGGCGACCTCGGCATCGCTATCCGCCGTGAAACGATTAACGGCAACAACGGCGGGGACGCCGAACTGTGACAGGTTGCGCAAGTGCCGGCCAAGATTCTTGAGACCGTCCTTAAGCGCCGGAACATTTTCAGCGCCCAGGTCATCCTTCGCAACGCCACCCTGCATCTTGAGCGCTTTGATCGTAGCGACGAGCACGACCGCGTCAGGCTTGAGACCCGCTTTTCGGCATTTGATGTTGAAGAATTTTTCCGCGCCGAGATCCGCGCCGAAACCTGCCTCCGTGACAACGTAGTCAGCCAGCTTGAGCCCCGTCTTCGTCGCCATCACCGAATTACAGCCGTGTGCGATATTGGCAAACGGTCCTCCATGCATCAAGGCCGGGTTGTTTTCGATGGTCTGTACCAGATTCGGTTGCAGCGCGTCACGAAGCAATGCAGTCATGGCTCCCTGCGCGCCAAGCTGACTGACGGTAACCGGTGCATTCTTACGCGTGTAGCCGAGTACGATATTACCGAGACGTTTCTCGAGATCCTCGAGATCCTGAGCAAGACAGAAAATCGCCATGATTTCCGATGCCACAGTGATATCGAATCCCGCTTCACGAACGACACCATTGTGGTAGCCACCGAGACCCGATGTAATTGTTCGCAACACGCGGTCATTCATGTCTACCACGCGTCGCCAGGTGACCCGGCGCGGGTCAATATCGAGTTCATTCTCCCAGTGCATGTGGTTATCGATCAGCGCCGCCAGCAAGTTATTTGCCGCTCCGATGGCATGAAAATCACCGGTGAAATGCAGGTTGATATCGGTCATCGGCACAACCTGTGCGTAACCACCGCCGGCGGCGCCACCCTTCATCCCGAAGCAGGGTCCGAGGCTGGGTTCGCGCAGGCAAATCAGCGCCTTTTTGTTAATTTTGTTGAGGCCGTCGCCGAGACCCACGGTCGTCGTTGTCTTGCCCTCACCCGCCGGCGTTGGCGACACAGCCGTCACGAGAATCAGTTTCCCGTCACGGTTCCCGGAATTCGACTTGATAAAATCGGCGGTAATCTTGGCCTTGTCGTGGCCATAAGGGATCAGCGCATCCGTCGAAATATCGAGCTTTGCGGCAATTTCCGAAATCGGACGAAGATCCGCAGCCTGGGCGATCTCAATGTCACTTTTTGCGCTCACAATCTGGATCCTTGTATATGCATGAACGACCGGGGCGGGATTCTAGCGGAATCGCGTCCCGGAAGGACAATAACGTCGTTTTCGAACAAATTACGTTCGCATATTTCTTGCGGTACGGCGCCAGCGATGGCGGATCCCGTTGCCCTAAAAACCGGGACCGCACCGTGGTTTTTTCGTCCCGGAGACACGAAACAAGCGCTCAAATCAATACATTTGATCACATTATTAGTATTATTATTCAATGCGTTATAGCATTTAGTTAATTTATTTTTTTAGGCTCAGGAACAGTCCTGCCCTGACTATAAAGACCCGGTCAGTCTGACCACATTGAGTGCGGCAATAACGACGGCAATGCCACGCCGGGAACCGATAGGAAGTCGATGGTTCTCGGCCCAGCGCGTCTCCGGACCCTACTCCGGTGCAGCGGATGCCGGTTGCTGCGCCACTCGCCAAACCGTCCGTCGCAAAACATGCCTGCCGTCAATCAGCACCCAGATAGTGTCTTAGCTCCATTGCCAAGAACGTGCCCGCATGCATAGAATCGCCTGCTGCCGAGGACCGAATATGCCATTGGCGATCAACCGCGTTATCGTATTTTCGACATTCAAGTACATCGTTTATGTATTTCTGGCGATAAACGTGTACTTGTTTTTCGACGAGGAATTTGCAGCCGCCAGTCTGCAGTTTCCAAACGGGGTCACGCTGCAAAATCTGATCGAGGCTTATGCCGCAACGATTGATACGGCAGCATGGGTGATACTGCTGCTGATGTTCGAACTCGAGACGTATGTGCTCGAGGACCGGCACTTTACGCCACCCGTCTTTTGGACACTGCACGGACTTCGTTTCCTGTGCTATGCATTCATCGTGTATGCGTTCTTCGGATACATCCTGAATCTCGCCTTCGTCGAATCCGCTATTCCGTTGCAGGGCGTTTCAGATCTGTGTTCGCTGGCAGGAGACCAGTGGGCTTATGCTGTCGATTTCGATGAATATGCAGCAATCACGGCCGAAAACTGTCATAGCTTTTCGTCCGCCGATTCGTTCTTGCGCTTCGATGGCATGCAGGCCGTGGTCGACCCGGCAGGATTCCACGCAATCATGGGCCTGGCATGGATCGACGTTGTGAATGCGGGCGTCTGGCTGCTTGTCGTATTGGTTCTGGAAGCTGACGTGCGTTTACAGGAGCGTAACCGCTACGAGGGCATGGCGCTGCGCATCAGCAACATTCTCAAGATCGTTCTGTACAGCACCCTGCTGTTTGCCGCTATTTACTGGGGGATCGAGGGCGACTTCGTTGACTTCTGGGATGCTTTCCTCTGGCTGGTTGCCTTCGTATTTATCGAACTCAATGTCTTCGAATGGCGCCAGGAAACGAAGGAAGAGGCAGCCCTTGGCGGGACAGTCTGATTCAAGGTAAGACCTCGAGGAGACCGTCGCCGGAGCCACGGTCCAGGAGCGCGGAATCGGATATCTTTAGGTGTGAGAGCACCAGCGAGTTGTCGAGGGTCGCCAGGAACGGGTGCCAAAGGTCGGACGGCCCGCGCCGATAGTATCCCGACACTTCCCAGCCGTCTTGTGCGCGGTAAACGTAGGTCTTGCCAACCTGTCGATCTGGCGCCAGTGGATCGACAATTTCAATCTGGCCGATGTCCAGTTTTGCAATGAGCGACTGACGAGCCGCTGTAACCGCGGCTTCCTGCCGCTGACGCTCAATGCGAGGTTCAGGATCCTCTATCCAACGGAACGCCAGAAACGCGATAACCAGGCCTGCACCGATTCCAAAAATCAGTCGCCCTATTCTGTGATTCATATCAACTGCCTGTAGATACTCAAGTTCTCATGGGGTTGCCTGCGCGACAACTTTCCCCGGCGGCGGGACCCCAAGCCCAGCGGGCCACGGCATTCGATCAGGCCCGCGAGCCGAAAACAGCGCAACCCGTTCGCCACCGAGTCAGCTCTGTACCCGGAGAATAAAGCCGGCATAACGTTAGATGGCGCCATCACTCAGTCCCGGGGTTCAGCCCGCATCGCACGCTCGACATTATTCCAGTCAGGGCCGGTATGGGTAACGAGATAAGGCCGCGTCAATTCCTCGGAAATTTGCCAGAGTTGGCCGGCCATGACGGCGTCATGCAGATGCCCCCTACCGACCACGGTAACTGCGTTGCAGTCCTCAAAATACCTGCCGCTGGTCGATCCAAGCTTTGGGCTCGTGGCAACGTAACAGGTCGTCGCCGCACCCTGCTCTATCGTTTTACCCATGCCTAACGCCGTCATTACAGCAAAGGCGCCCTGCAGGAAACGATTCATGTGACGATCGATCTCGGTATTGATGACTCCCGGGTGCAGGGCATTTGCAGTGATGCGAGTGCCCCTCAGCAGTTCACCGAGCTTGAGCGAGAACAACGCATTGGCCAGCTTTGAATGCCCGTAAGCACGGCGATCCGAGTAATCCCGGCTGCCGTCAAGATTATCGAACTCGATCCCGGCCTCGGGCGCCTGCGAATAGGCGGCGCGACTGGATAAGACCACGATGCGCCCCTGTGAGGCCATGTAGAGACGACCGAGAAGACGATTTACGAAGACAAAGTGTCCCAAATGATTAACGGCAAAATGCTTCTCGATGCCGTTGCTGGTTTCCCGCTCGCCGCTGCCGCCCATATAGCCCGCGTTGCAGACCAGTATGTCGAGTGCCTGATTAATCGAACGAATCGCATCGGCGCACGCAACGACCGAGTCCATGTCGGCCAGTTCCAGCTGCAGCGGCGATGTGACGCCGGCGACACTGTCGCAAGCCGCCTGGGCTTTCTCCAGCGAGCGACTGGTGCCTACGACAAATGCGCCGCGCATTGCGAGAACGCGCATCGTTTCGAGGCCAATGCCCGAGGTACAACCTGTGACCACAGCAAGCCTGCCGCTCAGGTCTATATCCTCCGTGACCTCTTCGGCCGTTGAATCGCCGTCGAACTGACTGCGTGGCACTCCTTCCGTCGGAATCTTTTTCGTGCCGGTGCATGCAGCCACCGACGGCATCGTCAATACCGCGCCCGAGCCGATCAGAAATTTCCGCCTATCGATATTCATTAAGATTGAGAGCCTATTTGAACAGTTTCTCTGCGTCACTCAGGGATTCGTCTGCGGCAGGCTCGATGCCGGGTTCGACGCCGAACAAGGCATCGAGCTCGACTCGCGCCTGGTTTTCCTGCGATTTTCGTCCGGCATCGAAAGCCGCGTCGCTCGGGGAAAACCAGTCGCAGAAGTTGAGGCGTGATTTTTCAATAACTTCTTCCGCGTCATCTTCACGACACTGCTTCGGAACTGAGGCGTCGAAGTAAACGCACATTTTGCAAACGTGCAAATAATTGCGGCACTCGGGACACTCGTCCTGTCTTGATAGCGGCAGTGATAATTGCGCCAGCGACGCACCGCATCGATAGCAAACGATACTGTGGGCCATACAAATTCCCGCTTTGAGTCAGTGCCTGCAGTATAGCGTCTTGGCTGGAGCATCCAATCTGTGGGGCGCGCTGACGCGTGCGCTGCCCCGTTCCGAGCGGACCGGACAATGGCGAAGCACAAACAGACTCAGCGCAGCCTTTAATTACACTTTTACTTTAAATATACTATATAACTTATTGTTTTATAATAAGTACTTTTGCCCCTTTCACCGGACTATTCCGTAACGCCAGTAACGCATCGTTAGCTCGCTCCAACGGGTACGTCTCGGTCGCCACCGTCAGGGGAACAGCTGCAGCTACAGGAAGGAACTCTGCGATATCCCAACCGGTGACATTAGCAACGGTCTTCAGCTCTTTCTCCAGCCAAAGATGCTCCGCATAATTCAGCTCCGCCAAAAGCTGCCGGTCAGCCTGCTCTTTACGGATCGCATTGATGACGAGTCGGCCACCCGGCCGCAGCCGTTTCAGTGCCGCCAAAACGGGCCCCCATACCGGCGTGGTATCGATAATCGCGTGCAGCAACTCAGGCGGCTCGTCATCCGTATGGCCGGCCCATGCAGCACCCAGCGTCAGGGCAAAATTTCGCTCGGTCTCGCTCCGTGCGAACACGTAGACGGGCGTGTCCGGATACAGGTGCCTTGCGAGTTGTAACACCAGATGTCCGGAGCCCCCGAAACCCGTGAGGCCCAGGCACTGCCCGTTCTTCAGTCCGGTCAACTTCAGCGCGCGGAACCCGACACCGCCGGCGCACAGCAATGGGGCAGCTTCAACGTCGGAAAACACGTCCGGCACCGGGTAGGCATACGACTCGGGGACGGTCATGAATTCGGCATAGCCACCATTGACATCCCGGCCCGTCGCAACGAACTCGTCACTCAGATTCTCGGTTTGAGAGCCATCCGACTGATGAATCCAGCCTACACCGACACGCGCGCCCGGCCGAAAACGATCGCTGCCGGGTCCGAGCTTCGCAACGTGTCCCACGACCTCATGCCCAGGAACAATGGGTAGGACAGACGGTGGCGTTCGGCCCTCAATTTCATCGAGTTCCGTATGACACACGCCGCAGGCACTCACTTCGATAAGGATTTCGCCGGCTCCCGGCTCCGGCTTCGGCAGATCAGCGAGCTCGAGCGGAGCCGGATTTTCAGCCAGCCGGGTAATCGAGCGAAGCACCATTGCGCGCATAATTTTGTTCCCGTGTCGCCTGCGTCTACCAGTATAGGTTGCAGCCGCTCAATAGGGTATTCAGGATAGATCTCTCTGTTTGTCGCACCAGCCTAATCGGTCTAAACTCATGTCACCATAATCGGGACCCGGACGAGGCAAGCACGATGAAAACCATCAGCAAGTTTCTACTGCCGTGCGTTGGCGGTGTTCTTATCTTTGTCTTGGCAGCCAACGCTCAAGATGTGCCGAATGATCAGGTGGATGTCTGGTCTGTTATTGAAGACCAGTGGAATGCCGAGGCGAAAGGCGACAAGAAATGGGCCGATCGATTGCTCAGCGACGATTTCTCCGGCTGGGACAACAATTCGCCGGCACCACGCTCGAAGGCCTCGACCAAAATGTGGGACCGGTTCAACGATGAGCAAGGTGATACGATCGCCCACGAACTCTACCCGTTGGCTATCGTCGTACACGGCGATGTCGCGATTGCCCACTATCTCTATACCAGTGCCTTCAAGGACAATAATAACGAGACTGAACTCAACAACGGTCGCTATACCGATATTCTTGTCAGAACGGATACCGGCTGGAAGTTTCTCGGCTGGCACGGCGGCGATGACTGATACGAGAGCCACATTCGCCACCGGCTGAGACAACATTCTTGTCCAGGTTAAGCGTCGGTTCAGCTTACCTGCGCTAGTCTTGACTCCAGCATCGAACAGTCCGTCAGTGTTTTTCGGACCTGGAGGCAATATGAGCACCCGATCGCATATCAGCTGGCTTGCATGGCAATTTCTGCTGGTCATGATGTTTATCTGGCCTGCCCTCGGCAGCGCGCAGGTACCGGTCGACGGCGACGGTAACCCGATCGGCGACCATCAGTTCGACGCATCTAACGCGCCGACCGGCAACGAGGACATACCGCGGCTGTCTGCCGGCGAGCTTGAGGAACTGGTAGGACCTATCGCGCTGTATCCCGATGATTTGCTGGCGATCGTGCTTCCGGCGTCAACCTTTCCGCTGCAGATCGTCCAGGCAAACCGGTTTCTTGAAGATCTCCAGGCTGATCCGTCCCTGCAGCCCGATGAAACCTGGGACGATGCGGTCGTTGCTCTTGTGAATTACCCGGAGGTCGTCGAGCTTTTGAACGACGATCTGGACTGGACCTGGCGACTCGGCGAAGCTGTGGTCAGCCAGCAACCAGACGTGATCGCCGCCGTCGAGTCTTTTCGTGACCGCGCTTATGCGGCCGGCAACCTGAAAAGCGACAGCCACCAGATAGTTTCTTATGACGAGGGCGTGATCGAAATCGAGCCTGTAAGCGACGACATCATTTATGTGCCGTATTACGAGCCGGAACGCGTCGTCGTATACCAACCGCGCCCGGCCTATTATTATTATCCGCAGCCCTACCCGGTCTACTACTATCCTTATCCGGCGGGGCACGCGTTCCATCACGGTTTTTTCTGGGGTGTAACCACCGCCTTCTCTGTAGGCTGGTACACCGACAGCCTGCATGTGTTCCACCACAGCTATCACGGCCACCCTTATTACGGCTACTCGTACTGGGATCGCTGGTGGTACCGTCGTCCGACGATTCACGTGCACAACACGATTTACGTCAACAATCGCGCAAGACGCTCGCACGACCATTATCGTTCTGGTGACTACTGGCAGCCAAGAACCCGGCGAACGCTGCGGTATACGGATCAACGCGTCACGAGGACCCGTCAATACCCGAGCGACTACACGGCGTCGATACGCAACTCGGGCTCAGTTTCAGTGACTGGCCAGAGTGCCAGGCCGCGCCACAACAATTCGGACAGCCGTGACGCGGCTTTGAACCAAGCACGAACCGACATCCGTTTCCGGGAGCGGCCCGCAGCCGAGCCGCGATCTATTCGCGGCGACCAGGCGGCAGCGGTGCGCCAGGCGCGCGCCCGTACCCGCGAGGCACCCCGCGATCGAAGTAGTGCAAGCAAATCCCGCAACGCGGAGCCAGCCTTGCGTCCTTCGCAACCGTCTCGCGCCCGCCTCGGCGACCAGGATCACAGCCAGCCAAAGGCGGCCCGTGTGCGTCGCGCGGAACCCCAACGAGCAGAGCCGCATGCAAATACGTCTCGACGGGAGGGAATATCGCAAATGCGGCGCAACGAGCCATCAAGAGACCGGACGCAAAAAGCCTACACCAGCAAGAGCGAACCGAAATCGGACCGGCAGCCAAAGGCTGAAGGCACCAAGGTTGCCCGTTCGAGCAAGAACCGCGACTCGGGCCAGAGGCGCAGGCGCTAAACGAACGATGGCGTGAGGCTCAGGATCAATCCGGCCGATCGGAGTCGCCGCTTTGGCCGGGATCCCGTTTGTCCGAGGATAGCTCCCAGGCGATGTAGGCGATGCAGCCCGCCGTGAACACGGCAAGTAAGACTAGAATGACCGGCAAGAAGCTGCGCATGGACGCAATATAGCACTGCTGAATACACAGTGTTTTCCGCGACCACTGGAATACCCCCGCGAGCGCGAAGGACGAGCTGAATTTACCGGATCAGACGACCCGAACCAGTCAATTCAGACCTTGACACGCCCGAGGGCAATCATGAGCAACGTGAACGCGAGCATGGCAACGGCGGCTACACCAAAGACCATGCAAGCCACAAAAATATATGTCTCCATCGGGGACCCTCTAAACTTTTCGGGACATTAGACGATACGCAATTTCGAGAACATCGGTAATTTTACGTACAGCGGGCGCTGTGCCGGTTCATCTGACGGTGAGCGGGTCAGAATGTAAATGGTCCCGTATCGTGCCGGGGGCGCTGAAGATATTTCTTGCGTAGCGCTTCATGGTGCCTGGGCGGAAACTCGGCGAGTATGACTTTGCGAACGTGATTCTCGGCAATCAGCACCTGGTCTTCGGCAATTTTTTGCAGTGCCGCGGCGTCCTCAACGGCCTCAGCTGCCTCGCGCAGCCGACTTGGCTTTACCGAATCTTTCCTGCTCTGCAGCCGTTTTAGGCTCTCAGTCGCGCCTTGTACCGCTGTATGCGCCTTCACCAGCTGTCGATACCTTTGCTTGAGCCGGATCACATTGGCACGCAGCTGCCCGCGGGACGAATCGTTATAGGCCCGGTACGCAACGAATAGCCCTATCAACAGGCCAAAGGCCCCGGCGATCACGATGGCCCAGTTGCGGCTGAAGAAATCGATGGTCATGGCGAAAACCGTAGCTTATCGTGACAAAAATTACCGTGACCTGTGCAATGACTGGTCACGAAACTGTAAAGTGCGTTACATTTACGTTATTAATACTATATAATGTAACGCATGCCGAAAACCAAGATTTCCACACTCAACCTGCGCATCAATCCTGCAATCAAAGATGCAGTGCGAGAGGCGGCAAGTCGCGAACACCGTAGCGTCGCCAACATGGTCGAGATGCTGATTCGCCGCCACTGCGATCAGGAAGGCATCACGATACCCGAGCAGTCCGACCTTTTTCCGGGGAACGAGAATGGATGAACGAATGTTGAGAGCGATGGTTGCAGCCGGGGCGATAAAAAACATCAGTATCATTGCAACGGGGGCTCGTTTTCATGTCGAGGCCAAGACGCCCAACGGTGCTATTGCGGCCGAAACGAGAAAAGGCAAAGTGAAGACCTGGGTGACGCTCGACGCCGCTGCAAAATGGGTGCGTAAACTCGGCGTTGGCGGCGCGCATATCAACCTGACCCACTGGCAGCCCGGACAGCGGGAGCTGTCGATCTGAACGCTCTCGAACCCCTTTCAGAGAAGTCCTGACGTACGTGTCCGCCTTATAGCGGAGCCAGACCTTGATCAGTCAGTGTGTTCCGGCTTGCCAGACGGCCAGGAACCGCCGAAAGGAAATGGCATCGCTTCGGTATTAAAGGTCAGAAAACGGGCTATCTCATAGACATACGTCGCAATACTCTGCCCTGCCTGCTGCAACTGGCGGTTCTTCTCTCCGGTAAACAATACCCACAAGAAGCCGAGTACGACGACGAAGCTACCGACGAATCCCGCGAGAGACAAAAGCGCACAGCAGAGCAACATGAATAGTCCGCGCAGCCATGTCGACCGCGACTTCAGGTTTTCTTCAATTGCCGGGTGTTCTTCGTCAAGTGATGCGTTTTCGATGGTGGGGTTGTCGTTGCTCATTATTTTGCTCCGGTCGAGGGGTCAAATCCGGTGACCAATTTTCCACTCTTTTTTCCTTCAGCGTAAGCTTAGACCCAAACAACCCATAAAAATATCCGTATGAACCGCCGGAATTTCGGACGGGACGGATGCACGGCGTCTAAGCCGCAACGACATCCAGAAGCACATATCGCAGCATGACCTCGTAGCTCTTTTGATCGAGCCTCACGCCCTCCGGCATTTCCAGCGTGTGAATGGGCGCGCCGTCAGCCTCGCAGATCTCCTGGTACAGGACACCACCGTCCTTGAAGACGCGATATTTGACGTTGCGCTCCTCGCCTGACCTGAGGATCACCTGGCTGTCGGTCCAATCCTGAATTAGTGCCTGCTCCATAACTCCCTCCGTTCCTGACCGTTAGGTGGCATTTGGATTCAACGCGGAATCACGGAAGAAATGTTGCAAGCCCTGTGCCAAGCCGGCAGGCAGGAGGAAAATGGATCGTTACGTAAAGAATCAGGCACTTAGGCGCTAGCGAATTGAGGCCGTGCCGTTCACAAACGCTCTCGGTGTCACATTCTGACGCACAATTCAGGGAATCTGCGACAGCAAGGTTACATAAGCGTCACCGAAACGAATGACTCTAAAGTGGCCATACGAAGAGAATAGTCGGCACCGAAATGACGATGATGAGGATCTCCAGCGGCAAACCCATGCGCCAGTAGTCGGCGAATCGATAACCACCCGGGCCCATGATCAGCGTATTGTTCTTGTGTCCAATCGGCGTAAGGAAAGCGCAGGATGCGGCCACGGCGACTCCCATCAGAAACGGATCCGGGCTGACGCCAAGGCGCCCCGCCAGTTCAATCGCGATGGGCGCGGCAATAACGGCCGTCGCCGTGTTATTCATCACGTCGGACAAAGTCATCGTGATGACGACAAGAAGTCCGAGTACGAAGGCCGGGGACAATCCGGACGCGAGGTCGATAATCCCGGCTGCAATCAGGGTCGTGCCGCCCGTATCCTGCAGAGCGGAGCCGATCGGAATCATCGACCCAAGCAGCACGATAACGGGCCACTCTACCGAGTCGTAGACCTCGCGCACCGGTACGATGTTGAAAATCAGGTAACCCGCGACCACGCAGCCAAGGGCAATCGGCAGATAGACGAAACCGACACTGGCCGCGACGATCGCCGCTCCGAACAGGCCGACCGCCAGCCATGCCTTATTACGCTGGATGACTCGTTGCCCGCGATCGGCGAGCGGCAGAAGGCCCAGTCGTCCCGTAACGTCTGCGAGCCTCTCCTCGTGACCGAGAAGCAACAGGACATCTCCAGGCTGCAGCACGAGCTTTCGCAGGTTTTCCCGAAACCGCCTGCCCTGCCTGGAGACTCCAACCAGAGCCACGCCGTAACGATAAAGCATCCGGATCGATGTCGCCGAGCGCCCCGCGAGCCGGGACGACTCGGGAACAACGGCCTCGCTCAGTGTCAGTTCCTCGTCGCCGAGCTGCCCGTCTCCCTTACCGACATAGTCAAGCTTAAGCGTGCCCAGAGCTTCTTCGAGGCTCTCCGGGCTGGCCTCGATGACAAGGATGTCATCGGCCTTGATCTCTGCAACGCGTGCAAGTCCCGGCAGCCGGCGCCCGCGACGAATAAGACCGATAATTTCCACATCGCTTTTCTCGGCGAGTTCGTCCAGGTCGCGAACCTTGCGCCCGATTATGTCGGAGCCTTCCGGTACACGGGCTTCGGCAATGTAGTCGGCAAGATCAAACAGGTCCTTGGCGGCGTCTTGGGACTGGCGATCGGCCGGCAGCAATCGCCAGCCGATCAACGCGACGTAGGCAACACCGACCACCGCGCACGCCAGACCGACCGGAGCGAAGTCGAACATTCGGTAGGACTCCCCAAGCGCATCCCCCCTGAATTCCGCAACGACAATATTGGGCGGCGTGCCTATCAACGTCACCATGCCGCCAAGAATCGACGCAAAAGACAACGGCATCAGCGAGAGGGACGGGCTGCGCCCGCTCTTTTTCGAGGCCTGGAGATCGAGGGGCATCAGCAGCGCCAGTGCCGCAACGTTATTCATGACCGCCGACAGCGCAGCCGCCAGACCCGACATGATCGCAACATGAGCTGCGAGCCGCCTGCCCGCATCGACAAAATAGCGGGCCAACATTTCGATGACGCCCGAGTTCGACAAGCCACGGCTCACAATCAATACCAGCGCGATAATGACCGTCGCCGGATGACCGAATCCCGAGAAAGCCTGCTCTTTTGGCACGAGGCCCATCAGCAGTGCCGCGAGCAGTGCAACGAAGGCTACAAGATCGTAACGCCACCTCCCCCAGACAAGGAAGACAAAGACAAAAAACAAAAGGCCGAATAGCTGTAGCTGGTCTGAAGTCACGCGCCCGACTCACCGGTTCCTGGCAAGCGCTGAAGATACTCGATTTGCAATCAGAATTCTTTTTCCGCGACAGACTGTCGCGTGCAGCCAGGACCAAAGGCGCGATACCATGCAGACATGACGGTCATCATCTTTATCATCGCAATCGCCGCGATCATATTCGGGCCCGGACTTTGGGTCCGCCGGGTGCTTGAGCGCTACAGCGTGCCGGCCGATCGATATTCGGGAACGGGCGCACAGCTCGCCCGCCACCTGCTTGACAAGCACGGGCTGACCGATGTCGTTGTCGAATCGACGCCGGATGGAGATCACTACGACCCGGAGGCCAAAGCCGTCCGCCTCACTCCCGACAAATTCGACGGCCGATCGCTGACGGCGATCACGGTGGCCGCACATGAAGTCGGACACGCTCTTCAGGACCACGAGGGCTACGCACCACTTAAAATTCGCAGCCAGCTGGTTCGCGCCAGCCGTAACATCGAAAAGCTCGGTGCGGGCGTGCTGCTCATTTCGCCGTTTATCGGCGCCTTGACGCGAGTACCCGGACTCGGCGTGCTGATGTTTGCGGCGGGATTCTGCACGCTTGCAACGTCGACGCTCGTACATTTCGCAACGCTGCCAACCGAGTTCAACGCCAGCTTTGCTCGTGCGCTGCCGATGCTTGACGAGTACCGTATCCTGAAAACTCCAGACCGGCGGCACGCTCGGAGATTGTTGAAAGCCGCAGCCCTGACCTATGTCTCAGCCTCATTGATGAGTCTGCTCAATATCGCGCGCTGGTGGGCAATTCTACGACGCTGACTTCCGCAGGTGTTTTACGGATGACAAGCTTTCGCGATTCTCTGGTCAGGTTCGGGCGCACGCAAACAGCCTGGGCAAAAACTGTATCTCACCACGGGTCGACATCGAGCACGCCAACCGGGTAGCCGATATCGGCATGCACGATCATTGCGGCATCGCGGACTTTCGCACGCAGTGGCAGATAGACGTAATCACCCGCACTGGCGTCGTTTCTCCGTAACCACCCCTTTACGCGCTTCGATCGGCTGTCTCCGGGCTGCAAAAGATCTGTGAGTGGACGCGACTGCGACTTGACCACGACGATGCCCGACGCGTAGGGCCTCCAGAACTCAGGCTGCCGATCGATGTCTGGCAGGCCAAGGTGCAGTACGTCGTCAAGCAGCTTGTTCAACTTGTCCTGGTCGGTCGGCACCTCTGCAAACACAAGCCGGGGCTCGTGTCCCGGCCGACTCCTTAGCTTCGGGTCAGCAATTTGTGTGCGATCGATCTCCGCGGCCGCAACGACTTCGAACCGATCCACGGCGAACACGGCGTAAACGGGCTGCCGCAGGTAGATCGCGTGGCAGGCCCAGCCGAGGGCAACTAGCTCGACCACGGCAATTGCCATCAAATCGAACTTCAGACCCGGCTTGCCTTCCCTGTAGACAAGGGCGGTCAACCCAGGCCCGATGATCAGATTTACGGCGATCATGATGAGCACCAACGGGCCAATCCCGGAAAGACTGAAATACGGCCCCGGAAACCACAGCAAGCGAATCACGGCGGCCGCTATCAGCAACGTGATCAGGGTGGGCACAAGACGCCGCCGGAATGCCTGATATTTACTCAAAAGCGCTCTCTGCATTAGCCGAGGCGACGAATCATAGGCTGTCGGGCACCGAAAATCCGTGTAACAGGCCCTTGATTGGCGATCCGCACGCCCCCATCTGCGACAGGCGGCAGTTTTCCCGGAAAATTCGCTGGTTCAAGTGCTTGCGCGCTGCTATTATCCGCGGCCGTTAGCCCGTCAGACCCGAATGGATGCTGTAGTTGCGCAAATTCGGGGCGCCTCAGGACTGGCAAGGATTGGTTGCACCCATCTTCGTTGTTTGTTCGCGATTGCTCAACGGCAAGGTCAGAGCGATGGCTGGAGATATTAATCGAGTGGTTGCAGATACTGGAAAACGACAGAGTTATCGAAATGAAAGACCTTAATACATACCGCAACATCGGCATTTTTGCCCATGTGGATGCCGGCAAGACAACGACGACGGAGCGTATTCTCAAGCTCACGGGCAAGATTCACCGCACCGGTGAGGTCCATGATGGCGAGGCAACCACGGACTTCATGGAGCAGGAGCAGGAGCGCGGCATCACGATTCAGTCCGCTGCCACAAGCTGCGAGTGGGACAATCATCGGCTGAACATCATCGACACGCCGGGGCACGTGGATTTTACGATCGAGGTCTATCGCTCCCTGAAGGTTCTCGACGGCGGCGTGGGCGTGTTTTGTGGATCCGGTGGTGTCGAACCACAGTCGGAGACGAACTGGCGCTATGCCAATGATTCCGCGGTAGCACGGATCATATTCGTCAACAAACTCGACCGAATCGGTGCTGATTTCATGCGCGTAGTCCAGCAGATCAAGGACGT
Organism: Gammaproteobacteria bacterium; assembly: GCA_009937615.1. Lineage (GTDB taxonomy): Bacteria > Pseudomonadota > Gammaproteobacteria > Steroidobacterales > Woeseiaceae > UBA1847. The sequence goes on along the minus strand of JAACFB010000028.1, from coordinate 1,683 downwards.
ATTGGGTGCCAATCCGCTCGTCATGGTTCTGCCGATCGGTATCGAGGATGAATTCAAGGGCGTCGTAGACCTGCTGACGCGCAAAGCCTGGATCTGGAATTCCTCGGAGGATCCGGAGGATTACGAGATCACGGACGTACCGGACGACATGCAGGAGCTTGTCGAGGAGTGGCGTGAAAAGCTGGTTGAGACGGCGGTCGAGCAAGACGACGATCTGCTCGAGCAGTATCTCGACGGCAACGAAACCGCGATCGAAGATCTCAAACGGTGCATACGCAAGGGCACAATCAATCTCGACTTTTTCCCGACCTACTGTGGCTCAGCATTTAAAAACAAAGGGATACAGAATATTCTTAATGCAGTAGTTGAATATTTGCCCAACCCGACCGAGGTCAAACCACAGCCGGAAATCGACCTCGAAGGTAACGAGACCGGCGGTGTCGCGATCGTGGATCCGGCCAAGCCATTGCGTGCGCTTGCGTTCAAGATCATGGACGACCGTTTCGGAGCCCTCACGTTCACGCGTATTTACTCGGGCACTCTTAAAAAGGGCGATAACGTCCTGAATACATTCACGGGCAAAACAGAACGTATCGGCCGGATCGTGGAGATGCATGCAGATTCCCGCGAGGAACTTGATTCAGCGCAAGCTGGAGATATTGTCGCCCTGCTCGGCATGAAAAATACCCGCACCGGGCACACACTCGCCGATGCGAATAATCCGGCGACGCTGGAGCCAATGGTGTTTCCGGATCCAGTGATATCGGTTGCGATATCGCCCAAGGATAAGGCCGGCAACGAAAAGATGGGCGTGGCGTTGAACAAGATGGTGCAGGAGGATCCGTCATTCCAGGTTGCGACTGACGAAGACTCCGGCGAGACTTTGATCAAAGGCATGGGCGAGCTGCATCTCGACATCAAGGTCGACATTCTCAGGCGCACGCACAAGGTCGATGTGACCATGGGCAAGCCCCAGGTTGCGTATCGCGAAACTATCACGCAAATGGTCGAAGACAGTTATACCCACAAGAAGCAATCGGGCGGTTCTGGCCAGTTCGGACGCATCGACTACCGTATCGAGCCCGCCGAGAAAAATGCGGGTTACGAATTCGAGTCACTGGTTACGGGCGGCAACGTGCCCCGGGAGTACTGGAGCGCTATCGAGAAAGCTTTCAGGGTCAGCATGGATGAAGGCACACTCGCCGGTTTCCCGTTGCTCGACGTCAAGTTCACGTTGCTGGACGGCGCCTTCCATGCCGTCGACTCGTCGGCACTCGCCTTCGAGATCGCGACCAAGGCAGCATATCGGCAGTCCGTACCGAAGGCGGGTCCGCAGCTGCTCGAACCTATAATGAAGGTCGACGTCTTCACGCCCGAAGACCATGTCGGTGATGTCATCGGCGACCTCAATCGGCGTCGCGGCATGATCAAGTCGCAGGACGCTGGAGTAACCGGTGTTCGGGTCAAAGCGGATGCGCCGCTGGCGGACATGTTCGGTTATATCGGTCACCTGCGCACGATGACGTCAGGCCGCGGACAGTTCTCCATGGAGTTCTCGCACTATGCGCCCTGCCCGCAAAACGTCGCGGACGAAGTTATTAAAGAGACGCGGGAACGCAAGGCCGCCAAGTAACGGAACACCGATCGCCCATAAGCCCTCGCCATCGGCCCTGGCGAGGGCTT
>JAACFB010000082.1 GCA_009937615.1 Gammaproteobacteria bacterium | reverse complement strand
CCGCCAGTAAATGAAAACGGGCCCTTGTGGCCCGTTTTCATTTACCTGATGGGGGTGATGGATGAGCACGCACTGGTTCGACAAAACGCGGCAGCGTTTTGGACGCGCACAGCGCGCCCCGCAAGGGTGAGGATCGCCCCGAGGCGATCCGAATCAATCCCACCCTCTCCGCCAGAAAATAAAACGGCCCCCTTGTGGGGCCATTTTGTTTTCTCGCCGAGTGTGGTTAGCGTGGGCGCTGTCTAATGCTTTGTATATCTTATTAGCGTTTCCAGATAGCGGGACTTGAGCTGTTCACTTGCCAAAGCCTGTTTAATCGGCGGCAGCTTCAAGATCACACCCAATACCCCAGCCATGGCACGGTGGCTCCACAGGACCTGGTTATCGAAAATCAGGTTCTGTAATTTGCCGCGTTCAATGGCCATGACCACGGCCCGGTGTGTCCCGTTCAATGGCGTAAGAACTCGCTTCGGACGCAACTCCAAAGACAGACTGTCGTGTTTATTACAGCTGCGTATGCACACGCCGCAACCCAGGCAAAGCTCATCGTTTAGCTTGGCTATTTTCATCTTGGGCTTGTCCGGGTCATGGGCTGAAACCAGGGTCATCGCATCGACCGGGCAGAAATTGACGCATTTGCCGCAGCCATTGCAGGTTTCCTCATCGATTACCGGGATGAAGTTTGTCGTGTGCACAGGGTTGAGAATCGCAAAACGGCGTGCGGCGATCATTGCCTCACAACAGCAGCCACAGCAATTACAAATAAAGTTGACACTCTCGCGCACGTTCTCGCCGAATTGCACCAGCTTGTTGTCATAGGCTTCCTGCAACAAGTCGTGACATTCCTTCTTGTCGATCTCACGCGCAACACCGTGTCTGGTTAGCGAGGACGCGGTGGTGTTGAAGGTCATGCAAATATCCTGAGGTGCAGAACAGGCCTTGCCCATGTGTTCCATTTTGTGCCGGCAGTAGCAGCGTCCCACACCAATATGGGTGGCTGTTTCAATCACTTCGCTCGCGCGTTCATAATCCAGCACATGCAGCGCATTTTCAGCGGACAGAGCGGGTTCCTGTACGAAGGTTCGCCCTAGCTGCGTTTCACCACGGGTAAACAACTCCCTGATGAAATCCTCCTCTACATTCATGTACTGATAAAAAAGCTCGCTCAGTACTTTTTGATCTATATCATTGCGGACACGCATCAGCGAGAACTCGAAGAAACCGGCCATCGGCGGCGGCAGTGCATAAACGGTTTCACCGTTCTGCTCGAAATCAACCAGGATGGCCCTGTCGGCCAACGCATCCAGTATGTTCTGCGTTTCGGTGAGCTTCTTCTTCCAGATACGGCTGGCTTTTTTCGCGGTAAACGGCTTGATCGGCATCAGTGAAACCAGGCCGGCTTCTTCCTCGCTGAACAGCATCGACAGGATATTGAACAGGAGATCGGAAGGAGGTGCGCCCTGTGGAAAGCGGTTCAGCCTGTCGGTCAGGGCGGAGTAACTTGTTCTTAGTGTCGTATGGGCCACGTTTCAAAACCCTCTGGCAGTGATCTGACCGTACACCTAAATTAGAGCGTCTGGGTATATGGGAAATTGCGCATATAAGGCGTAGGATCCCGCAGAGCATCCTCCGCGAAGGACTCGCCCCACCGCCAGCAAGTCAGGCCTTCGTTGAGTCTCCGTCCAGAGACTTGCGAATGCCTCTTTCTTTCCAGGCTTGACAGACGAATTCGATCGGGTCGTCGGAGCATGCAGCGACGATCAGCCCGAAGTTGGGGACAAAACTGGCGAATGTCTCTTTGGTGAAACTGGATGCTCCGGGATCCGGCAAATGAAGATTTTAGGGATGTTAGCCGGTTCCACGCTCTTAGCAGGACCGTCGAGATTTTCATAATCTAGCGCAGCGACAAAGGTCCTGACCCGCAGGTCTCGAACAAAATTGACCGCAAACATGGCCATCGCCTTACAATGAGCTCTGATCGAGAAGCAGTCGCTTCGCCACCAGCCAGAGAGCGCATGAAAGCCGGATTGCGAACGTTGAGCCTTATGATAGCCGCATTTTGGGCAACCGCCGCCGTTGCCCAGGCGCCGGTACGCGTTGAGGCTGTGTCGACGCGCACGATCGTCGAGCGGGTCAGCGTGACTGGCACGGTTACATCACCCCGAACCGCCGTCTTATCCACCGCCGTTGCCGGGTTGGTCGCAGATATTACGGTAGACGAGGGCCGCCGGGTTGCGGCTGGCGACGCTATCCTGCGCCTGGATGCGGAGCTCGCCGAACTGGCTCTCGAGCGCTCGTTCGCCGAAGTGCGTCAGCGCGAAACAGCCCTTGCCGACGCCAGGCGCCGGCTGGACGAAGCCGAGCGGGTCGGGCCCGAGCGCGGGATCGCGCGTACTCAGATCGAATCTCTGCGCGCCGAGGTAGCCAGCGAAGAGGCATCGCTGGAGGCATCGCGCATTGCCGCGCGCGAGCAGGCCGCAATCGTCGAGCGGCACCGACTGCGAGCACCGTTCGCAGGTGTCATCAGCGAACGCTATACGGAACTCGGCGAGTGGGTGAACCCCGGCGACGCGCTGCTCGAACTCGTGGCGATCGACAACTTGCGTTTCGATTTCCGTGTATCCCAAAATTTCTTCGGTGAGATCAAAGAGAATGCGCCGGTAGAGATCACGCTGGACACCTTGCCGGGCCAGAAACTGTCGGGCCGGGTGAGCGCAATCGTGCCGGTCAAGGATCCCGGTGCCAGGACGTTCCTCGTCCGCGTACTCGCGGACGCGAGCGAATCGATCGCGTCGCTAGCGATCTCCCCGGGTATGTCAGCCAGCGCCGCGTTCAGCCTCGACGCCGGGCGCTCAGGCATTGCGGTGTCGCGGGACGCAATTCTGCGCTTTCCGGATGGTCGGGTCACGGCCTGGGTCGTGGACTCACGCGACGGCTTGTCCGTCGTCCGTGAACAGGCAGTCAGCACCGGGCTCGAGTTTGATGGCTATGTTGAGATCCGCGCGGGCCTCTCCGAAGGCGATCGGGCCGTTACTCACGGCAATGAATCCTTGCAGGAAGGCCAGACGATCAAAATTCTCGACGGCGGACCGTAGGCATGTTCGAAGCCATTGTCCGCAACGGCATTCTGACGACAGTCGCCGCCCTGATCATTTCAGTCATCGGAGTCATGGCCGCAATTCGCGTGCCCGTCCAGATGATTCCGGATCTCGAGGTTCGCACCGTATCGATACAGACAGTGTGGCCCGGGGCAACCCCGCAGGATGTCGAGAAGGAAATACTGATCGAGCAGGAGGAGTATCTCCGTACGCTCCCTAACCTGCTGCGTCTCGAATCGTCGGCATCCTCCGGCAGCGCGGTCATAGAGCTCGACTTCCCCTTCGGCGTCGAGATGACGCAGACGCTGATCGAGGTCAACAATGCGCTGAACCAGGTGCCGTCGTACCCCGAGAATGTCGACGAGCCACGCGTATATGCGAGTTCGTTCTCGGCCAATCCGTTCATGTTTTTTGTCATCTCGCCGCTGCCGGGCAATCCCCGCAAGTTGGACATGGATATGATGCGGGACTTCATCGAGGACAATGTCCGCACACGATTGTCCGGCGTGCCGGGCGTGGCGCAGATCTATGTCTGGGGCGGCGCCGATCGGCAGGTGAAGATCATGCTGGACCCGGCGAAACTGGCCGACCGTCAGCTTACGATTCTTGATGTGCGTAATGCGATCCGCTCGCGAAACCGCGATGTATCGGGCGGCGAAATCAATAGTGGCAAACGCCGCTACCTGCTGCGCACGGTGGGCCGCTTCGATTCCGTAAGCGCTCTCGAAGACCTGATCATTGAACGGCGCGGTGACTCACTCATCCGCCTGTCCGACTTGGCAACGGTCGAGCTGGATCATTTCGAAATCCGGCAACTGTCCTTTTCAGACGGCAAGCCGACGATCTCACTGGCCGTCGGCCGCGAGGCTGGTTCCAATGTCATCGACATCAAATACGCGATGCTCGACGCTGTCGACCGGGTCAACCGGGAGGTGCTCGAACCGAACGGCATGGTGATGCGGATGACGGCCGAAGACGCGGGCTACGTCGAGGCGTCGATTCGAAACGTGTGGTTCAACCTCGGGCTGGGCGCGGTATTCGCGACGGCCGTCATGTACCTGTTTCTTCGGTCCGCACGCGCGACAGCCGTCGGCGTAATTGGTATCCCGATCTGTACGATTGCCGCGTTCATCGGGCTACTCGCAGCGGGCCGGACGATCAACGTGATTTCCCTGGCCGGCGTCGCGTTTGCGATCGGCATGACGCTGGACAACAGCATAGTCGTCATCGAAAGCATCGAGCTCAAACGCCGCGAGGGTCTCGATCGTTTCCGCGCTGCCGTGGAGGGGGTGCGCAGCGTCTGGTCTGCCGTGCTCGCGTCGACGCTGACGACGATACTCGTTTTCCTGCCGGTGCTGTTCATTGTCGAAGAGGCCGGGCAGCTTTATTCGGACGTGGCAGTTGCCATCTCCGCCTCGATTCTCGCCTCGATGCTCGTCGGCGTCACGTTGATTCCGACGGCCAGTGCCCGGCTGTCATTCGGCACGGAAAACCGTACCAAGACGGACATCGGGTTTCGCGATCGCCTGCTTGCACGGATAGACACGCTGATTGCGACCCCAAAAAGCCGGATGACGACAATGGCCGTAACGATTGCCGCCAGCGCCGCTGTGATCATCCTGCTGACGCCGCCAGCCGAGTACCTGCCCGAAGGGGAGGAGCCGAAAACATTTGCGGCGATGAGCGCGCCGCCAGGCTATAACCTCGAGACGATGGCCGAGATCGGCCTCGAGGTCCAGGACTACTTTCTGCAGTTTGTCGGTGATGATCCTGATCGCTTCCACCGCGGAGAGGTTGGCGTGCCGGCGATAAAATACCTGAACGTCAGCATCAGCCCGGACGGCATGCGCATTATCTCCGAGCCGGTGCGACATACGGATATCGACGAGCTCATGGATGCGTTTACGACGCGCTACCGCCAGTATCCGGGAATGCGTGCGTTCGCAGCGCGCGGCTCGATCATCTCGAGCAACGACGGCGGCACCCGCAGCATCAACCTCGATATTTCCGGACCGAACCTGAGCGTCATCTATGCGGCGGCGCTGGCTGCTTATCGGCGTGCAGAGGAGGTGCTCGGGAATCCGCGTATCCAGTCGATCCCGTCGTCACTGTCTCTGTCGCAGCCGCTGATCGAGGTTCGGCCAGACTGGACCCGCGCTGCCGAACTCGGCATGGCGGCGAACGACGTCGGCTACACTGTCGCCGTGCTGACCGATGGGGCATTCGTCGACGAGTTTTTCGAGGCGGATGACAAGATAGATATTTACCTTTACGGCACCACGGGCGGGCGAACCAATCTCGACAGTCTTGGCGGCCTGCCGATCTATACGCCATTGGGCGGCGTACTCCCGCTCGATGCGATGGCGACGATACGAGAGACCATCGACACGAATTCAATTCGGCGCATTAACGGCAGACGTACCGTAACCCTGAACGTCATACCGCCGGGGTCGATTGCGCTCGAGGAGGGCGTAGAAATAGTGCGCCGTGACGTGGTTGCTTTCTTGCGCGAGTCCGGCGGACTGCCGGCAAGTGTCAATGTCGACATTTCGGGCGCGAGTGATCAGCTTGATGCGACGAAAGCCGCTCTCGCCGCGAATTACCCCGTGGCACTGATCATTGTCTTCCTGCTGCTGGTTGCGATTTTTCGACACTGGGGGTATCCGCTCCTGATAATGACGACAATTCCGCTGGGCATTGCCGGGGGCATCGTCGGGCTGGCGATAATAAACGGCGTCGGCGCGTTGCTGGCCGCGATCGGACTGGGCGGGTTTCACCAGTCATTCGACATGATTTCGATGCTTGGCTTCCTGATCCTGATGGGTACGGTCGTCAACAACCCGATTCTGATTGTTGATCGTGCAATACAGCGCATGCGCGAAGGCGATGTCACGGCGCTCGATGCCGTTCGCGACGCAGTGGCGTCACGCCTGAGGCCGATTGCGATGTCGACGCTGACCACGCTGTGCGGATTGTCGCCGCTGGTTTTCATTCCGGGCGCGGGCACGGAACTCTACCGGGGCGTTGGCGCTATCGTGCTGTTCGGCATTCTCGGTTCGGCGATCGTGTCGCTGACGATGTTGCCGGCGCTGACCGTCACGGCGC
>JAACFB010000005.1 GCA_009937615.1 Gammaproteobacteria bacterium | reverse complement strand
TTATGGAGCCCGCGCCGCGGCCAGAAGTCCCCGGCATTATGGGCGACCGGCACAATCATGCAGCCGGCCTCTTTCGCAACGGCCGCACCGCTCACGCCATAGCGGCGGGTTTCTCCGGGAGGCATGCGTGTGCCCTCGGGGAAAATGGTTACCCACAGGCCCTTGGCTATTCGCTCCTTGCCTTGCGCGATAACTTTTTTAACGGCGGTACCGCCTGCACTGCGATCGATGGCGATCGGTTTCATGACGATACCGACGCCCCAGCCGAACAAGGGAATCAGCAGCAGCTCGCGCTTGAGTACCCAGGTCTGCGGCGGCAACGCGGCGATCTGCCAATAGGTTTCCATGGCGGTCGTATGCTTTATCAGCGCAACGCATGCCGTGTCGGGAATGTTCTCGCGGCCCTCGGTGATGACGTGCATTCCGCAGAAAAAGCGGCCCGCCCATAGACACGAATTCGCCCACGCGCGGGCAATTGCCCACTTGACCCGGAACGGCGCCCAGAACAAGAGGAGCTCGATGGTGCCGCCAACGATACCGGAGAGGAACAGAAAGCTCGTGAACAAAAGGGAGCGAATAGTCAGCATTACGACAGTCTAGCGCGCCCCGGCGGCAACAAAAATTGCGAGGTCAGGCGATGGCCAAACGAGACAGGTCGGCCACGTCGAGAAACAAAGCTCGCAGTTCGCGGAGCAGCCCCAGGCGATTGTCTTTCGTGGCCTTGTCATCGACCATGACCATAACATCATCGAAGAAACGGTCAACGGGCCCGCGTAGCTCCGCGAGCGCCGTCAGCAGCTGAGTGTACTCACGAGCTTCGAGCAATGGACCGGCGACCTGGCGTGCCGTTTCGAGCGCTGACCAAAGCTGCTGTTCCGCCTCTTCCTGAAAAAGCTTCGTCTTTACGGGCGCTTCACCTTGATCGCCGGCCTGCTTCAGAATGTTCGCAATGCGCTTGTTCGCAGCGGCCAGGCTGGCTGCGGGTTCGAGCTCGATGAAAGCCTGCACGGCCACGAGCCGGCGCTCGAAGTCAACGAGGGAGACAGGCTGGCGAGCCATCACCGCTTCGAAGGTTTCGGTCGCGAGCCCGGGGTCCCGGTCCAGAAAGTAACGGCGCAGGCGGTCAGTGATATAGCCGTAGACCTCGACCGCAACCTCGTCGGCACTCTGCTTGCCGGCCGGCTGGGCGGCGACGGCCGCGGCGATCATCGCCTTGAGGTCGACTTCGAGACCGGGTTCGACGATCAGCCTGACGATACCGAGGGCGGCCCGGCGCAGACCGAAAGGATCGCGATTGCCCGATGGCTTTTTGCCAATGGTGAAGATGCCGGTGAGCGTGTCGAGTTTATCCGCGATAGCGAGGATTTGTCCGCCCGTTGAGTCGGGCAAGTCATCGCCCGCGTAACGCGGCCGATAGTGTTCACCGATTGCATTGGCCACGTCCTCGGTCTCACCGTCCGCGAGCGCGTAATAGCGGCCCATTGTGCCCTGAAGGTCCGGGAATTCGCCGACCATGCCGGTTAGCAGGTCGCACTTGGCCAGCTCTGCCGCACGCTGGACAGGAGCAGCATCGACATCCAGCGCATCGGCCAGCCAGCCAGCTAACGAAGCGACCCTGGCGCTTTTGTCACCAAGGCTTCCGAGTCCTTGCTGGTAGATGACTTCCCGCAGCGTATCGGTTCGCGACGCAAGCGCCAGGCGGCGATCGGTGTTCCAGAAAAAAGTAGCGTCCGCCAGCCGCGGCCGGATTACTCTCTCGTTGCCGTCGCGTACCTGGTCCGGGTCGGTGCTGTCGATGTTCGCAACCGTGATAAATCGGGGCAGCAGTTTGCCGCTGTCGTCGGCAACCGGAAAATACCGCTGGTGTCCTGTTAATGTGGACACGACAACCTCCCTCGGAAGCTTCAGAAACGCTTCGTCGAAAGAGCCTGTGACGGGGACTGGCCACTCAACCAATGAGGCGACCTCGTCATAGAGCGCTTCGCCGCCGACGACGTGGCCACCAGCTTTCTTTGCAGCCGATTCCACGCCATCTTTCACGAGCTCGCGACGGCGATCGAAGTCGGCGAAAACGTGACCGGTTTTCTCCAGCGTTGCGAGGTAAGCGGACGGCTCCTTGATTGAAATCGCGCCGGCGCTGTGGAATCGGTGCCCCTGCGACTGATTGCCCGTTGCGACACCCATAATGGAAGCGTCGATAACCGCGGTGCCGTGCAGGAGGACAACCCAGTGAATGGGCCGGACGAATTCGACGTCACCATCGCCCCAGCGCATGCGCCGGGGAATGGGCAGGGCGCCGAGTGACGCCTCGATAAGGCCCGGCAGCAGATCCGCGGCGGACTCGCCGCGCTCGACGATGTCGCAGCTGAGCCACTCTCCCTTGTCTGTCTGCGTGCGGCCAAGCTCGGTTGGGGCAACGCCACACTTCCTGGCGAAAGCGTTTGCAGCTGCCGTTAGCCGGCCTTCGCCATCGAACGCGACCGAAACCGGTGGGCCCTTCTGGGAAACTTTTCGGTCGTCCTGGCCGGTGGCGAGGTTTTCGATTATCACGGCAAGGCGCCGCGGGCTGGCATAGCCGTGGACGCTGCCGTGCGTGAGTCGCGCCTCGTCGACGGCCGACGCGAGGCCGGTGGCAAATGACTCCATCAGGGAGCGCAGCGCCTTGGGCGGAAGCTCCTCGGTGCCGATCTCGACAAGAAGATCCTGGCCCCGGCTCATTTTTCAGCGCCCCTGTTCATGACGGACGCAACCATTGGAAAACCGAGGGCTTCCCGGCTTGCGTAATACGATTCCGCGACGGCGCGGGACAGCGAACGAACACGAAGAATGAACCGTTGCCGCTCACTGACCGAAATGGCCTGGCGCGCGTCGAGGAGATTGAACACATGCGACGCAACCAGCATTTGCTCATAGGCGGGCAGCGCGAGGTTCGCTTCGATCAGTCGTTCGGCATCGTGTTCCGCATGATCGAAACTGTTGAACAGGTGATCAACGTCGGCCTCTTCGAAGTTATAGCGGGACTGCTCCAATTCGTTCTGGTGATAAACATCACCGTAGGTGATGCGGCCGAGCGGACCATCGGTCCACACGATATCGTAAATGCTCTCGACGCTCTGGAGATACATTGCCAACCGCTCCAGGCCGTAGGTGATCTCGCCTGAAACCGGCCGGCATTCGAGACCGCCTACCTGCTGAAAATAGGTGAACTGAGTGATTTCCATGCCGTTAAGCCAGACCTCCCAGCCCAGGCCCCAGGCGCCCAGCGAAGGCGACTCCCAGTTGTCCTCGACGAAACGGATATCGTGGATTGCCGGGTCGATCCCGATCGCGCGGAGCGACTCCAGGTACATTTCCTGAAAGTTGTCGGGCGACGGCTTGATCAGCACCTGGTACTGATAGTAATGCTGCAGCCTGAACGGGTTGTCCCCATAACGTCCGTCCGTGGGCCGGCGCGACGGTTGAACGTAGGCGGCACTCCACGGTTCCGGACCAATCGCCCGCAGAAACGTCGCCGGATGAAAGGTGCCCGCGCCCATCTCCTTGTCGTAAGGCTGCATCACGACACAGCCGCGCTCCGCCCAGTACTGCTGCAGCCTCAGAATAAGGTCCTGGAAGCTGAGCATGGTGGGCGGTTTGTCCTTGCTCATCGCATTTCTGCCGGGTTCAAAGGCGCGCAGTATATCGGAGTTCGCGGGTAGCGGGGCGCCCAACCGGCGCCGGCGCCGCGTTGTCGGCCGCGGCGGCAAACGCTACGGCGGGCGAAGCCGGGGCATGCACGGGCGCACGGGTGTCGAGGCAGGGTTCCGAGAGCGACAGGATTCGCACCAAAAACGTGCAGCCCCGGTGGCAAATGCCCTATAATGGTGCAGGTGCTCGCCGCGAACTTAAAAAAACTGCATTTAAAACAATATCTTATGATTCGCACCATTTTGGCACGCATCATGCAGTAACAGCAATACCCGGGCCCAGGCTGACCTGCGCCCTTTCTGTGCTTTAGCGACTGGAGGAAAGATTCATGAAGCCCAAGGAGGTACTGGCCCTCATCAAAGAACATGAGGTCAAGTTTGTCGATTTTCGTTTCACGGATACGAAAGGCAAAGAACAACACGTAACCGTGCCGTCCCACGCCCTAGACGAAGATCTCTTCGAAGATGGCAAAATGTTTGACGGGTCCTCGATCGCCGGCTGGAAGGGCATCAACGAGTCAGACATGATCCTGATGCCTGATCCGTCGTCAGCCGTGCTGGATGTCTTCTCCGACGAGGCGATGGTCAATCTGCGCTGCAACGTTGTCGAGCCGTCGACGATGCAGGGTTACGACCGCTGCCCGCGGTCCCTTGCCGAGCGCGCAGAAGCGTATCTGAAGTCAACGGGCGTTGCTGACTCCGCGTTTTTCGGTCCGGAAAACGAGTTTTTCGTATTCGATCACGTGTCCTGGGACGACTCGATGCAGGGCGGCTTCTACAAGATCGATTCCGATGAGGGCGCCTGGAACACGAACCGCAGCATCGAGGAAGGCAACACGGGCCACCGACCGACGGTCAAGGGCGGCTACTTCCCGGTACCGCCGGTTGATTCGCTGCATGATCTGCGCTCGGCGATGTGCCTGGCGCTCGACGACATGGGCCTCGAAACCGAGGTGCATCATCATGAGGTCGCAACAGCCGGTCAGTGCGAAATAGGCGTCAAGTTCAATACGCTGGTCCGCAAAGCTGACGAGGTGCAGATCCTGAAGTACGTTGTGCATAACGTGGCACACGCATACGGCAAGACGGCGACGTTCATGCCCAAGCCGCTGGTCAACGATAACGGCAACGGCATGCATGTTCACCAGTCGCTGATAAAGGGCGGAGAGAACCTGTTCTCGGGAGACGCTTACGGCGGCCTGTCGGAAATGGCGCTGTTCTATATCGGTGGCATCATCAAGCACGCCAAGGCTCTGAACGCGTTCACCAATCCCGCGACGAACAGTTACAAGCGCCTGGTGCCCGGGTTCGAGGCACCGACCATCCTCGCGTATTCGGCGCGCAATCGCTCCGCTTCGATCCGGATTCCGTATGTTTCCAATCCGAAAGCCCGGCGCATCGAGGTTCGCTTCCCCGACTCGATGGCAAACCCGTACCTGGCATTCTCGGCGATGATGATGGCCGGCCTGGACGGTATTTTGAACAAGGTTCATCCGGGCGATGCGATGGATAAGGATCTTTACGATCTGCCGCCGGAGGAAGAGAAACAGCTCAAGCTGGTTGCCTTCTCACTCGATGAAGCTCTTGCGGAACTCGATGCGGACAGGGAGTTCCTCAAGGCCGGGGACGTGTTTTCCGACGACCTGATCGACGCGTATATCGATCTTAAAATGGAAAACGTCACGCGCCTGAGGATGACGACCCATCCGGTCGAGTTCGATATGTACTACAGCCTTTGAACCGGCGAAAGTGTGAGCCGGGCGACATTTTGTCGCCCGGTCACTAGCCCCAAATCCCCTGGCACTGCTATGCTAACCGCATGCACAGACGACCGATTCTTATCCTCGCCGGAATGCTGGCTACGGCTGGTGTTTTTGCGGACAGCGCCTACAAGTGGGTCGATGCCGAGGGGGTCGTGCATTACTCCGACGTACCGGTCGAGGGCGCGGAGAGCGTCGACCTTTCAGGGTACAGCCGCAAAACCGGCGCGCAGCTGGCGAGGACCAGAAGTCCTGCGGCGGATACGGCCGCCGATGAAGGCACTGCAGACCGGCCGTTTCGCTACGAAAGCCTTGCCGTGGCCTCGCCCGCCGCGGAAGAAACGTTATGGAACATCGAAGGCATCCTGAACGTCTCCCTGGCGCTGCGCCCGGGGCTGCAGAATGGTCACCAGGTTCGTGTGTACTTCGACGGTACGCCGCGGACCGTGACGGGCACGACGTTTCAGATCGAGGAGGTCTGGCGCGGGGTTCACAACATCCAGGTGGAAGTGATCGACGAAGCGGGCGAGCTGATGATTCGCAGCCAGCCCAACCGGTTTTACGTGCAGCAGAACACGGTGATCCGCTAGGGCGAAAATCAGGCGCGCGCGCGTCATCCCGGCAGTCGGGCGGCAACGGCAGCTCGAACAGGGACGCCCAGGCCATCCTGGACGGCCTGAGCTCGGGCATCATTCTGATCGACAGTAATTTGCTGATCGTCGCGCTGAACCCGGCCGCCGAAAACATTCTCGGAATCAGCGCGCAGCGCGCACGCGGCCATTCCCTGCTGCGGCTTCTCGACGACGAGCCGGAGCTGCGCGATATTCTCAGCCGCGTTAGCCGGACCGGCGATCACTATGCAAACGAAATGCGCCTTGCGGCTACCGAGGTGCATGCGGAAGAACGCATCGTAGACTGTCGCGTGTCGCCGATTGACTGTGGTGGCGCATCACTGCTCGTTGAAATAACGGATGTGACGCGGCGCTCGAGAATCAGCCGGGAGAATGCGCTGCTGATTCAGCATGGCGCTGGCCGGCAAATGATCCGGCAGCTCGCCCACGAGATCAAGAATCCGCTCGGCGGCATTCGCGGCGCCGCGCAGCTGTTGGAGCGCCAGCTCGGAAACACCGAGCTGCGCGAATACACAGACGTCGTGATCAGTGAAACGGACCGACTCGCGGCGCTGGTTGACACCTTACTCGGACCGGGCGGACCACCCAACAAGCAGCCTGCCAACGTTCACGAATTGCTCGAATATGTCGTGCGGATAATTGAAGCGGAGGACCAGAAGTCGCTCAACATCCGGCGCGACTACGATCCCGGTCTGCCGCTTATCGATCTCGATCGCGACCAGATGATCCAGGCGTTCCTGAACCTGGTCCGTAACGCCGCGACGGCGCTGCAAGGCCACGGGAAGATTACTCTGCGTACTCGCGCGGCAACAAATTTCACGATCGGCAACACCCGGCATCGTGTCATTGCGTCAGTAGAAATAGAGGACGACGGGCCGGGAATACCCGTCGAACTGCAGGACTCCGTGTTCTATCCGCTGGTGACGGGGCGGCCCGACGGCACAGGCCTGGGCCTGCCGGGCGCGCAGGAACTGCTGAGTCGGCACGGCGGGCTGATCGAGTTCGATAGCCGTCCGGGCCGTACCGTATTCTTCGTGCGGATACCCCTGGACCAGTCCGGAGTCAAATGAAGTGACGAGCGAACCGTTAAATGTCTGGGTGGTCGATGACGACCAGTCCGTGCGCTGGGTGCTGGAGAAAGCACTGCGGCAGGCGGACATGGTGTCACGAAGTTTCGGCCGGGCCGAGCACCTGCTCGAGGCGATCGAGCACGAAACGCCCGACGTACTCATAACCGATGTGCGCATGCCGGGCATGAGTGGTCTCGCCCTGCTCGAGCGCCTGCAGGACAAGTCGCCTGGCTTACCCATTATTGTCATCACGGCGCACTCGGATCTCGAAAGCGCCGTGGCGGCCTACAAAGGCGGCGCGTTCGAATACCTGCCCAAGCCATTTGATATCGACGAAGCCATTGAACTGGTTATCAAGGCGGCGCGACAGAACGGCCATGCCGGCGACGAAAATATTGCGGAAGGACAGGAGATCCGGTCATTGATTGGACAGGCACCGGCGATGCAGGAAGTGTTTCGCTCGATCGGTCGCCTCTCCGGTTCGAGCATGACCGTCCTGATCACGGGCGAGTCAGGAACCGGCAAGGAACTCGTCGCGCGCGCGCTGCATGAGCATAGCCCGAGAGCGAACAAGCCGTTTGTTGCACTGAACACCTCGGCCATTGCCTCCGAGCTTCTCGAGTCGGAATTATTCGGGCATGAAAAGGGCGCGTTCACCGGCGCCGACTCACGGCGTATCGGGCGGTTTGAACAGGCAGATGGCGGCACCCTGTTTCTCGACGAGATCGGCGACATGTCGCCGGCGCTGCAGACGCGGTTATTGCGCGTGCTCGCCGAGAGCGAATTCTATCGCGTCGGCGGGCAGTCATCGATCAAGGTGGATGTGCGCGTCATCGCGGCGACGAACCAGGACCTTGCGCGGGCGGTCAAGGAGTC
This sequence comes from Gammaproteobacteria bacterium, assembly GCA_009937615.1. Classification (GTDB taxonomy): domain Bacteria; phylum Pseudomonadota; class Gammaproteobacteria; order Steroidobacterales; family Woeseiaceae; genus UBA1847. Next base: position 95,238 of record JAACFB010000005.1, on the reverse strand, counting down.
ACGATTTCGCGAGGACCTGTACCACCGGCTCAACGTTATTCGAATCAATACGCCACCCTTGAGGCAGCGCCGCGAGGATATTCCGTTATTGCTCAACCACTACCTGACCGAAGCGGCCAGGGAGCTCGAAACGTCGGCCAAGACGATCGACAGCGAAGCGCTCGAAATGCTGGAGACGTATGACTGGCCGGGCAACGTGCGCCAGCTGGTCAACGCGACGCGAAGGCTGACCGTCACGGCGCCCGGACGGGCAATCGCGCCGCAGGACATTCCTGCCGACCTCGGCGGCCGGGAGACTTCGCAGCGGGCGGTAGCGGAGTGGACGCGTAACCTCGCCAGCTGGGCAGAGCGGCAGCTCGGTTCGACGGACGACACGCCGCTGCTCTCGGCGGCGCAGCCCGAGTTCGAGAAAACGCTGATCGAAATTGCGCTGAAAAAGACTCAGGGTCATCGCCAGGAGGCGGCGAGGATGCTTGGGTGGGGACGCAATACGCTGACAAGAAAAATGAAAGCGCTGAACATGAATTGACGCCCGGCATGAAGCGCAGCCAACGAAAGCGGCGAACAATGCCCGGTTGACGAGCGTTACGGCGCCTAAAGGCTCAAAGACCCAATCAGCTCGCTGATCGAGCTCATCTCGTGCCGCTGCAGATAGTCGATGATGCCCTCATTGATCTTCGTGCAGAGCAACGGATCGTAAAACAGTGAGGTGCCGACGCCGACTGTCGTCGCGCCGGCAATGATGAACTCGATCGCATCCTGGGCCGTCATTATGCCGCCCTGACCAATAATCGGTATGCCGCGTGGACCCGCCACCTCGTAGACCTGTTTTGTCTTTAGCAAAGCGATCGGTTTTATTGCCGGGCCAGACAGGCCGCCCTGGACGTTGCCAATGATTGGCTTACGCGTTTCTGCGTCGATCGCCATGCCCGTAATCGTATTGATGACGGCGAGGCCGTCGGTGCCTGCTTCGATGCAGGCTCGCGCATTCTCGCGAATGTCAGTCTGGTTGGGAGACAGCTTGGTGATGATCGGCTTGCTTGTTTGCGCGCGGCAGGCGGCGACCACGCGCGCGGACATCTCGGGCACATTACCGAACTGTACGCCGCCTTCCTTGATATTCGGGCAGGAAATGTTGATTTCGATGGCGTCGATCGGAGAATCGTCAAAGCGCTTCGTCACTGCGGCATAGTCATCGATCGTCGAGCCACAGACATTGGCGATGAAACGCGTTTCGCTGAAGTCGAGCCCGGGAAGGATCTCGTCAACGACGGCATCAACCCCGGGGTTCTGCAGGCCGATTGCGTTCAGCATGCCCATTGGCGTCTCCCAGACGCGATGCGGCGGGTTGCCGAGCCGCGGTTCCCGAGTGGTGCCTTTCAGGACGATTGCGCCGACGTCGCGGTTCGAGAAACCTTCGACGCGCGTGTATTCCTCGCCGAAACCGACGCAGCCTGATAGCAAGACGATCGGCGAGGCCAGGGACAGGCCGCAAAAATCGACGTGCAACAGATTGGCGTGTGAGTCAGGCATCGGATGCGGCATTCTACGCGGACTGGTAGGAGCCCGCCACGCGGACGACTACAATCAACTCCATGTTCAGCCTGATCCTGTATCAACCGGAGATTCCACCGAACACGGGTAATATCATTCGTCTGTGCGCGAACACGGGCGTTTCGCTGCACCTGATCGAACCGTTAGGATTCGATCTCGAAGAGCGAAAGCTCAGGCGCGCCGGTCTCGACTACAGGGAGTTCGCGCGAGTTTCGACCCACGCCGATCTCGACAGCTGTCTGCGTGCCTTGGATGACCCGCGCCTGTTTGCGCTCAGCACGCGCGGGTGCACGCGGCATGACTTGCCGGCATACCGCCGCGGTGACGCTTTCCTGCTCGGTCCAGAAACCCGCGGGTTGCCGCGCGATGTACTCGAATCGTTGCCACCCGAGCAACGGCTGCGATTGCCGATGCGCAAGAACAGCCGCAGCCTGAACCTGTCGAACGCTGCCGCCGTGACCGTCTACGAGGCCTGGCGGCAGCTGGACTTCGACGACGGCGCGTAACTAGACCGCGGGCTCGATGTTGCTGTTGAGCCGGAACAGGTTGCCCGGGTCGTACTGGCCCTTGATCTTTGCGAGTCTCGAATACGCCGGGCCGTAGTTGCCCACTGCCGCAGAGTGGTCGAAGTCGATATTGCTGTAGTAGCCACCGGTGAATGGTTCGATAGCGTCGTGCAGCGCGCGCGTGGCCGCGACCATCTCGTCGTCCTGTGCGGCATCGCCCCAGGCCGTCAGCATTACGAGCATGATCTCGGCATTGCGATGCGGGAAGGCCGTGTCCATTTCGCCGACACGCTTCACGGCCCCGCCGGCGACATGGTTGGCGAGGAATGTGCGCGGGTCGTCGGCGTCGATGATCGCGTCGATGAGCCCTTGCGTCCATTCGCTGATCATGCCGTTCTTGGCATACGAGCGCACTCCGTGGCCCATCATTACGTCCATGCCCGTCTGCATGTTCATGTAGTCCTGCACGGCGACCGTGTCGGCCATCGGGGAACCGATAGCGCGCAGCGCGGCGATCTCCTTTTCGCCGGCGGCAGGATCGCCGTTGTAAACGATGTCCATCATGATGACGCGATTGATTTCAGGCAGCGTGCCGATCGTCGGCCCGGCGTACAGCTCGTCTGACAGTCCCCCCGACCATTCGGCATAGAACTCCAGGACGTCGCGCGCCTGGTCGATCGGCCAAATGATATTGCCCGACAGGACGTTGCGGTCGAACGGATGCAGCTGGAACTCGAAATCGGTGACGACGCCGAAATTGCCGCCGCCGCCGCGAATGGCCCAGAACAGGTCGGGTTCATTGTCGGCGCTGACAGTGCGGATCTGACCGTCGGCCGTGACGATTGTCGCGGACAGGACATTATCGATGGCCAGTCCGTATTTCCGATTCAGACGGCCGAAACCGGCGCCCAGCGTGAAGCCGCCGACGCCCGTGTGCGAAACGACGCCTGCCGTGGTTACGAGCCCTTTCTCGAGTGACGCCGTGTCGAGCGCGTTCAACAATGCGCCGCCCCGGGCGTGAGCCGACTGTGCATCGGCATCGGCCGTCACCGTATTCATCTGCGACAGGTCGATCATCAGGCCGTCGTCACACACGGATTTTCCGGGCCAGCTGTGGCCGCCGCCGCGCACGGCAACGAGCAGCTCGCGCTCCCGCGCGAAAGTCACGGCCTGGCTGACATCTTCGGCGCTCATGCAGCGCGCAATCAGCGCCGGTCGCTTATCGTGCATGCCGTTCCAGATAGCTCTTGCGCCGTCGTAGTCGGGATGGCCCGAAAGGATAACGGGCCCGGTCATGCTCTCGCCGAGCTCCTGTATAGCGGCTTTTTCGAGTTCGATCTCGGCCCCTGTCAGGGAGATGCCGCGGATGCTCGTATCAGCCTGGGTCGCAACAGGCGCTTGTTTGCTGCAGCCGGGCAGCATCGGAATGGCGGCTGCGACACTGGCGGCCAAGGTCGTGCGACAAAATTGACGTCTATCCATGGTTGATTCTCCCGGTACTTGAATAGTTATTGTTGCTGTTCTAAATCTTAGAGGATCATCGAAGGAAAGCAATGTGCCGTCCATCGAAAACCGGCAGGCGGCAACACCGAAGCCGCTAGTGTTCGGAGGTCAGCTCACGGCCCATCAGGGCGCTGACCGCCTCCCTTGGCGGTAATCCCGCATAAAGAATACGGTATACCTGGTGACAGATCGGCATCTCTATGCCGAGCTCGGTCGCTACCTCGTGCACGGCCTCGGCCGCTTTCACGCCTTCGACGACCTGCTGAATCTCTTCCTGCGCCTCCGCCATGGTCTTGCCGCTGGCCAGCGCAAGACCCATGCGGCGGTTGCGCGACAGGTCGTCGGTACAGGTAAGCACGAGATCACCCATGCCCGCCAGGCCCATGAAGGTCTCTCGCCGGGCGCCCAGCGCGGTACCCAGGCGCGTCATTTCAACGAGCCCGCGCGTAATCAGGGCGACACGCGTATTTGCGCCAAAGCCGAGCCCGTCCGACATCCCTGCTCCGATAGCGAGAACGTTTTTCACGGCGCCGCCCACTTCAACGCCGACGATGTCATCTGACGTGTAGGCGCGAAAATTGTCGCAGGATAGCGCCTTGGCAAGCGCGCCCGCGAAGTCGTTGTCGTTCGCGGCGATGGTCATTGCGGTCGGCAATCCCTGCCCGACCTCCTTGGCAAAGGTCGGGCCGGACAGGACGGCCATCGGACGCTCGGAACCGAGCACTTCCGCAACGACCTGGTGCGGTAGCTTGCCGGTATGTAACTCGAAACCTTTTGTTGCCCAGCATACGCGGGACGTGGGTCCGAGCAGCGGCTGAATCGTCAGCAGGGTTTCGCGTAAGCCGTGACTCGGAACCACGATCAGAATGTCGCGGACCCCCTGGAGACACTCCTCTATATCGCGATACGCCGCCAGGTTATGCGGAAAACGAGCGCCGGGCAGATAGAGTTCGTTTTCGCCCTTGGCTGCCATGGCCTCGAGCAGGTCGAGCTCGCGCACACCGCCCAACCGCACGGTACCGCCACAGCGGGCAAGCTGCAGGGCCAGCGCCGTGCCCCAGGAGCCTGCGCCAATGACAGCAATTGGCTGTGCGGTCTCCTTGCTTATCAGTGCGTCTCCACCGGCGGTGACTGAGCAGCCGCAGCAGCCTGCTGCTGCTGAGCCTGCAGGTATAAGGCGTCAAAATTGATGGGTTGCAGAACGAACTCGGGGAAACCGCCCTTCTGAATCGCCCCGGCAATAGCCTCGCGAGCGTAAGGGAAAAGCATGTTCGGACAGAAGCTGCCGACGATTGCGCCGAGCTCTTCCTTGCTGTAGCCAACAACCTCGAAAAGGCCTGCCTGCTGCAGTTCGACGAGAAAAACGGTCTGCTCGCCCTCTTTTGCGTCGACCGTAATCGTGAGGACGACCTCGTGCAGGTTATCCTCGAGGTCCGTATGGGAGCTGCGCAGATTCAAGTTGGTTTTCGGTGACCACTCCTTGGACTTGAATACTGCCGGTGATTGAGGTGATTCGAACGAAAAATCCTTGATATATATCTTCGCTATGGAAAGGCGCTTTTCGTTCTCCGCTTGGTTCTCGTCTGCCATGTCGTTTTCCTGATGTCGAAATATACTCGCCGTGAAAGCTGACGAGTTCGGGTACGGGGGATTTAGTTTTTGATGTTTAAGCCTTGTTTTTAGTCTTGCTCTTGGTTTTCTTTCCGGTTACAACCGGTAGGCCCGCCTGAGTCCATGCCGCCATGCCGCCCTTGAGGTTATAGGTGCTTTCGAACCCCGATTTACGCAGCGCGTCGACGGCTTTCATCGAAGACATGCCGGACTCGCACACGGCGATAATTGGTTTGTTCTTGAGTTTAGCAAGCTTGTTGCTGCCCGCATCGAATTCATCGTACGGGACGTTCCTGGCGTTGACGATGTGACCGCGGCCGAAGGCCTCGGCGTTTCGCAAATCGATCACGATACCCTCGTTGTTGATCAATGCGACAGCGTCGCCGGGCTCAACGGCGACCAGGCCGCCGGCCTTGCGCCGCAGCTCCGTGAAAATCAGCAGAAAGAAGCTGATCATAAGGAACAGCACCAGCACGGTATGTTCGCCGGCGAACTCGAGAATCTTATCCATGGCTGAATGTCAGGGGCGGAAGATGCCGCGCCCAGGTTGTGGCAAAAGACGCATTATACCAAACTGCTCACCCATGAAGCCGCTCATTGCCCTGTTACTGCTTTTTGCCTTGACGGCTATCCCGGCCGGTGCGCAGCAAGCGGACGGGGAGCTAACCCAGATCAAAGAGCAGGAGCTCGTGGAGGTCCGCGAAAAAATCAGCGCCCTCAAGAAAAGCCTGGACGAAAGCGCCTCTGCAAGGGATCGTGTCGCCGCGGAGCTTCAGAAAGCTGAAATTGCGATCGCCGAGCAACGCAGCCGGCTCAAGGAGCTCGAGCGTCAGCGCGACCAAAGCACAAGGCGCAAAGCCGAACTCGACGCCAGGCTCGCTGCCCGCGAGGCCGAGCTCGACGAGGAGGCTGCGGAACTGGCAGAGCAGGTTCGAGCGGCCTATATGAATGGCAACCAGGAGCGAATCAAGCTGTTGCTCAGCCAGCGCGACCCGGCAACCCTCGGCCGGCTCATGGCGTACTACGGCTACCTAAACGAATATCGCGCCGCCAATATGGAGGCGGTTACCGGCCACATACGCGAGCTTGAAGAGCTTCGACGCGAAACGGCCGCCGAAGAGGCGCGTATCGTCGAACTGGCGCAGGCGCGGTATGCCGAGCTTACCGAACTGAACAAAGCACAGGAAAAGCGTCAGCAGCTCCTCGTTTCGCTGCGCGGCAAAATCGCCGATGAGGGCCAGGAAATCGAACGGCTGTCCGCCCAGGAAAGGGATCTGTCCAGGTTGATAGCGGAGTTGACGAGCATCCTGTCGGACTATCCGATCACCTCGGAAGAGCCCTTCAGCGAGCACAAGGGTCGCCTGACCTGGCCGGTGTCCGGCACGCTGCTGCACGACTTCGGCCAGCCGCGTGCGGCGGATCAGGTGAAATGGAATGGAGTGGTTCTCGGCGCCCCCCGGGGCCGCGAAGTTCGCTCTGTCTATCACGGCCGGGTGGTGTTTTCGGACTGGCTGGCCGGCCTGGGCCTGCTCGTCGTCGTGGATCATGGCGAGGGCTACATGACCCTGTATGGTTATAACGAGACGCTGCTCAAGAACGCTGGCGACTGGGTCGCGCCCGGAGATGTCATCGCTACCGTCGGCGATAGCGGCGGTCAGGCGCGCTCGTCGCTTTACTTCGAGATTCGGCGCGGGACGCAGCCGGTCAATCCACGGCAATGGGTGACCCGGCGCCCGGGAGGTTGATCCGCAAAACGTGACCGCGGCGTATAGGCGGCTACGCGGCGCTATGCTATCGTCGGTGACCCGGCCCGGCGCAGCGCCAGGGCCGGACGTTTTTGGAGACCTATATGTCATTGAAAACCAGAGCGATTCTGGTTTTGGTTATCGGCACCCTGATGGGCGTAAGCCTGTCCTTCGGTGGTGGCCTGCTGGCCGGGCGCAATGACCCCGGCACGGAAGAACTGGCTTGGGATCAGGCGCGGCTGCTGGCCGAAGTCATGGAGCGCGTGAAGCGCGATTATGTCGAACCGATCGATGACAGCGTGCTGCTTGAGAGCGCGATTCGCGGCATGGTCGCCGATCTCGATTCTCACTCGCAATATCTCGACGTTGATGAATATCGGGACATTCGGATCAGCACGACCGGCACCTACACCGGGGTCGGGATCGAGGTTTCCGACGTTGGCGGCGTCATCCGCGTCATTACACCGATAGCAGGATCTCCGGCGGCGCGGTCCGGAATTCGCAGCGGCGACCAGATTATCGCCGTCGACAATATTGCGGTAGACGCCGACAAGCTGCAGGAAACCATCGGCCGCATGCGCGGGCGGCGGGGCTCGAAAATAAGCATCACCGTGTTGCGGGACGACGAAGCGATTGTCCATGAAATGCGCCGTGAAGTCGTTCGCGTCGCCAGCGTCTACCAGGAGGCCCTGGAGCCGTCTTTCGGCTACGTGCGGGTCAACCAGTTCAGTGAAACGACCGCGCGTGAGCTGAGTCGGGCCATCGATGCAATGCAGGAGGAAAAAGGCGGCATGCTCGAGGGCCTGGTGCTGGATCTGCGCAACAATCCTGGTGGGGTACTCGAAGCAGCCGTCGACGTTTCGGACCTGTTCCTCGATTCGGGCATCATCGTCAGCGCGGATGGGCGCACGACGGACTCGCGATTTACGCGTTCAGCGCATCGAGGCGATGTGCTCGACGGCGCCGAAATGATAGTGCTTGTCAACAATGGCTCGGCGTCGGCGTCCGAAATCGTCGCTGGTGCACTGCAGGATCACGGCCGCGCGGTCATCGTCGGAACAGCGACGTTCGGGAAGGGGTTGGTACAGACCGTGATGCCGCTGTCGAGAGGTCGAGCGATCAAGCTCACGACGTCGCGATATTTCACTCCCTCGGGCGGCTCGATTCACGAGACCGGAATAACGCCGGACATATTCGTTCAAGATACGCCGGGCTTCCCCGATTTGAGCCTGACGGTCGGCGTGGACCGCGAAAACGATGCGCAGTTGCTCGAGGCGCTCAGTCAGCTGCAACATCGGCGGGTGATGCATAGCAGCGTCCAATGAACCGCTGCCGGCTGGCCCTGTTTGCGGCTTTGATCGCAGCGCTACCGGTACCGCTGCCGTCGTCGGAACTGCCACCACGCATCGCGATTATTATCGATGACCTGGGTTACGAGCTTGACGCTGGCCGCCGCGCCATAGACCTGCCCGGCCCTCTCGCCTATGCAATTCTCCCGGCCACGCCGCGCGGCCGCACGCTCGCGGAAACGGCGCACCTGCGTGGCAAGGAAGTATTGCTGCACCTTCCCTTGCAGGCGGTTGAGCATCACGATGTCGTCGAGCCGGGCGGCATTACGCTCGATATGAGCCATACGGGTTTTCGGAAGGCTTTTGCCGAAGCGCTCGATTCGGTGCCGTTCGCTATTGGCATCAGTGGGCACCGCGGCAGCTTGTTGACCCGGCATCCCGGACACATGCAGTGGTTGATGCAGGAGATTCGGTCCCGCGACGGCCTGTTCTTCGTGGACAGCTACACCACGCACAAGAGCATCGCCCTGCAGATCGCTAACGAGGCCGGCGTCGCGGCCGCGAAGCGTGATGTCTTTCTCGATAACGACCGTTCAGCGCAGTCGCTTGCCCGTGAGTTCGATCGCCTGAAGGCACTGGCGGAGCGGCAGGGCATTGCCGTCGCGATCGGTCACCCTTATCCTGAAACGCTCGCATTTCTCGAGCGGAGACTGCCGACACTGGCCAGTGATGGCTTCGAGTTGATCCCGATCAGTGAGGTGCTCGAATCATTTGTTGAACCCGAAAACGCGGGCATGCTCTAAGACGGGGTATCAAGTCAGAAAGGACGACATGAACACCAGCGGACCAGGAACGGCGCATCGAGTGTTTGCGGCCGTGTTGATGATTGCGGCCGGGGCCTCGGGCAGTGCCAATGAGCTCGACGACTACGTCTTTACCCGAGGTCAGGACGTGCGTTTGGCGCAGGCGGCTGCGACGCCGTGCACGATGCAGTATGACCCGGTTTGCGGCGCAGACGGTCAGACCTACAGCAACGACTGCGTCGCGCGCGCCGCCGGCGTCGAGATCGCCGGCGAAGGGCGCTGCGAGACAGCGGAAACGAGCTGCGGCGAGGAGTTCGATCCGGTCTGCGGGATCGATGGCAACACGTATATCAACGAGTGTTTCGCGTCACAGTCGGGCGTGGAGATCGCTGGCCTCGGTGCCTGTACTCCGAGCGGCTGTCCGAGCGGCGGCGATCCGGTTTGTGGCATGAACGGCCGCAGCTATGTCAATCGCTGCGAGGCTGATGTCGCGCGCGTACCCGTGCAGCACCTGGGGATGTGCGATGTCGACAATTGCCCGAAAGTCGTGGCCCCGGTTTGCGGCGACGACGGGTTTACCTATGAAAATGCCTGCGATGCAGAACGCGCGGGTATAACGGTCTTTACAGAGGGCGGCTGCGATGTTCGTCGCTGCCCGTCGCTGTTCGTGCCCGTCTGCGGCGCGGACGGCCTGACCTATGGCAACGCCTGCCATTCCGAGCGCCGCGGCATCCGCATCGACTACGCCGGACTATGCGAACAGCAGGGCCGCAACTGCACGCGCGAATACCTGCCGGTCTGCGGTCTCGATGGCATTACCTACGATAACGAGTGTCAGCTCGAAAACTCGGGTGTCGACAAGGCTTACGCCGGCGCGTGCATCGGCGACTGAATTACGGGTACGTGTAGCTCGACTGGATTCCCAGAGGCAGACCGGTCGCGTAATAGATCAGCAGGAACGCGGTCCACGACACCAGGAACCAGACTGAATACGGCAGCATCATTGCCGCCAGCGTGCCTATTCCCGTGTTTTTCACGTAGCGCTGGCAGTACACGACGACAAGCGGGAAGTAAGGCATCAGCGGCGTAATGATGTTCGTGCTCGAATCGCCGACTCGATAAGCGGCCTGGGTCAGGTCCGGAGAAATACCGAGGGTCATTAACATCGGCACGAAAATCGGGGCGAGCAAGCCCCATTTGCCACTTGCCGAGCCGATGAAGATGTTGACGAATCCGGTCAGGATGACAATGCCGACGATCGTAACGGCGGACGGCATGGCAAGCGCCTTGAGGGCGGCCGCTCCCTCCAGCGCGAGCAGGGTCCCGAGATTCGAGGCGCCAAAGGCGTACACGAACTGCGCGATGAAGAACATGATGACGAGGTAATAGGCCATGCTGTGCATCGCGTGCGTCATGCCTTCGATGATGTCCTTCGTGCCCTTGAACGAACCTGAGACGTAGCCGAAAACAATTCCCGGCAGCAGGAAAAGGAAAAAGATCAACGCCACGATTGACCGCATGATCGGCGCGCCGAAGCTTGCCAGGTTGCCGTCGGCGTCGCGCCAAGGCGAACCCGCCGGAAACAGGGTAATGAACAACAGAGCGAGGCCGAGCACCATGACGATTAACGCCCACCTCAGTCCTTTACGTTCCATGCCCCTGAGATCGTGAACTTCGGGAAGGTCCTCGGCGTCGCCGTCGATCGCGGTTTCCCGCAACCGCGGCTCAACAACGCGATCCGTCAGCCACCACCCCAGCCCGATGATCAACAGCGACGAAGCTGTCGTGAAGAAGTAATTGTTCAGTGTGTTTACCGCAACATCCGGGTTTAGCAGCTGTGCGCCACCCTGGGTCAGTCCCTGCAATAGCGGGTCCAGCGCGGAGGGCACGAAGTTGGCCGAAAACCCCCCGGACACACCGGCGAATGCCGCGGCAATCCCGGCGAGCGGGTGCCGGCCCGCCGCATAAAAAATCACGCCGCCCAGCGGGATTACAAGGACATAACCAGCGTCGACAGCAGAATGACTGACGATACCGACGAGCACCACCATTGGGGTCAACAGGAACCTGGGCGTCACGTTCAAGAGCGCGCGAATGGCGGTGGTGATGAAACCGGAATGCTCGGCAACGCCGATGCCCAGCATGGCGACCAGCACGGTGCCGACGGGGCCGAAGCCGACGAAGTTTGTGACCATATTGGTCAGAAAGGTCGCCATGCCGGTCCCGGTCAGCTGGTTGATGATCACGATGGGCTGACCCGACCTCGGATCGATCACGGCGAACGAGATATACGACAGCAGCCAAGACAGCACCCAGACGATGAACAGCAAAGCGATAAAAAGCACTGTCGGATCGGGTAGCTTGTTGCCGATCCGTTCGACGGCCCCAAGTACGCCAGTGGCCCGACTGACCGTTACTGCCTGTTTTTCTCCGGACATGAGGGCATCCCGTCTGATGGTGTCACAGAGTTTACTGAATCGGCCGAAGCCCGTCAGGCTCGCCGCCCTGAACTATCCGCTGCACGGAGGCCTTGAAATGACCCTGCTCCGATTCGACGTTGCGGCGATGGCCGATGGAAAGAGTGACGTTTCTCAGTCGACGCCGCGCATGAGGTTTTTGATCGGCTTCGTGAGGAACAGCATGATCAGCCCGGCGCCGCCGACGGTCATCGCGATCTGAAGATACTGATCGGGAAACGCGGCTACGTTTTCTGAATCGAATTCGCCCGCGATCTGGCCGGCAATCAAATTGCCGAGTGCCGATGCCAGGAACCACATCCCCATCATCTGGCCGACATACCGGTGCGGCGCAAGCTTGGTCGTCACCGACAGGCCGACTGGCGACAGGGCGAGTTCGCCCAGGGTGTGCAGCAGGTAGGTCGTTATCAGCCAGGTGGGCATTACTTTGTCGCCATCGGCAACGATCGCAGCTGCGGCAACCATCACGAGAAAACCGAGCGCCAGAAGAACGAGACCCATGCCGAACTTGGCGGGCGACGATGGGTTGAGGTTCCGCGCAGCGAGCGCGACCCAAAGCCATGCAAAGACGGGCGCAAACAGGATGATGAAAAAGGAATTGACCGACTGCAGCCATGTCGACGGAATCGAAAGCCAGCCGAACTCAAGCTGCGTATAGCGATCCGCGAACAGGTTCAGGGAACTGCCCGCCTGCTCGAAGCCTGACCAGAACATGGCGCAGCCCATGAGCAGGATGATCAGGGCGAATGTGCGCTTCTTTTCATCGCCCGTCAGCTTTCCGAAAATCAGCACAAACGCGAAAAATGCCACAGCCATGCCGACGATGAATTTCGTGGATTGATTCGAAATAGCCAGCGGGTCGAGCGCGACGCCGCCCGAGATGGCTATGGCGACGAAGACGACTACGGCCGTCACGGCGACGCTGACAGCAATCCAGCCTCGCCGGCGCCGCTCGGCATCGACCGTCGGGTCGCCCGAGCTGTCCGGATGCAGGCCAGCATTGCCGAGGTGGTGTTTGGTCAACCAGAACTGGATGAGGCCGAACAGCATGCCGACGCCCGCGGCGGCGAAGCCCCAGTGCCACCCGTAGTTGTCGCTTTGCCCCAGGGTTCCGCATATCAGCGGCCCGAAAAAGGCGCCCACATTGATGCCCATGTAAAAGATGCTGAAGCCGCCGTCGCGACGCGGATCGCCGGCCGGGTATAGCTCACCGACAATGGCACTGACGTTGGGCTTGAGCAGCCCGGTACCGGCGATGACGAGCAAAAGTCCGATGAAAAATGCCTGCGTGGACGGTATGGCGAGTACGAAGTGACCCGACATGATAATAATGCCGCCAAAAAAAACGGCCCTCTGAGCCCCGAGCAGCCTGTCGGCAATCCAGCCTCCCGGCAATGCAACGACATAGACGAGCGCGGTATAGATGCCGTAAATCGCCGTAGCCGAGCGGTCGTCGAGCCCCATGCCGCCGTCCATGACCTGGTCCGTCATGAACAGCACGAGGAGCGCCCGCATGCCGTAGTAGCTGAGGCGCTCCCACATCTCGGTGAAAAACAGTGTCATCAAACCGCGCGGGTGGCCGAAGACCTGTGGCTGTTGCGCTGCGCTCTCGCTCATAACTGCCCTCGCGGTTGTCTCTTGACACGATTTCCCGACCGGATGCACCTACGGCCGCGCCTGCGGGTTGATGTCGGCAGGTTCAGCTGCCCTGGTCCGGAGCGTCGCGGCTTTCACGGACGAAGAAGCGCGACATTTGAAGGCCGAGTTCGTACAGCACATAAACCGGTACGGCGAGCAGCGTCTGGCTGATGATGTCCGGCGGCGTCAGCAGCATGCCCACGACAAAGCAGATCAGGAATACATAGGGTCGCGCCTTTCCGAGCTTCTCGCGGGTCGTGAGCCCGGTCCAGACGATCAGCACGGTCGCGACGGGCACTTCGAATGCGATGCCGAAAGCCATGATGATCTTGATAATGAAGTCGAGGTAAGACGCAATATCGGTCATCATCTCTACGCTCGACGGTGTAATCGCGGTAAAGAAGCCGAACACGAGCGGGAACACGACAAAGTACGCAAACGCTATGCCGGCATAAAATAACAGTATGCTCGACGCCAGCAATGGAAATGCGAAGCGCTTTTCTTTCAAATAAAGCCCGGGCGCGACGAATGCCCAGACCTGGTACAAAACGACGGGCATTGCGACAAACAGCGCCACGAAAAAAGTCAGCTTGAACGGCGTCAGCAGCGGCGATGCGACATCGGTCGCGATCATTTGCTGCCCCGGCAACACCTTCACCAGGGGTTGTGCAACGATCTCGAAGATGCGCTGCGCAAACGGAAGTAATGCGATGAACAAACCGATAACGGCGGCCGTGATTTTCACCAGCCGGCTGCGGAGCTCGATCAGGTGCGAGAGCAGCGTGCCTTCAGCAAGATTCTCATCCTCGTTGTCGTCGGTCCCGGTCACTTGTCGGGTTCCTTCGGAGCCTGGGCTTCGCTTGCCGTTGCCGGATCGGCGCCGCCGTCGTGCAACGGAGAGTAGGAGTCGTCATCGTTCGGGGTCGGCTGTTCAACGTCCTGAGGTGTCGTTGGGGCGGCGGCAGGCGCCGGGTTGATGCTTTTACTTTCTTCGAGGCTCAGTTCGTCTTCGAGCTGGCGACGCATCGCCCGTGTCATGCGCCGCGCCTGGCCAATCCAGCCGCCAATCTGGCTCGCGATTTCGGGCAGCCGCTTGGGCCCGAGGACAATAAGCCCGATCACGAGCAAAAGAATAAATTCGGAACTGCCGACTCCGGACATGGTTGGCGGCCGACCTAAGCGTCTTTACGGGTCTCTTCAACCGGAGTGTTGTCAAAGTCGGCGTCCTCGCCGGAGTCGTCGCTGAGCTGCTCTTTTGTTTTTTCGGCGTCATTCATGGCCGAACGAAAACCTTTGACGGCATTACCGAGATCGGAACCGAGAGTGCGAAATCGTTTGGTGCCGAAGATCGCGAGCACAATGACCAGCACGATCAACAATTGTGGCCAGCTAATGCCTGATAACATCGTAAAACTCCTGGGACATGGCCCCGTATTCTCTCATCATTTCCATGATACCGCCTCAGGCCCGACAATGCCGCGCCCGCGTCACGCCGCGAGCGGGAATCAGGACTCAAGCCAAAAGGTCACCGGCCCGTCGTTAATGAGCCTGACCTGCATATTGGCGCCGAATTTCCCCGTTTCAACCGCGTCCAGGCTGAGCCTGCAGCTGGCAACGAGGCTGTCGAACAGAGCCTCTCCTGTCGCGGGATCCGCGGCTTTTGTAAAGCTGGCGCGCATGCCCTTTCTGGTATCGGCGGCCAGCGTAAATTGCGGTACCAGCAGCAGCCCCAGGCGCTCATCGACGAGACTGCGGTTCATGCGGTCATCCGCGTCGGGAAACACGCGGTAGCCAAGGATGCGCTCGGCGAGCCGTTTGGCGTCGCGCTCGGTATCGTCGCGACGCACCGCAACCAGTGCGAGGAGACCGCGGCCTATTTCACCGATTAACTCGTCATCAATGGTCACCGTGGCCATCGTGACGCGCTGTATCAAACCGATCATGTGCTTGGGATTTCCTGACAATCATCATGGACCGATCCTTTATTAATGCATCAACGAGATACGAAAGCCATAGAGGCCCGCGGTTGATGCGATTCTATGCGAACCGGCCGGCGGACAGGCTGTCGATGCAGGTTCGGCGGCTCGCGACAGGATCATGCCAAGGATGGCCGATCCGGATAATGTCTCCGGCCGGACCAGGGAAGGTATGGGGCCCCGGTCGCTCGATCGGGGTCCTTTTTACCAAAAATAGACACGATGCTAATGAAATTTCCAAAAAACAACTTAAAATTCCCACCAAGATAATTATTTAATAAAAGTGGGAATATCATGTTTATTATCGGCATGAAAGGAATCACGGGTGGGTTTTATGAAAGATCCGTCACCGAAGCACCTGCGCATTGGCTTCGCCGTCCATAGCCAATAGACTGGCGACTCGTGCAAGGCCTTGTGGAATGCGAATGAAGAGACGGCAGTTTGTTGGTGGGCTCGCGGCGGCGGCTGGTGTAGCGGCGTGCAGCTCGGAACCGGGCGATTGTGACAGCGTTGCTGCGGCGGGAGATGAGCGGTTCGAGTGGTCATGCGTTACGTCCTGGCCTCCCAAGTATCCGGGCATGGGAATGGGCGTCGAAAACCTGGCGGCGCGGATCGACGCGTCATCAGGTGGCAGGCTGAAGATCAAGGTCTATGGAGGTGGAGAGCTCGTGCCGGCCTTCGAGGTCTTCGATGCGGTCAGCCGCGGTACGGTCGAAATGGGACACGACGCTTCTTACTACCACAAAGGCAAAGTCGAAGCCGCGCAGTATTTCACGACGATCCCCTTCGGAATGAATCATCTCGAGTTGAACGGCTGGCTTTACTACGGGGGTGGTCTCGAGCTGTGGCGCGAGCTGTATGCACCGTTCAACCTCGTGCCGATACCTTGCGGCAATACGGGTGTGCAGATGGGCGGCTGGTTCAACAAGGAAATCAACACGGTCGACGATCTCAAGGGTCTCAAGATGCGCATCCCGGGACTCGGTGGCGAGGTGTTGCGCCGCGCAGGTGGCACGGCAGTGGCCATGGCAGGCGCGGAGACGTTCACTTCGATTCAGACTGGCGTCATCGATGCGGCTGAATGGGTTGGTGCTTACAACGATGTGGCATTCGGGCTGCACAAAACGGCGCGCTATTATTACTACCCTGGCTGGCACGAACCCGGCCCGGGCCTCGAGACGATCATCAATCGCGAAGCCTGGAAATTACTGCCGGCGGACCTGCAGGCGATTGTCGAGACGAGTTGCCAGGCAATTACGACGGACATGATGGCCGAGTACACCCACGGCAATGCGCGCGCCCTGCAGCAGCTGATCAATGATCCCAATGTCGAGATACGACCATTTCCGCCGGAAGTTCTCGACCTGCTCGAATCGATCACGCGTGAAGTTGTCGCCGAAATGTCCGAGGGTGATCCACTGACGGCAAGAATTGAGGAATCGTACTACGCATTTCTCGAAATCTCGCGCGCCAATCAGCGCGTGACCGAACAGGCGTATCTCGAAACACGCGATTGATCGCGATGATCAGCCGCCGTAGATGCGGTTCGGGAGCCAGGTGACGATATCCGGGAACAGTGCGAGCAGCGCCAGCGTGCCGAGCTGTATGGCGACGAACGGAATTACGCCGCGATAGATCTGCGCTGTCGACACCTCTGGCGGTGCGACCCCTCGCAGATAGAACAAAGCGAATCCGAACGGCGGCGTCAGAAACGATGTTTGCAGGTTAATGGCGATCATGATGCCCAGCCAAACGGGATCCAGGCCCATCGCAAGAAGAACCGGGCCGACAATCGGCACGACGACAAATGTGATCTCGATAAAATCGAGCACGAAACCGAGCAGGAACATCACGAGCATGACAGCCACGACGGCGCCGACGACACCGCCCGGCAACGACTCGAGAACTGCGCGCACGGCGTCGTCACCACCATAACCGCGAAAGACCAGCGAGAAGACCGACGCACCGATCAGGATGAGGAAAACCATGCTGCTGATCTTCAGCGTGCTCTGCATGACTTCCTGCAGCCGGTCGAGACGCATTTCCCGCCGCAGGATCGCAAGAAAGATCGCGCCCATCGCGCCGACACCGGCAGCCTCGGTTGGAGTCGCAAGCCCGGCCAGGATCGAGCCGAGAACGGCAAATATCAATGCCAGCGGAGGCGTCAGTGCACGCAACACCTTGACAATGGTCACCTGGTCCGCCTCGCCGCGGTCGTACGCGGGCATGACCGCTGGCCGGAAAAAAGCGACAAAGATGATGTACAGGACGTAGAGCAGGACCAGCAACAACCCGGGAAGCAGCGCGCCCGCGAACAGGTCGCCGACGGACACGGTTTTTGGCGAAAACACGCCCATGTCGAGCTGTGCCTGCTGGTACGCCGAAGTCATGACGTCGCCGAGCATCACGAGAATGATCGACGGCGGGATGACCTGCCCAAGCGTGCCCGAGGCGCAGATTGTGCCGGTCGCTATTTCCGCCGAGTACCCGCGTCGCAACATGGTCGGCAGCGACAACAGACCCATCGTCACGACCGTCGCGCCGACGATGCCCGTGCTTGCGGCCAGCAGCATGCCGACGAGCGTGACCGAGATGCCGAGACCGCCGCGTAACGAGCCGAACAGCGAGCTCAGCGTATCAAGCAATTCTTCAGCGATACGCGCCCGCTCGAGCGTGACGCCCATGAATACGAACAGCGGCACGGCGACCAGCGTTTCATTGGACATGATGCCGAAGATACGGTTCGGCAGGCCCGAGAGTAACGCGTCGTTGAACGTTCCGGACAGCACGCCAAGCCCCGCAAAAATCAGCGCGGTGCCACCAAGCGTGAACGCGACCGGAAACCCGGCCAACAGGATGACAATGACCGAGAGGAAAAGGACCAGGGCGACCCACTCCATCACGAGCCTCTGCGAAGCTTCGCAATCGAGCGGAGTATCAGCGATACACCCTGAAGAGCCACGGCTACGGGCATGAGAACGACGATCGACTTGAGAATCGGGATCAACGGATAAGGCAGGCCGCCCGACTCCCGGGATGACTCCCGAATCGACCAGGACACGGCCGCAAAGTCGAAGGACGCATAGGCAAGGTAGCCGCATAGCGGGAACAGGAAAATCAGCACCCCGATCAAGTTGACCCAGGCGCGGTGAGCATCGCTCATGTCACGATAGAAGATGTCGACGCGAACGTGATCCTCGTGGAGTAACGTATAGGCAGCGCCGATCATGAATACTGCCGCGTGCATCCAGATCACCGATTCCTGCAGCCAAATCAGGCCGGCGTCGAATACGTAGCGCATTATGACGATGACGAATGTGACGACGACCATAACCAGCGTCAGCCAGGCGGTGAATCTGCCCATGACGCTGCTAACTCGATCGAGCGTGTTCGCAGTAGAGCTTAGAGACTCGGCGTCGCGCAACGCGGTCTTCCTAGTGACGCCAGAACGTCGGCGTAATCAGGACGAGCAAGGTGAAGATCTCGAGGCGGCCGAGCAGCATGCCGGCCACAGCGATCCACTTTGCCGTATCGGACAGGGTCATGAAGCCCGAGGAAACCTCGCCGAGACCCGGGCCCAGATTGTTCAGTGTCGCTGCCACGGCGGAAAAAGCCGTTACCTGGTCAAGGCCGGTGGCCATCATCGCAACAAGCATCGCGCTGAACACGACGACATAAACGGAAAAGAAGCCCCAGACCGCATCGACGACTCGATACTGCACCGCCTTTTTGCCGAGCTTGACCGGAATCTCGGCGCTCGGGTGAACGAGCCTGACGATTTCGCGCACGCCCTGCTTGTAGATCAGCAGCCAGCGCACGACCTTGATACCCCCCGCTGTGGATCCGGCGCAGCCACCGATGAAGCTGGCGAAGATCAACAGCACCGGCAGGGCAGCCGGCCACGCGGCGTAATCGGCCGTCGTAAAACCCGTTGTCGTTGCGATCGAGACAGCCTGGAACAGGCCATTGAGGACCGCGTCGCCGGCCGTATCGTAACTGCCCTGCTGCAGGAGACCGAATATCACGAGAATCGATAGCGCGATCAGGATGACGGTGTAGCCGCGAAATTCGGGATCCTGCGAATAATGCTTGATCGATATGTAACGCCAGGCGAAAAAGTGCAGTGAAAAGTTGATGCCGGCGATGAACATGAAAATGATCGCGACCAGCTCGATCGCCGTGCTGTCAAAGTATCCGATGCTTAAGTCATGTGTCGAAAAGCCACCGATGGCAACGGTCGAAAAAGCGTGGCACAACGCGTCGAACCAGTTCATCCCGGCCGCCATGTAGCTGATCGCACAGGTAAGGGTAAATGCCAGGTAGACGTACCAGAGCGCTTTGGCGGTCTCGGTGATTCGGGGCGTCAGCTTGGTGTCCTTGACGGGACCCGGCGTCTCCGCCCTATACAGCTGCATGCCGCCCACGCCGAGCATGGGGAGTACGGCCACGGCCAAAACGATGATGCCCATGCCGCCGAGCCACTGCAGCTGCTGCCGGTAGTACAGGATCGACTTCGGCAGATCGTCGAGACCGGTCATGACGGTTGCCCCGGTCGTCGTCAGCCCGGAAATCGATTCAAAGACGGCGTCTGTGAGCGACATGGACAGGTCGGGGGAAAAATACAGTGGCGCGGCGCCGAACGTACCGAGGACGGTCCAGAAGGCGGCGACGACGACAAATCCGTCGCGAAGCCGCAGGTCCTTGCGTGACCGGTGCACAGGCAGCCATAAGACCAGACCTGCGAGCAGGGTCAGGCCGAAACCCTCGATAAACGGCAGCCAGGATTGCTCATCGAATAACAGGCTGATCAGGGCCGGCGGCAGCATTGTCAGGCTGAACATCATCAGCAGCAGCCCGAGAATTCGTTGTACTACCGTCCAGTTCATCGGCCGATGTCGTGGTCAGACGAAAGAGACGCCGACCTGGAACAGCTTCTCCAGGCTCTCGATTTTCCGCCGGTCCGTAAGGAAAAGTATGACGTGGTCGTCGCTTTCAATGACCGTGTCGTGATGCGCAATGATGACCTGGTCGTCACGCACGACCGCGACAATAGCGGCGCCTTTGGGTAGCTTGATCTCCTCGATCGAACGACCGACCACCTCCGAATCCTCTTTGCTGCCGTGGGCGATCGCTTCGATGGCTTCCGCGGCGCCACGCCGGAGCGAGTGAACCTTGACGACGTCGCCGCGCCGCACGTGGGCCAACAGCGAGCCGATCGTGACCTGCTGGGGCGAGATCGCGATGTCGATACTGCCGGCCTCGACGAGATCCACGTAGGAGGCGCGATTGATCAGCGCCATGACCTTATGCGCCCCCAGCCGTTTCGCCAGCATGGAACTCAGAATGTTGGCCTCTTCGGAATTCGTCAAGCCACAGAACACGTCAACGCTGTCGATATTCTCTTCGAGCAGCAATTCCTCGTCCGCCGCGTCGCCAACGAGGACGATGGCCTTGTTCAGCTGTTCCGAGATATGCCTCGCTCGCTTACCGTCACGCTCGATGATCTTGACCTGGTTTGTCTGCTCGAGCGCAAGCGCGAGCCGCACCCCGATATTGCCGCCGCCGGCGATAACCACGCGGCGCACCGGTTCCTCGAGGCTTCGCATCTCGCTCATAAAGACGCGAATGTCCTTGCGATCGGCAATGAAGAATACTTCGTCATTTTCCTGTATGACCGTGTCGCCGTCAGGCAGCATCGCCTTGCCTTCGCGATAGATGGCGGCAATGCGGGCCTCGGTATTGGGAATGTGTTCCTTGAGGGTCGCGATCTGCTGACCCACAAGAAGACCGTCACGGTCCGCCTTCACGCCGACGAGGCGTACACGCCCGTTCGCGAAACCGAGCACCTGCGAAGCACCGGGGTAGAGAATCAGCTGCTCGACATATTCGCAGACCAGCTGTTCCGGACTGATACGGACGTCGATCGGGATCGCGCCCTGGTTGAACAGACTGGTGTTCGTCATGTAGTCGGCGGAACGTATGCGCGCGATCTTGGTCGGCGTATGGAACATCGTATAGGCGACCTGGCACGCGATCATGTTGGTTTCGTCGGTGTCGGTCAAAGCGACGACGATGTCCGCATCATTGGCGCCGGCGCGCCGCAGGACATCAGGGTAGGCGGCGTGACCGACGACCGTGCGGATGTCGAGACGATCCTGCAGGTCACGCAGAACATCGGGCCGGACGTCAACGACCGTGACCTCGTTCGCCTCTTCGCGCGAGAGGTGATAAGCGGCCGATGAACCAACCTGACCTGCGCCGAGAATAAGAATTTTCATTGTTCTTGATTTATCCGAGCAGCGTGTGATGCTGCCTCAGGACCGTAGTTTACATGAGATCGAGATTCGCATAGCTCAGAACGAGCCATTTTGTGCCGGCGGTCTCGAAATTCACTTCGACGCGTGCATGCGCGCCCTGCCCTTCGCAATTCAGGATAACGCCGTCGCCGAACTTGCCGTGACGCACGCGCTGTCCGAGCCTTATGCCGAGTTCGTCTCCAGCCGAAGAGGCCATGCTGTGGCGCGGCGCATGCAGTGGCCTTGATACCTTGACGCGCGGCCGCACCTCTTCGACGAAGTCCTGCGGAATTTCTGAAATGAATCGTGAGGGCTGAGAGAAGTTATCCATGCCGTGCAGCCGCCGCTGCTCGGCATAGGTGACGTAAAGCGTTTGCTTGGCCCGGGTAATGCCGACATAACAAAGCCGGCGTTCTTCCTCGAGTCCATTGGGGTCGGCAATCGAACGCTGATGCGGGAACAGGCCATCCTCCATGCCGCTCATGAAAACGAGCGGGAATTCCAGTCCCTTCGCCGAATGCATCGTCATCAGCTGGACACAGTCCTCCCAGGCGTCGGCCTGACCTTCGCCTGCCTCGAGAGCCGCATGCGCCAGAAATTCGTCCAGCGGCAGCATCTCTGCCGCAGGGTCCGGCTCAAAGCTTCTGCCGGCACTGACGAGCTCCAGCAGGTTTTCCACGCGTGTTTCGCCTTTCTCGCCCTTGTCTTTCTTGAAAAAATCAACGAGGCCGCTGCCATGAATGACGTGATCGATCTGTTCGGGCAGGTCAAGGTTGGCAACCTCACGCGCCAGTCGTTCGACGAGATTGAGAAATGCCAGCACGGCGTTCGCTGCGCGCGCGTTCAGTTCGTCGCTTGCTATGGCACCGGCTGCGCGCCACAGGGTGCAGCTGTTGGCGCGCGCGTAGCTGCGCATCAATTCAACGGTGCGCGCGCCGATGCCGCGCGTCGGGCGATTGACGATGCGCTCGAAAGACGTGTCGTCGTCACGGTTGGCGATCAGGCGCAGGTAGGCGAGTGCATCCTTGATCTCGGCGCGTTCGAAAAACCGCAGCCCGCCGTAGACCCGGTATGGTATACGGGCGTTGATCAGGCCTTCCTCGAGAACGCGAGACTGGGCATTCGACCGGTACAGGATCGCGGCGTCGGCGCGCAGGTTACCCTGGTCGATCCAGTCGCGGAGCCTGCCGATGACGAAATCCGCTTCGTCGCGCTCGTTGTAGGCGGCGTAGACTTTTATCGCTTCGCCCTCGGCGCCGTCCGTCCATAAATTCTTGCCGAGGCGGGAGTTGTTATTGGCGATGACGGCGTTGGCCGCTTTGAGAATCGTACCGGTCGAGCGGTAGTTCTGTTCGAGCTTTACAACCGCCGTGCCCGGGAAGTCTTTCTGGAACTGGTGAATGTGCTCGACGCGGGCGCCGCGCCAGCGGTAGATCGACTGGTCGTCATCGCCCACGACAAAAGGGACCCCCTCCTTGCCGGCCAGCAAGCGCAGCCAGGCGTACTGAATCGCGTTCGTGTCCTGGAACTCGTCGACGAGCAGATGCGAGAAACGCCGCTGATAGTGAGCCAGCAACTCGTCGTTGTCCCGCCATAATTCGTGGGCGCGCAGCAGGAGCTCGGCGAAATCGACAAGCCCGCCCCGGTCACAAACTTCTTCGTAAGCGCCGTAAAGCGCGATCATCTGGCGACGATTCGGATCACCCTCGTCGACAAGGTGGGCCGGCCGCAGGCCCTCATCTTTCTGGGCGTTGATGAAATACTGGATTTCTCTCGGTACCCAGCGGCTGTCGTCGATCTCGAGGTTTTTCAGCAGGCGCTTGATCAGGCGCAGCTGGTCATCCGAGTCGATGATCTGGAAGCTTTGCGGCAGGCCCGCCTCGCGCCAGTGACGGCGCAGAAGCCTGTGCGCGAGACCGTGAAACGTGCCAATCCATAGGTGATTGACCGGCATGCCGAGCAGCGCCTCGATACGCCCGCGCATTTCCGCAGCGGCCTTGTTGGTAAAGGTTACGGCGAGCAACCCCTGGGGCGAAAC
The DNA here is from genome assembly GCA_009937615.1 of Gammaproteobacteria bacterium. Taxonomy (GTDB): domain Bacteria; phylum Pseudomonadota; class Gammaproteobacteria; order Steroidobacterales; family Woeseiaceae; genus UBA1847. The sequence goes on along the minus strand of JAACFB010000005.1, from coordinate 71,802 downwards.
GCCTTCGACGTCGATCAGCCATGCGGCACGATGGACGAGCACGCGGGTCTTGCCGCTGCCGGCACCTGCGATCACCAGCGTTGGTTCGGCAGACGCGGTTACGGCCTGACGCTGCGCGTCATTCAGTGATTCCAGAATCGGGGTGACGTCCATCGAGTGGCTTGGGTCGCTAACGGGAAGCGCGGAATTCTAGCAGAGATCGACAAGCGCACCGGCGGAAAGTAACGGGCAGGACCGTTCTCGACGAATGTCTGGCCGCCGCTCAGCGGCGGAGGCTATCGCTGCCAGCTGACGCCCAGTGAGAACTGTGCGCGGTCATAGTTGATTCGCGCATCGTTGGACAAAGAGTCGCGCAGCTCGGCTTCGGCAATGAAGCTCAGGTTCCGGTTGACTCGATAGGTTGCGAGCAGACTGCCACCGGAGGTCTCCAGGGTCTTGCCGCCGGCGAGAGGATTGTGAAAAGCAAACGCGTTCGGGTAGCTGTAATTTCGCAGGTAGCCGCTGAATTCGACCCGGAAGCTCCGGGTGAGGCGCCAGCGCAGGTCGATACCGTATTGATTCCGGCTATAGTCGTTGTAGCCGACATATCGATCGGTACGCTCGGTGCGCACGTAGTTGAAGCCCAGCCACAGTGAATCGGTGATCCGCTGCCGCATCGTCAGGCCGGCTTCGAGGTAGTCGTAGCGCAGCGCCGGGTTCGTAATCAGCTGCTCACCATCGAGATTGAAAGCCGGGCGGTCGCCGTACCGGCGGCTGTATTTGTCGAGGGTAACGCCCAGCAACAATGTGGGGTCAAACCGGTACTGAACGCTGGCGCCGGCGACCAGATATTCGTGGTCGTACTCGGGGACCGCGCCGGTTTTCTCGTAATTCCAGAGCTGGCCTTTCAGACGCAGCCCGAACGACAGCCTGGCATAAGACTGCAGGAATTCGATCTGTGGCCCGTAACGGACGTAATTCATGCGGTCATCGATCGCCTCGCCGTCGTTCGAGCGAGCCGTGCCATCATCCGGGTCGAAGTACGTTTCATCGTGCTGGGCGAACGTAAATGCGCTATGAATGCGTCGCTCACGATCGTTGTCCTCGCGATGATACTCGTTGCCAAATCGCGCCTCATGACTGAACTCATTGGCGTTATCGAGTCCTTTGTCCTGGTAATAACGCCCCGCCAGGCGATAGCCGGCATAGAACGATTCGAACTTAAGACTGTTGATCGTGTACTTCAGGTCCAGGTCGATCGGCGTGAATAGACCCGACTCGACCTCGGGAACAACGATCGGGAATTCCGGATCGGAGAAGTCCACGTACGGCTGGCTCGGCGTTCGAAAGACATTTTCATCACTGCCGAAGCCGATTCGAGCGCGAAAATCAAAATTGGCAATCGGTTTGTCGGTTTCTCGGTTCTCGCTATGGGCGAGCAACGCGTCCGATTCCTCGCGGCGGGACTGCAAGCGCGATATTGCGATGATCGCCAGCCGGCGTATATCAGGTCTTTCCTCCTGGTCGCGGGCCTGGCGGAACCAGTCCAGCGCCTCGTCGGGGTCACCGGCTGCGTAGGCGTTGAGGCCCAGGTTGTACTGTGCGAGTACGCGCAGGCTCGGGGATTGCGCGGCCCTCAGCAGCGATGCGCGCGCGCGGACGTGCTGCTTGGCACGATAGTGTGTGACACCCGCATTGTAATAAAGCAAAGGCGTGTCCATACCGGCTTCGCCAGCCTGCCGATAGCGTAACAATGCGGCCCAGTACAGATCATCGCGAAACAGGCGGTTACCGTCAGCAAAGGCCTGATCTGCCGTCAGTGCTTCAGACCGTTCCGCTGGAAAGAGCCACAATATGACCGACAGCAGCGCAACAACGCTGCCCGAAAGGCGACGCGCAGAGATGTCAAACGTCGACGAGATGGTCCAGGCCTCCAGGTTCGGGTTATGTCAGCTCATCAGGTTACCGAGATTGTGACGAACAAAACTATGACGTAGCGCAAGAAAATCCCCCTCGGCCGCATCCAATCCGGGGAAAAAGCGCGTTGCGGGGTGCCGCAGAGGCCCGAACGGTCCGGCTAGGCAGTCACGTCATCGAAATCGTCGTCATCGATGTCTTCGCCCTCTTCCTCTTCGAAATCATCGTCGTCCCCGATGTCCTCGTCCCCGAAGCCGTCGCTGTGTTCGAAGCCGTCGTCTTCCTCGGAGTATTCATCCTGACCACTGAACTCGCCATCGTCCACGAGCTCATCGTCGGATTCGCCAACGTCCCGCGGGTCTTCATACGCGTCGTGTTCCAGGTAGGCGGCTTCCCCGGTTCCGCGCACTTCCGGGATGGAGTCGCCGATCCGATCGGCGTCGTCGAGGACTTCCATTGTCACGTCAAGATCATCGAGTGCATCGTCAGCGAGGGCGCTCGCCGGCGGCAGGGAAAAGCAAGAAAGTGCCACGGCGGCTAAAACTACGTCGAGATGTTTCATGAATCTGCTCCATTTACGCCTGCCGTAAACCGGCGAGGCGTTGGCTCCGTTGCCAGCGCGCTTCAGCCGCAGAGTTCGGCCGCGGTTATTGCGTTCAATATGGCTGTGCACGTTCGGTGATCTTGTTGGCGTTTCGATTCGTCATGGCATGGCTAGTTTATTACGCAGGCCAGGACGAGAACGGACAAGGTCCTCAGTTTGAGGGACTGCATCCTCCAGTTCCGAAAAAAGACCCGCCGATACTACGCGTTGTCGCGAAGGGTGCGATAGCGACGGGATCGCCGTCAAATTGCTGCGACTGAACGCGAATCCCGGTCAGTCGGTGTCAGGCAAATCGTAGTCATTCCGTTCGGCGGGATTGTCGGAATAATACTGCACGAACTCCCAGTCATTGCCATCGGGATCGAGAAAGTAGACCCGCCGACGGTGCGGGTGGCTGTTCGGCACGGTCGAATCCTCGAATCCGGCCTCGCGCATTCGTGTGCGCAGCGCCTCGACGTCGTCGACTTCGTAGCCGAGGTGGTTGACGCCCGGCTTGCCGCTGTATGGCGCCCAGGTTTCAGCGGGTTCCGCGGTTGCCTCGTTAAGCGCGATATAGGTGTCATCAGTGCCGATGTGCAGCCAGCGCTTACCGTCGCCGCTGCCCTCGCGACGCAGCTCGAACTCGGGAAACGCGGTCTTCAGAAACCGGACCGTGGCGTCGATGTTGCGGACAATCATATTGGCATGCTCGATTCGGACAGTCATGATCAGTTCCTCCGTTGAGGTTTCCAGCATCGCCGCAGTAGGACGATAAAGCAACGACATTGCTAGTTAAATAGCGAACTGTTAGCGTGCTGGCATGGACGCCCTGAAACGCAACCTGGCGAATAATGTGCGCCGGCTGCGTGAAGCCCACGCCATGTCGCAGCAGAAGATGGCGGACCTGTCAGGATTGCCGCGGCCCACTTGGGCGAGCCTCGAGTCGGGGGCCGCCAATCCGACGCTGGGCGTCTTGAGCAAGGCGGCGCAAGCGCTGCAGGTATCGATCGAGGAGCTCATTGGCGCACCCCGCAACGAGATCGAGCATGTCAGGGCCGCGGATGTGCGTTCACGGAAAAGGCAGAGCGCAGTCATACGCCCGCTGGTCCCGGGCGCGCTGCCGGGCCTGGAGTTTTCGCGAATGGAAATCGCGCCGGGCGGTCACATGGTTGGTGTCCCGCACACCGCGGGAACCCGCGAGTACCTGACGTGTGAAAGCGGCCGCATCGAGCTGATCGCAGCTGGCAAGCACTGGGTGCTCGAAAAGGGTGACATGCTTGTTTTTCGAGGTGACCAGCGGCACTCGTACCGCAACCCGGATCCCGGGGTCGCGGCCGTTGCTATCTCGGTCGTGTGCTTCGCGAGCCAGGCCCCCGAAAGCCGGTAAACAGCCCGTCACCGCGTAATCCGCGTCCGGTCCGCCAGGACAACATGGAAGCAAAAAGCGTGACGTTAAATGTCGTGCCCGCGCGCCGCGAAGACCGGATTAGGGAAAGTCACCGCGCCCTGTCGGCCGGGTCACCGCCGGGGTGGCATTCAGACGGCTCTAGAAATTGATCTGGATCAGGAAATAGTGGTCGATCAGCAGCGCAGAGAACAGCAGGCCGAGGTAGGAAATCGAGAACTTGAACGACTTCATCGGCAATTCGAGATCGTCCGGTACGCGCCACATACGAATCGAATAGTAGAGATAGCAAGCGCCAAGAATGATCGCGGCCGTCAAGTATATGATGCCGCTCATGCTGGTCAGATACGGGATGATCGTGATCAGGACGAGCAGGATCGTATATAAGAGTATGTTGATTCTTGTATAAGCGTCGCCATGCGTGACCGGCAGCATGGGTATGTCGGCTTTTGCATAATCATCCTTGCGGGCGATCGCCAGCGCCCAGAAATGCGGCGGTGTCCAGACAAAAATGATCAGGAAGAGCAATAAGGCGTTGCTGTGAATCTCGCCGGTCACGGCGGTCCAGCCCAACAGGGGCGGTGCAGCGCCCGCCGCGCCACCGATCACTATATTTTGCGGCGTGGCTCGCTTCAGGAACACGGTGTAGACGACGGCGTAGCCGATCAGCGAGCAAAACGTAAGAATCGCGGTCAGCGAATTCACAAAGAACCAAAGAATGATCATCGAGATGATGCACAGCACCGAGGCGAACGCCAATGCGGCTTTCTCGGTGAGTTTGCCCTGTGGCAGGGGGCGGCCCATCGTCCGCATCATCTGAATGTCGATTCGCGCGTCGAGAACGTGGTTGAACACGGCGGCCGACGACGAGGCCATACCGATACCGACCGTCCCCAGTAAAAGGGCCGATGTGCCCGGCCAGCCGGGCACTGCGAGAAACATTCCGACGATCGCCGTGAATACGATAAGCATGACGACGCGCGGCTTCGTCAGCTCGTAAAAGGCACGCCAGTCGGTGTAGGTCTCTGCTTTCGTGTTCACGCTCACTAAAACTCGTCAGCCGGTTCGCGACAATCGCAGCAGGCGCCGGCCATGGCCCACCGTATTCGATCGAAATATGCCCGGACGGAAATACACAGCCAGATTTCCGATCGGGTCAACCAGGTAAAAGCCACCTGCGGGCTCCGCAGGCCGCCGCTCGAGGTCCGGAGAGTCGATCAGACCGGCACTCTCTATCATAACCATGCCCGGGCGCTCTGCGACCGCGGACACTGTATCTACCAGTGTTTCGCGGCGCAAGAAGACAGGGGACAAACGGTCCGTTTCTCCGCCCGGCATCGCCAGGGAATGTTTCATCGCGAACACAGGTTGCGCGCAGGAGTCCGCGCACCCGTCAATCTCGGCCTGCCGAAAAGAACGTTGGCCCGCGCGGTATGCATGCCCGGCGCCGGGGTTGCTGGACGGTTCGAACAATGCGCCGTGGCTGCTGTCCTGCCGGGCGCCTGAAAAATAACCCCCGTAATACAGCCAGGCCGCAAGGAGCAGCGGCCCGAAAAAGAGGCAGGCAATCAGGACCAGCAGCAGCCGAGCGGCTTGTCGCTTCGGCTCAGGCATCGCGTGCGCGGATCCTGCGATAGTTCCAGATCAGCAGGGCCGCCAATACGGCGCCCATCGCAAACCACTGCAGCGCATAGGCAAAATGCCTGCCTGAGCCCATCTCTTCGGGCACCCAGTGGCGGAAAAAGCCATTTGCTTCCTGCGGGTCCATCAGGAGCACGAACGGCTGCACTTCGCGGCCGAGCGAAATGGCGAGCTCGTCGAGTGTCGGGTAAACGGCTCGCCGAGGCCACGGCGAGTCGTTCATGACGGCATCGCCCACCTTGTATCCGGCTTTCGGGAGCGAACCCGCCCGACCACGAACGCTTATCGGCCCGCTGTCGACGGCGATGGCGGCAGGATCGAAGTCCCCGTCCGCTCGCTCGTACCAGCCGCGATTGACCAGCAGGGCTGGTGTCTCGTCGTCAACAATGAGCGGCGTGAGAATGTAGTAGCCGAGGCGGCTATTGACGATGATGTTATCGAGCAGAAACTGATGCTGGCTGTCGAAATTTCCGGTTGCCTTGAGTGCCTGGTATGGCCGGATCGACATGCCGCTGTTCCAGGCGGCAAACCCCGCCTCATCCGACAGCAACTCCCGCTGGGCACGTTTCTCGAGGCCGCGGTTTACCTGCCATGTGCCAAGGCCGGCGAACTGCACAACGAGAACAGCGCCGATCACGAACGGCAACCATGCCGGAAACGACTTTTCAGGAGTTGGGTTCACGCTAGGCTGCCTGTCGCCATCCACCGGAAAATTTCATGAAAGTCATAGTCCTTGTTTCGCTCGTGGCTTTGCTGATCAGCCTGTTTCCGGAACGCTTTTTCTCGCACAAGATACCGGCTGTCCATCCTTACCCCGCCCGACAGACCGCAGGGCGGCGCGGAACCACGGTGCGCGCAAGTGATTCCGGCATGAGAGTCATTAGGTAGCCGATCAAGGTGCCGCGGGAATTGTCCCACGGGCCGAAACAGCCCGCGCAGTTTACTGAAAGCGGCTACACCATGCAAACCAGCACAAACCTACCTCGACAGAGTTAATCTTTAATTAACAGTTAGTTACGACGTTATCTGCGCCGGCCGATCTGGCCGGCATCGACGTGGTACTCGCCTTTTGTTGCGGATGGGCCGGGTCCCCAGCAGTGACCGTAAACGAGCTCGAGCTCGACAGGTATCACGCCATCGCGCCGCGTCGCCTCGAGCATGTCGGTCATCGCGCGAAAGCGGTTTCGCCCAACCAGCGAGCGAGTCCGCGCTGCCAGGCTGTTACGTGCCCCGACAGCGCTCAGCTCGTCAAAAAGTTCGGCAGCGCCAGGGTAAGTGACGGTCAGGCGATCGACGTCGAGAACCGGATCACGCAGGCCAGCGCGCACCGCCGCGTCGCCTATATCGTGCATGTCGGCAAACCGGTTCACATGCTCCCCGTCATCGACTTGCCGCCAGGCATGGCGTAGCTCCAGCATGCTGTCGGGTCCGAGCGTAGAGAACAGGAACAGGCCGTCTCGCCTGAGCACGCGGGAGACTTCATTGAACACAATCGAGGGAGCGTCGAACCATGCCAGCAGGAGGTTGGCAAAAACAAGGTCGACACTGTGGTCGGATAGCGGCAGCGCCGCGGCATCCGCCTGAATCGCCGTCATCTTCGAGAGCCATGGCTTTTTTTGCGCTGCCCGCTCGAGCATTTGCCGCGACAGATCGATAGCAACGATATGCGCGCGTCGAAAATGCCGGGCAAGGGGTCGGCACGCCGTACCCGTCGCGCAACCGAGGTCGACCGCGATCCGGGGATCGACGCGCATGGGTTGCAAGCGCGTCATCAGACCCTCGCGCGCAACGCGATGCACGACGTCGGCAGTGTCAAAGGTTGCGGCGGCGCGATCGAACCGGCGCTGCACATCGACAGTCCGGAGCATCGCCCGATTGGCGTCCGTGTTCATCGTATTGACGTTACCAGCTTTGTTCGCCAACCGCGTCAAAATGGCCGCTGCTCGGCGGGTTTGGCGACGGCGAGAATACCGTGATGAGCTGGCGGATATTTATTGCCTCCCTTCGAACTGCCGCGGCGCGGAGTGCCGGGGCCCTGGGCGATGCTGTAATGCCGCGGCTCTGCGCGTTCTGCGGGACCGAATGCACGCGCTGCGAGTCGTTCTGCTGCAGGGGGTGTCATGCCGATCTGCCCTGGAATGACATTCAGTGCGGCCGCTGCGCACAACCAATGCAGCTGCCACCGGGAGACGGTATCGATTGCGCCGCATGCCAGCAGCAGCCGCCTCCCTTCTCGCTGGCCTGCGCGCCTCTGCGCTATGCGTTCCCGGTCGACGCGGCGATCAAGGCGCTGAAGTTTCGGCGCCGGCTCGATTACGTACCGGCGTTTGGCGCCATTCTTAGCGCTGCGGCAGCCTCACTGCCGGCCGACATCGACGCCTTGCTGCCGGTGCCCCTTCACTGGCGGCGACACGCAAGCCGCGGGTTCAACCAGGCAGCGGAGCTGTGCAAACCGCTGCAACGCCGGAGCGGGTTGCCCGTGTTGACCGGTTTCCATCGCGCAAGGGCGACGCCGTACCAGTCCGGCCTGTCGGCGGCTGAGCGCTCGCGTAACTTGCGCGCCGCGTTCAAGGCGCGGGGCCACATGGAGGCGCGGCACGTGCTGATCGTGGACGATGTCATCACAACCGGGGAGACCTGCCGGCAGCTCGCGGGCGCGGTGCTGGCGGCGGGCGCGGAGAGCGTCAGCGTCCTGGCGTTGGCCAGGGCGGGCCCGTGAGCGCGCGAGCCACGAGCGGTTACGCTTTGCTGAACGCGTAGTGCAGCAAGATACCGATGAAAACGAGCAGTCCGATATTGTGATTGTGCTGAAATGCCGCGAAGCAGGCCGCCGGCTTTCGATCGCGTGCGAGCCACTGGTGATAAGCCATCAGTCCGGCGGCACCCGCGACCGACGCGTAATACCAGAAGCCGAGTTCAGCGCTCATGCCGATCAGGATCAGGGTGAGCAGCATCAGCGCCTGCAGTCCCGCGATCACGAACAGGTCGACGTCACCGAACAGTATCGCCGTGGATCGGACGCCTATTTTACGGTCGTCTTCACGGTCAACCATGGCGTAGAAGGTGTCGTAAATCACGGCCCAGATAACAGCCGATCCGAATACGAGCCACGCGAGCTGAGGCGTTTCGCCGGTCTGCGCCGCGAACGCCATTGGCACCGCCCAGCCGAATGCTGCGCCGAGCACAAACTGCGGAATGGAAACAAAGCGCTTGATGAACGGGTACGCGATGGTCAGGGCGGCGCCGACAATCGCGAGGAGCTGCGCCGGCCGGTTCAACATCGTTGCGAGGCCGATGGCTATCAGTCCAAGTGCCGCGAACAGCAGCAGCGCTTCGGCCGGCGCAACGGCGCCGGACGCCAGCGGCCGGTTTCGGGTTCGCTGGACGTAGGGGTCGATCTTGCGATCGACGTAATCGTTCAGCACGCAGCCAGCGGACCGCATGATAAAAACGCCAAGCACGAATACGACAAACAGGCCCTGGTCGGGATGCCCCTCGCCCGCGAGCCAGAGCGCCCACAACGTCGGCCAGAGCAGCAACCAGATGCCGACGGGTTTATCAACGCGCATGAGCTTGCCGTAATTGCGGACCTGGGTGATGACGGTCGGCGGCAGCAGCGTGGCGAAAGGATTTTTCATCAGCGTAAAATTACCAGAACCTGCCGGAGGATGTGGCGGCCCGTTACGTTCATACTTTGCCATAGCGCCCGGCATCACCGAGCCAGCGACGGACGATCGCTGCTGCTTTGTCCGGGGCATTGCGCTGCATCGATTCCGCAGCGATCTGCACCTGCGGCATCAGCTTTGCATCGCGAGCAAGATCCGCGATCCGATAGTCGGGCAGCCCCGTCTGGCGCGTGCCCAGTAACTCGCCCGGACCGCGCAGCTCCAGGTCCCTCTGCGCGACGACGAAACCGTCATTCGAGTCACGCAACACAGCGAGCCTTTCCCTCGCAAGTTGACCGAGCGGAGGTTTGTATACCAATACACAGTGGCTCTGCTTTGCGCCGCGGCCAACGCGACCGCGTAACTGGTGAAGCTGTGACAAGCCCATGCGTTCTGCATTTTCGACGATCATCAGGCTCGCATTCGGCACATCGACACCGACCTCAATGACCGTCGTCGCGACCAGGAGCTGTATCTGTCCGTCCTTGAAGGCGCGCATGCCCTGCTCTTTTTCAGCCGGCCGCATGCGCCCGTGGACCAGCCCCACACGTATTTCCGGCAGGGCGCTGGCAAGGAGCTCGTACCTGACCTCGGCTGCTTCGTAATCCAGCACGTCCGACTCCTCGATAAGCGGGCATACCCAGTAGGCCTGCTGACCTGCGAGGCAGGCTGATCGCACGCGCTCGATGACCTCGTCGCGGCGCGTCTCGGGCAGCGCTATCGTTGCGACCGGTTTGCGTCCCGGCGGCAACTCGTCGATCACCGATGTGTCGAGGTCCGCGTAGGCAGCCATAGCCAGCGTCCGTGGAATCGGCGTGGCAGTCATCACCAGCTGATGTGGATGGCCATGGTCACTGACGCCCTTTTCGCGCAACGCCATACGCTGGTGCACTCCGAAACGGTGTTGCTCATCGATGACGACCAGCGCCAGGTTGTGGAAATTAACGCCCTCCTGGAAAAGTGCATGTGTGCCGACGACGAGCTGTGCGTCTCCATCGGCAATGGATTCGAGAGCTTCTCGCCGGGCCGCTGCGCGCTGGCTGCCGCTCAGCCACGCCGAGCGGATGCCCAGCGGTTCGAACCAGGCGGTGAAACTGCGCCAGTGTTGTTCGGCAAGCAACTCCGTCGGCGCCATGATTGCCGCCTGCACATCGCAGGCAATCGCATTGAGGCAGGCGATCGCGGCGACGATGGTCTTGCCGGAGCCGACGTCACCCTGTATCAGGCGCATCATCGGATGAGGCCGCGCCATGTCGGCCAGGATCTCTTCGGTGACGCGTCGCTGCGCTGCGGTCAGCTGGAACGGCAGCGCGGCGATGAAAGCGTCGCTGACCTCGCGTCCGCCGATAAGTGGTTGCGCAGGCTCCGATTCAGCGACGGCGCGCAGCTTGCGAAGCGAAAGGTAGTGCGCCAGGAGTTCTTCGAACGCCAGCCGCAGCTGGCACGGATGCTTGCCGGCGAGCAGCAAGGTGACGTCCGCATCAGCTGGCGGACGGTGCAGGTACACGATGGCGTCCACGAGCAAAGGCAGGTCGAGCGCATCGCGAACATCACGCGGTAACAGTTCGGCCGGCGGGGACTGGCGCATGATATGTAGCGCCTGCTCCGTCAGGTTGCGCAGCCGGCCTTGCTGGACGCCTTCCGTCGCGGGATAAACAGGCGTCAGCGAATCGTCAACCGCGTTTGCCTGGTGATCTCGCAGTAGCCGGTATTCCGGATGAATCATCTCCGGACCGGCCGGACCTTTGCGAACCTCCCCAAAACAGGTCAGGCGAGCCCCTTGCTTGAACTGAGCCTGCTGCTGACGCGAGAAATGAAAAAAGCGCAGCGTCAGCTGCCCGCTGCCATCACCGATTCGAACGAGCAGATTGCGGCGGCCGCGGTACACGGTTTCCGCGAGCAAGACCTCACCAGACACAAGGCAGCGACTGCCTGCTTCGAGCGCACCGAGTTTGACCAGCTGGGTTCGATCTTCATACCGCAGCGGCAACAGGAACAGGAGATCTTCGACCCGATGAAGATTCAGTCGGCCCAGCTTGTCGGCAAGCGCGGGGCCGATCCCGCTAAGAACGGTCAGCGGTGAGGCAAGGTCTTTCCTCTCAGGGGTCATCGCGGCCCGGGCCGCTCTTACAGAGCAAGGATAGCGTCCGCCTCGACATCTACCCCTTTCGGCAGTGATGCGACGCCGACGGCGGCACGCGCCGGAAACGGTTTTCCGAAATACGACTCCATGACACGGTTGACGGTCGCGAAGTCATCGAGGTTGGTCAGAAAGATTGTCAGTTTTACGATCTGATCGAGGTTGCCGCCGGCGGCCTCGGCCACGGCCTTCAGGTTTTCGAATACGCGCCGCGCCCTCTGTTCGAAGTCGCCTTCGACCAGCTCCATGGTTGCAGGGTCGAGCGGAATCTGGCCGGACAGGAACACGAGGTTGCCGACCTGTATGGCCTGCGAGTAGGTGCCAATCGCGGCGGGCGCCGCTTCGCTGTGAATTGCTTTTTTGCTCATCGAAAGCTCTGCCTGTTGTCCTTCGGTGGATGTCGTTACGCGCAGTCGCGTGAAACGCGAATCACGTTCGGCATCTTGCGCACACTGCGCATGATCATGGCTATGTGCCTCCGGTCCCTGACCAGCAGCAGAAACGAGAGTACCGAACAGTCGTCATGGCCTCCGAGTACGGAGACCTGCTCTATGTTCGATCCGCTGTCGGCAATGGTCGCCGCGACTTCCGCCAGCGCTCCGGGTTTGTTGTGAGTCTCTATCTGAATCTGGCTCGTGAAATCCCGATCAACGTCATCCTCCCAGGTTACCGAAAGCCACTTCTCCGGCTGCTTGCGAAAAATAGCGAGGTTGCCGCACTTGTTGCGGTGTATGACGACGCCGCGACCGGCGCTCAGGTAGCCCATTACGTCGTCTCCGGGCACAGGGTGGCAACACCTCGCGTAGCTCACAACCATACCCTCGGTTCCCGCGATGACAAGGCTGGCTTTACTTGGCTCGGCGTCGCCTTCTTCGTTGCCGCTGACCAGGAACCGCGCGGTTAGCGGCGCGAGACGTTCACCGAGGCCTAGCTGTGCGAACAGTTCGGCCGCATTGTTCAGGCCGAGCTCCTCGAGCGCTGCTTTCATGCGGACTTTGCCGACTTTGCGCAGCGATGAATCAATATCCTTAAGAGATCGGTCGAGCAGTCGTTTGCCGAGATCAACCGACTCGCTGGAACGCATTGTCTTCATGTAATAGCGGATCGCGGTTCTCGCTTTAGCCGTGCGTACGAACGTCAGCCAGTTCGGATTCGGTTTCGCGCCACGGCTTGTAACGATCTCGACGGTCTGGCCGTTTTGCAATTCCGTGCGCAGGGGTACCAGGCGGCGATCGACCTTGGCGGACACACAGCGGTTACCGATGTCGGTGTGCACGGAGTACGCGAAATCGACCGTTGTTGCGCCCTTTGGCAAAGGCATGATGTCGCCCTTCGGCGTGAAGACGTAAATTTTGTCCGGGAACAGGTCGACTTTCACGCTTTCGAGAAATTCTTCCGACGTTCCGCTGCTTTGCAATTCGGCAAGACTTGACAGCCAGTCGCGGGCACGGCGTTGTGGCGTCGCGTCTGCCTTATCCTCGGCTTTGTACTGCCAGTGTGACGCGACGCCCGACTCGGCGACCCGGTCCATATTCCGGGTTCGAATCTGCACCTCGAGCGGCTGGCCCTTCGGCCCGAACAGCGTCGTGTGCAGAGACTGGTAACCGTTGATGCGCGGAATCGCAATATAGTCCTTGAAGCGCCCCGGCATGGGTTTGTAAAGGCCGTGCACGATGCCCAGCGCCTGGTAGCAGGTACTGACGTCGTCGACAATGATGCGAAATCCGTAAACATCGACGATGTCGCTCAGCGGGCGCTTCTTTTCCGACATCTTCTTGTAAATGCTGTACAGGTGCTTTTCGCGCCCGATCACCTCCGCTGTGATGCCCTCCTCCACCAGCGCCGCACTCAACCGTTCGGAAATGCGTTTGACAATCTGTCGCTGATTGCCCCTGCTGCGACGCAGTGCCTTTTCCAGCACGCGGTAGCGGAATGGATAAAGGTGCTTGAAGCCGAGATCCTCGAGCTCCACCTTGAAGCGGTTTATGCCGAGGCGATTGGCGATCGGTGCGTAGACGTCGAGCGTCTCACGCGCGATGCGTTCCCGCTTGCCGTCGGGCATGGCTTCCAGCGTTTGCATGTTGTGCAGCCGGTCGGCGAGCTTGACGAGAATGACGCGAATATCCTCGATCATCGCCAGCATCATCTTGCGAAAACTTTCGGCTTGCGCTTCTGCCTGGCTGTGGAATTGGTACTGATCGAGTTTACTGACCCCGTCAACAAGCTGGGCAACGTCCTCGCCAAACTGTGTCTCGATGTCCCCGAGTGACGCGGACGTGTCCTCAACCGTGTCATGCAAGATCGCAGCGATGATTGCCTGGGCGTCGAGATGCATATCTGCGAGCTCGCAGGCGACAGCGACAGGATGGGTGATATAGGGCTCGCCGGATTTTCGGCTCTGGCCCTGATGCGCTTTAGCGCCGAACTCATAGGCGCGCAAAATCGTGTCGAGCTGCTCTTCCGGCAGGTAGGCCTGGACTTTTTCGACGAGCTGCCGCAACCCGTTGTCGCGCCGCGTAGCGCCCGGCAGTTTTGCTAATAATGTGGCGGCATAGTCCATGCCATGATCATACCCCGCGATGCGGGCAATGTGACATGGTGGTGGTGACAGTCAGGAGCGTCGATCGGCGTCCCGACGGCCTGCAAGCGCTTAGTCGCCGATCGAAAGACCGCGCACGGGCAGCATTTCGTCATTCAGCTCCTGTGACATGAAATCCTCGGCCGGCGGCTGGTCGATTTCGTCGAGAATGGCGGGCGTCACGTGGCCTTCGGCGATCTCCCGGAGCGCGACGACCGTGGGCTTGTCGTTTTCGAGCTCGACCATCGGTTCCGCGCCGTGCGCAACGCGCCGTGCGCGCTTGGCGGCGACAAGCACCATCTCGAAAATGTTCTCGATGTTTTCAAGGCAATCTTCGACCGTTATTCTCGCCATCTGCCAGTTCCTATGCTGAGAGCCCGTGCGGGCCGTTTATCCAGGGGACCGGCACGATACACGCACTGGCCAGCCCCCGTACAGCCCTTATTCCGAAAAGTTATTTACGGAAGGATTTGCTGAACGGCGGTCCGCAGCGCCTCGTTGCTTGTTGCCTGCGCGCTGCCGTGCCCGGCCAGCACTGATTCGAGGTCAGCCAGGGCCTGGTCCAGGTCGTCGTTAATCACGACGTAATCGAATTCCTGCCAATGCGATATGTCGCCGCGGGCGTCCTGCAGCCTGCGCTCGATGACCTCCTCGCTATCGGTACGCCGGTCACGAAGACGACGCTCCAGCTCGGCGAGCGATGGCGGCAGGATGAAGATCGTGACGCACTCGGGCATCGATTGGCGCACCTGCGCGGCGCCCTGCCAGTCAATTTCCAGAATAACCGGATGCCCTGCGCTCAAATGCTGCTCTACCTGCTGCCGGCTCGTTGCGTACAGATTATCGAACACGGTCGCCGATTCGAGCAGCTCACCGCGTTCACGCAGTGACTCGAAAGCCTCTTCGTCGACAAAAAGGTAGTCGACGCCGTGCGCTTCGTTGCGTCGCTTCGCGCGGGTGGTGTATGAAATCGAAAACCGCAACTGCGGATGCCGCGTCGTCAATGCTTTTACCAGGGTTGTTTTGCCCGCGCCGGACGGGGCCGCAATGACGAACAGTCTGGCTTCCGGCTCGCTCATCCGTTCTTTACTCGACGTTCTGGATCTGTTCGCGCATTTGTTCGATGAGCACCTTCAGCTCGACGGCCGCCCGAGTGGTATCGGTATCGGCGGACTTCGACCCGAGCGTGTTCGCTTCGCGGTTAAGCTCCTGCATCAAGAAATCGAGGCGTCGTCCTACCGGCTCTTCGCTGCCGAGTATCTCCCGGATTTCGGTGATATGGCTTTTCAGCCGATCGATTTCTTCCGCCACGTCGAGTTTTTGCGCGATCAAGGCCAGCTCGACCTCGAGTCTCCCGGGATCGGCTTGAATGTCGAGCTTGTCGATGCGCTCGCGCTGCCTGGTGCGTGCGGCTTCGAGGACCTCGGGCAGCCGCGCTTCGACGCCGGTCGCCAAGCCGGCAATATCCGCACAGCGGGATTCGAGCATGGCGGCGATACGCTCACCTTCGCTGCCGCGCATGGCGGCCATGGCGGAAAGCGCCTGGTCGAGCAGCTCGCTGGCCGTGTCGAAGAGCGGTTCGGTGTCGACTTCGCTGTCGGCAACGACTCCCGGCCAGCGCAGAATGTCGACGGGATTAACCGGGCCGACCTCCGGCAGGTGATCGGCGATCTCGGTTAATCGCGCGCCGATCAACCGAACGAGTTTGGTGTCGAGCTGCAAATCGCTTTGCTGGTTGAACGCGCGTTGAAAGTGCAGCGCACAGTCGACCTTGCCCCGCTTCAGTACGCTGCCAACCTGCTTGCGAAAAGCCTGTTCCTTCGGCCGCAATTCCTCGGGCAGGCGGAACTGAACTTCGAGGTAACGATGATTGACTGCGCGTAATTCCCAGCTCAACGTGCCGATCTTTGACTCGACGGACTGTCGTGCAAAGCCTGTCATACTGTGTAACATCGGCACCTCTCTCCGGTTTGTGCTGACCTGATCACGGTTTGCGGCGATTATTTCATGGCAGCATGGCCGGCGTCAGTAACAACGATAACTGCTATGCAAATCGAATACGCCAAAATTTCTGTGGTCGGTGATCGCAGCGACAACCAGGACCGGGCGGCGATCGTTGTCGCCGATCAGGCTGCGCTGATGCTTGTCTTTGATGGCATGGGCGGGCATTCGGATGGCGCCCTTGCCGCCGAAACCGGTCTCAGGATCGTGCAGGAGCGGTTCATGAAGATGAAGCTGCCGATCTTCGATCCGCAGGGCTTCCTGTACATGGCGCTGTCAAAAGCCCATGAGGAAGTCGTCAGGCTCGGGCGCGACATTGCCGCGGATTTCCGGCCACGCGCAACCTGCGCGCTTTGCCTGGTGCAGGAGGGCGGCAGTTACTGGGCGCACATCGGCGACAGCCGCATTTATCATGTGCGCGATGGCAGGGTGCTGTCGCGCTCACGCGATCATAGTCATGTCGAGGTTCTGATTCAGGAGGGCGCAATCTCGGAGGAGGAGGCGCTTGATCACCCGATGCGCAACTTCGTCGAGTGCTGTATCGGCGGTGATGCACCGGTGCCCGATATGAGCCTTACCGCCAAGCAGAAGCTATTGCCGGGCGACACGCTGCTCGTGTGTTCGGATGGCCTGTGGTCAGGTCTTGGCGATGACGACATGGCCGGGATCGGTGCTCCCGGCGATAACAATCTCGCCGACAACCTGAAGCAGCTGAGCGCAAAAGCGTTGAACACGAATGCGCCGCACAGTGACAATACGACCGGAACCGCGCTGCGGTGGCTCGGTTCCTGAAGCCCGGCAGACAGGAGTAGCACAATGCGCCCAAGTGGCCGCGATGCGGACCAGATCAGGGAGGTACGATTCACGCCGAACTTCACGCGGCATGCCGAAGGCAGCGTTCTCGCGGAGTTCGGGGATACGCGCGTGCTGTGCACGGCCAGCATCGAGAACCGCGTGCCACCGTGGTTACGCGGCAAGGGAACAGGCTGGGTTACCAGCGAGTACGGGATGCTGCCGAGGTCCACGAATACGCGCATGGCGCGCGAGGCGGCGCGAGGAAAGCAGGGCGGCAGGACGCTGGAGATTCAACGTCTGATCGGACGGTCCCTGCGCGCTGTTATCGATCTGGAAGCGCTCGGTGAGCGCACGATCACGCTGGATTGCGACGTTATCCAGGCCGACGGCGGCACGCGGACAGCCGCGGTCAGCGGCGCATATGTTGCGCTGGCACTTGCGGCACGAGAGTTGATCGACAGTCACCAGCTGAAGAAGAACCCGCTGCACGGGCAGGTTGCCGCTGTGTCTGTCGGCATTTACCGCGGTACCCCGGTTCTGGACCTCGATTACGCCGAGGACTCCGAGGCGGAGACGGACATGAACGTTGTCATGAACGAGGCGGGGCGTTTCGTCGAAGTGCAGGGGACGGCCGAGGGGCATGCCTTCACCGACAATGAATTTGCGGCCATGATAAGTCTCGCCAAGATCGGTGTCGGCGAAATCATTGCGGCGCAGAACGACGCGCTGACGCGCTAGGCGGTTATGCACACTTTGCCTGACACGGTCGTCGTGGCGAGCGGTAATGTCGGTAAATTGCGCGAGATCGAGGCCATCCTCGGCGACCTGAACATCAAGTTCATCCCCCAGTCGCAGCTCGGCGTCAGCGAAGCAGAGGAGACCGGCGCGACGTTTGCCGAAAATGCACTGCTGAAAGCCACCCACGCCGTGGCCGCAACGGGCCTCGCTGCGATCGCCGACGACTCGGGTCTGATTGTCGACGCGCTTGGCGGCCGGCCGGGTGTGTTATCGGCGCGCTACGCGGGTCCGTCTGCGAGTGATGCCGAGAACGTCGATAAATTACTGCGAGAGCTCGAGGGTGTCGAAGCTGCGCGCCGCGGCGCTGCCTTTCACTGCGCAGTTTGCCTGCTAACCCCGGATGGCAACGCGCCGGTGACTGCATCCGGAGAATGGCGGGGCAGGATTCTGACGGAACGGCAGGGCGACGGAGGTTTCGGTTACGATCCGGTTTTCCTGGATATCGGGAGCGGCCGGAGCGCGGCGCAAATGAGCAGTGCGGAGAAGAACGAGCGCAGCCACCGTGGCAAGGCGTTACGAAAGCTGGCGGCACGGCTGCCGCGTCTCTGAGGCACCGGCATGCTGCAAATACCGCCACTCTCGCTGTACGTCCATCTGCCCTGGTGCGTGCGAAAGTGCCCATACTGTGACTTCAACTCCCATGCGGCGGGCAGCGATGCGCCGCGCGGCCGCTATGTCGATGCACTGCTGACGGATATGCGCGCCGAGGCGGAGCGCGTTGCAGGGCGCGAGCTGGTGAGCGTGTTTCTCGGCGGGGGTACGCCGAGCCTGTTTACGCCGGCCGAAATAGCCGCGCTGCTCGACGGGGTCGCCGGGAGCTTCAGTCTGACGGCCGACATCGAGGTCACGATGGAAGCGAACCCCGGAACGCTGGACTGTGGTGATCCGCTGGGGTACCGGCAAGCTGGCGTCAATCGATTGTCGATCGGCGCGCAAAGCTTCCGGAATGAATCGCTGGCCGCCCTCGGACGCATCCACGATGTCGCCGATATCGAGCGCTCGTACGCGGCGGCCCGCACTGCCGGCTTCGAGAATATCAATCTCGATGTCATGCATGCATTGCCAGGCCAAAGCGTGGAGGATGCGCTCGCGGACCTGCGGCGAGCGGTCTCCCTGGGGCCGGAGCACATCTCCTGGTACGAACTCACCCTGGAGCCCAACACGGTCTTTCACGCGCGGCCGCCGCCGGCGCTGCCCGACGAGGAACAGGCTGATGAAATGCAGCAGCAAGGGCAGGCGCTGCTTGCTGCGAGCGGCTTCGAGCGCTACGAGATATCCGCCTATGCCCGGCGCGGGAGACGCTGCCGGCACAATCTCAACTACTGGCGGTTCGGTGACTATGCTGCGATTGGCGCCGGCGCGCACGGCAAGCTCACCGCGGCCGGGGCGGTATCGCGGTACGTCAGGCCCGCCAATCCGCTGCAGTACATGGAGTCTGTCGAGTCCGGCCGCCGTGGCGCCGATTCCGTGGTGCTGGACGCCGACGAACGCGTGTTTGAGTTCATGCTCAACGCTTTGCGCCTGACCGATGCGTTCGACGAAGACCTGTTCGAGGCCCGGACAGGCCTGTCGGCGGACCTGCTCCATGAAACGCTGACAAACCTACGCGACAAACGGTTGCTGGAGGAGCTCGGTGGCGGCCACTGGCAGGTTTCGGCGCTCGGTCAGCGCTTCGTCAATGACCTGCAGGCCGCTTTTTTGCCGTGAGTATTTATTCACAACACCACGCGGATGCCTATAATTTCAGTGTACGACGCGTCTTAATTCATTTGCGATGTAGAAAAGCGCCGGTAAGTATATGTTTTATATGATGTTACAAAAATGGACACAAAATAGTCATATTGAAAACGGTACTTGAAAATCCGCACCTTAGGTCATTCACTCAAATTTCTTCCACAGACTTATCCACAGCTTCTGTGGATAAGCCGACGCCGTCCGATGGGGCTTGCGGCAATGCGCGCTTCGCTATATCCTACGCGGCCTTTTCGCACTGCAGTAAGACCCGGAGAGTACCCATGAAAGCCGACATTCATCCCAGCTATAGCGATATCAAGGTGACCTGTAGCTGCGGTAACGAGTTTACGACGCGTTCGACGCTCGGCGAGGACCTCTCCGTTGAGGTGTGCTCTTCCTGCCACCCGTTCTACACCGGGAAGCAGAAGATTGTCGACACCGGCGGCCGCGTAGACAAGTTCCGCCGTAAGTACGGTATTAGCTAGCCTGCGACTCTGGCGCCGGGTCCAGGCCCGGCCGCACAGCGCTTCGCGACTCATTGATAATCGGGTCCGGGTTTCCCGGCCTCTGTTATGCTCATGCCACGCCGAATCGGCAACCCGGCACCAGCTCGAGGAGATACATGACCACCGAAGCATTCCGCCTGACGAGTCCCGACGGTAAGGAGACCGAATTACCCGTGCATACCGGCACGGTAGGCCCGGCCGTCATCGACGTCGGCAAACTCTATAAAGAACAAGGCGTTTTTACCTACGACCCCGGCTTCGTCTCGACGGGCAGCTGCGAGTCGGACATTACCTATATCGACGGTGAGCAGGGAGTCCTGATGTACCGGGGTTACCCGGTAGAGCAGCTCGCCGCGCATTCGAGTTTCATCGAGGTCTGCTACCTGTTGTTGAACGGCGAGCTGCCCACTGCAGATGAGCTCGATCAGTTCGATCACACGATCCGCACGCACACGATGCTGAATGAAGGCATGCTGAACTTCTTCAAGGGTTTCCGCTATGACGCGCATCCGATGGCGATGCTGTCGGCCGTTGTCGGCTCGATGTCTGCGTACTATCACGACACGATGGATGTTCATAACGCGGAGCATCGCGACATCTTTGCGCACCGGATCGTTGCCAAGCTGCCGACGATCGCCGCGGCCGCCTACAAGCTCAACATCGGTCAACCCTTCATGTATCCCC
The DNA here is from genome assembly GCA_009937615.1 of Gammaproteobacteria bacterium. Lineage (GTDB taxonomy): Bacteria > Pseudomonadota > Gammaproteobacteria > Steroidobacterales > Woeseiaceae > UBA1847. The sequence continues at coordinate 51,376 of JAACFB010000005.1, read as the reverse complement.
GCAACGACCTCAAGTACTGCGAGAATTTTTTGCAGATGCTGTTTTCGGTTCCTGCCGAACCCTACGAGATCGATCCGGTTGCCGCTGAGGCGCTTGACCTGCTGTTCATTTTGCACGCGGATCACGAGCAGAATTGTTCGACCTCGACGGTGCGCATGGCCGGCAGCTCGGGCGCAAACCCGTACTCGGCGATTGCGGCCGGAATCTCGGCCCTGTGGGGGCCGGCGCACGGCGGGGCGAACGAGGCCGTTCTGAAAATGCTCTGGGAAATCGGTGATGCGAGCCAGATTCCGAAGTTCGTCGCCAAAGCGAAAGATAAAGACGATGCGTTCCGGCTGATGGGTTTCGGGCACCGCGTTTACAAGAGCTTCGATCCGCGCGCAACGATCATTCGGGACATGTGCCATAAAGTGCTTAACCAGCTTGGGCACAATGACGCGCCCATGTTCGAACTCGCGCTGGAGCTCGAGCAGGTTGCTTTACGCGACGAATATTTCATCGAAAAGAACCTGTATCCCAATGTCGACTTCTATTCGGGCATTATTTATCGGGCGCTGGGCATCCCGACGTCGATGTTCACCGTCATGTTCGCGATCGGCCGCGCGGTTGGCTGGACCGCTCACTGGCGCGAGATGATCGCTGATCCTCATGGCAAGATCAGCCGGCCGCGGCAGCTGTATACGGGAGCGCCCGAGCGAAACTACGTGCCGGTCGGCGAACGCTGAGCGTAAAACCCCGAGGGGCCCCCACCAGGGCCTCTAAGCCTGTTTGATCAACTCCCGAACGGCATTCATGTCGGCGCGGCGCATTGGGCGCCCGTCGATCGGGCTGATCGGCGCCTGGCGAATGCCATCGACAGGAAACACGGTGGCTTCGATCGCGACATGATGTTGCTGAAACCGGAAGCCGGCATAGACATCGGCGACGGCTTTACGATTGCGCTGGCTTTTCAGCCGCCGCTCATACGGCCGATAAACGATCCCGAGATCCGCCAGCAGCAGCGCGACGTTCTCCGGGCTATCGGAGAAAACGTGCAGATTGACCGCGGAGTTACTATCGGCTGTACCGCTTAACACCGGGCCGACGAGTCTGGGCGAGTGTGCACCGAGCAGCTCCATTGCGGTGAGCGCGGCCTCGCGCAACGTGCGCAAAAGGTCGACGTGCGACTCACGGCCGAATAGCTGCAAATGTTCGCTGACCGCCAGTTCGATTTCCGCATTGCGTGGCAGCGCGCCGCGACTGCTCAGGCCGAGCCGCTCGGCGGCTTTGACCTTGGCGATGCGATAATCGCGAATACCCTGGTCGACAATAATGCGTGCGGCTTCCTGCGCGAGCAATTGCCGCTCGCGGCCGTTGTTACCGTTCGGCTTTGATCTGCCCATGACCTCAGAAGAGAGTTTCTTCCTCTTCGGGCTGCTCGGGCGCATCGATGCCCGATGTATCGTTGAAGATATCGGGAAGCGCTTCGGTACTCTCGCATACCGGCACCTGTCCCTCGCGAAACATCTCGAAAGTGACATTTCGCTGCCCGGCCCGAGCCGGGCAGCCCGTTTCACGATCGATCAGGACAGACACGATCCCGTCGGGCATCGGCGGCTGATTCTCGGGTAAGCCGCGAAGCGCAAGACGTGAGAATTCGATCCATATGGGCAGCGCTGTGCGTGACCCTTCCTCGCCCGGGCCCAGCGGCAGATCATCGTCGTAGCCGACCCAGACAATGCTGGCCAGGTCGGCATTGAAACCGCCAAACCAGGCGTCACGCTGATCATTGGAGGTTCCCGTCTTACCGGACAGGTCGCTGCGGCCGAGTGCCAGCGCCCGGCGGCCCGTTCCGCGCCGAATGACGTCGCGCATCATGTCCTGGATAAGGAACGCATTTTGCGCGCTGACCACGTGTGGCGCGTCGTTGACGCCGGTAAACAGTTCCGGCGCGGCGGCAGCGTCAGGACGGTATTCGAGCGCAATCTCGGCCATCTGTTCGAGCGGCATTTCCTCTGCCGGTTCGTCGCCATAAGGCTCATCGGGTTCGGCCTGACACTCGGCGCAGACCACGACGGGCTCCGCTCGATACAAAGCCTCGCCACTGGCAGCAAAGATGGAATCGATGATGTATGGCTTGATCGCATAGCCACCGTTGGCAATGATCGCGTAACCCTGCGCCATGTCGAGCGGCGACGCGGCGCCGGCACCCAGGGCAAGGGAGCCATTGCGGGGCAAGGCTGCGTCGCCGAATCCGAACTTGGCGATGTGCCGCGCGGCGTTGCCGATGCCCGTTTCGAACAGCAGCAGGCGCACGGACACGAGATTCATCGATCGCACCAATGCCTCTCTTAACCGGGTTGGCCCATAGAAACGCCCCGTGTAGTTGATGGGCCGCCATACCGCCTCGAGTTCCGAGGAGCTGATAACCACCGGCGCGTCGAGGATAACGGTCGCCGGCGTGTTGCCGTGCTCGAGAGCCGCCGAATAGATGAACGGTTTGAAAGACGAACCGGGCTGCCGAAAGGCCTGCGTTGCACGATTGAACTTGCTGGTTGCGAAGTCGAATCCGCCGGTCAGGCTGCTTATCGCCCCATCGGACGGATCCAGCGCCACAATCGCGCCCTGGGCCTCCGGGACCTGGGCGAGGGCCCAGCTGCCGGCCGCCGTCGGCATTATGATGATCAGGTCACCGGGCGCAAGCACGTCCGTCACAGCCTCGGGCTCGGGCCCGGTTGTTTCCCGGTCGATAAACGGTTTCGCCCAGCGTATGCCGCGCCAGGGAAGCGACGCAATCTCGCCGTCGCGAAGTACGATGGTGGCGCTATTGTCCTCGTTCAGGGCCGTAACGATTGCAGCAGATAGCCCGCCGGGAACGTACTGATCGAGCTGCTGACGAATCCGGATCGGCCAGTCGGCAAACGGCGTCTCGAGGATGTCGTCCGGCAACTCCACGGTGGCCAGCGGACCGCGATACCCGCGACGGCGCGCAAACTCGAGAAGGCCGTTTCTCAACGCATAGTCTGCGGCTCTCTGTAAGCGCGAGTCGAGCGTGGTGACAACCTGGAATCCGGCCGTATACGTCGCGTCTCCGAAACGGTTCAGCATTTCACGCCGGACCATCTCGGCAACATACGGCGCGGCGAGCTCTATTGCTGCGCCGTGCAGCCGGGACTGCATCGGCAGCGCCATGGCCAGGTCATACTCGGACTCGCTGATGTAATCCAGGTCCTCCATGCGCCCGAGGACGTAACCGCGTCTGACGGTGGCATTCTTCGGGCTCGTTACCGGGTTATAACGCGACGGCGCCGGCAGGACGCCCGCTAGTGTCGCCGCCTCTGCAATATTGAGTTCGCTCAAACTCTTGTTGAAGTAGACCTGCGACGCGGCGGCAACTCCGTAGGCCCTTTGGCCGAAAAACATCTTGTTGAGGAACAGCTCCATGATCTGCTCCTTCGTGAACTCCTGTTCGATCCGGAGCGCGAGAGAGGCTTCCTTGAATTTGCGTTCGAGTGTCTGCTCGAGCGACAAAAAGTAACTTCGAGCAAGCTGCTGGGTCAGCGTGCTGCCGCCGCTCGAGACCTCGCCGGTCAGCAGGAGTTGCGTAAATGCGCGCAGTATTCCTCGATAGTCGATGCCGGGATGCGCAAAGAAGCGCTGATCCTCGGCGGCGATGAAGGCATCGATGACGTGTTCCGGGACATCTTCGAAGACGATCGGTATCCGGCGGCGCTCGCCTATTTCGCTGATCAGGTAGCCGTCGCGACTGAAAATGCGCAGCGGGACCTGTAGCGGAATATCCCGGATCGTCTCCGCCGCGGGCAGGCTCGGCGCGACAAAATAATAGGCTCCGATGACGCCGGCCAGTCCACCAACGGCCGTGATCGCGCAGAAACCGGCAAATGCAATCAGCCAGCGCACAAGGCGCCGTGGCGATGCCCGGCCGGTTTTACCGTGGTTTCTTGCGGTATTTCGCATGCTTAATGACGTTTCGAGACAAATGCGCCGGATAGCCGCGGCGCTCGGTCACCGGGATCATACGTAGTCTGGTGCCCGATACGGTGAATTGTGTGGTTACTCCGGGGCAGCGGGCCCCGGCAACCGGCCCTGAGCCGCCGATGATAGCGAGCGAGCGCGTCTTGCCGCAATGGGGGGAGCTTTTTCGGCCCGGAATCGGCTTATTTTTGCCCTGAGCTCAGGCCGCCAACCAGTTCACGGAATGGATTTCGGCCCCCCGGTACCATGCTGACCGCTGGACCGTGAAAAAAGTCACGTTTTATTTAACATTTTGTTGTTATATAGTTAAGCCAATTTGCTCAGACCAAGACTACATTTAGCTCGCAACTTACCGACCTAAAAGGAAAAACACGTGTTCTTTGGCAAAAAAACCCCACTGCTGTTGGGACTCGACATAACGACGTCGTCCGTCAAATTGATAGAGCTGTCGCAAAGCGGCAAGCGATATCGCGTCGAGTCCTATTCGGCAGAGCCCACGCCACCGAGCTCGGTCAGTGAAAAGGCGATTGTTGACGCCAAGGCTGTCGGTGAAGCGATACGAAGGGCCGTCAAACGAGCGGGCGCTAAGTCGACCGATGTTGCGGTAGCAATCAGCGGCGATGCGGCCATCACCAAGATCATCCAGATGCCGTCGAGTCTCTCCGAGCGTGACCTGGAGGGCCAGGTCGAAATCCAGGCAGATCAGTACATCCCGTTCCCGATGGAAGAGGTCAGCTTTGACTACGAAATCGTCGGACCGAACGAGAAAGACCCGGAGCTGCTCGACGTGCTGCTGGTCGCTACCCGCACAGATAATGTCGAACAGCGGCAAGCGGCCGTCAGTGCGGCCGGGCTGGCGACGCAGATCGTCGATGTCGAAGCGTTTGCGCTTGAAAATGCCTGCCGGCTTTTGAGTCACCAGATTCCTGATGGCGGCATGGGGCATTCGGTTGCGGTCGTCGATATTGGCGCGAGCAGCACGACGTTCAGCGTGCTTCAGGACCTCAGGGTTATCTACACGCGCGACTTCAACTTCGGCGGGCAGCAGCTCACCGAGGAGATCATGCGCACGTATGGCTTATCGATGGAGGATGCGGGACGCGCGAAAAAACAGGGCGGCCTGCCGAGCAACTACCAGCCCGAGGTCCTCGAACCCTTCATCGACGACATGACGCAACAGGTCAGCCGTTCGCTGCAGTTTTATCTCGCCTCTGGCGGCGGACGTGAACAGCCGGACATGATCCTGGTATGCGGCGGTTGCGCGAACATTCCCGGTATCGCGGACGTTATCTCGAGCCGCGTCGGCATCCCGACAGAAGTCGGCGATCCGCTCGGGCAGATGAAGATTTCATCCAAGGCCAAATCACAGGGCGTACACAAAGATGCAACAGCATTACTCACCGCGTGTGGCCTGGCACTGAGGAGCTTCGACTGATATGCCGCGTATTAATCTACTCCCCTGGCGCGAAGAAGATCGAAAGCGGCGCCAACGCGAATTTGGCATCGCCACAGCCGGCGCGGTCGTCGTTGCTGTCGGCGCCGTCCTGCTGACGATGTTCGCCTACTCCCAGATGATCGACGATCAGAAAAGTCGCAACCAGCGCCTTACTGACGAGATCGTTGAGCTCGAGAAGAGCATCAAGGAGATCGACGGCCTCGAGCGCCAGAAAGAACGGTTGCTGGCGCGCATGGAGATCATCGAACAGCTGCAGAAGAGCCGGCCGGAAGTGGTCCACCTGTTTGACGAGGTGGCGCGACAGCTTCCTGAAGGCGTGTATCTCACCGGATTGAAACAAACAGGCGCGCGCGTCGAGATTCGTGGTATAGCCCAGTCGAGCACGCGTGTATCCGCTCTGATGCGGCAGGTTGACGCATCTGAATGGATGAGCGACCCCGAGGTTGAGAGGGTTGAGACGACGCAGTCCGGCGCATCCCGCCAGGCTGAATTCGTCGTGTACGTCAAGCAGACCAGCGCGGGTGACGACACGGAGGAGTTGCAATGAACGTCGTCGAAGAACTCAAGACCCTGGACGTCAACGACGTCGGGCGCTGGCCGTTCGTATTCCGGGCCGCCGTCATTGTCATCGTATTTGCCCTGGTTACGGGCCTGGGCGTTTACTGGACCATCGTCAAGGATAAGGCGCCGCAACTCGATCGTGCCCGGGCCGAAGAGCAGGAACTCAGGAACGTATTCGAGAACAAGCAAAAGAAAGCCGCGAACTACGATGCCTACAAGGCACAGCTCGCGCAGATCGAGCAGTCGTTCGGCACGATGCTGCGCCAGCTTCCTGGCGAGACCGAGATACCCAGCCTGATTGTCGACATATCGCAGACCGGCCTGGCAGCGGGACTGCAGGAAAAGCTGTTCCAGCCGCAGTCGGAAGTACCCAAGGACTTTTATGCCGAAAAGCCGATCAAGATCCGGCTTTCGGGGGGCTACCACGAGATCGCGAATTTCGTCAGCGGGGTTGCCGCACTGCCCCGAATCGTCACGCTGCATGACATCAATATCACGCCTGAACGCCAGGACGATTTCGATAACCTGAGCATAGAGGTTACCGCAAAGACTTATCGTTACATGGATGAGGAGGCAGACCTGTGAGGAACGCTGCTATGACGATCAGGAACAGCCTCTTCATGGCACTGTTTGCGCTGGTTCTTGCAGGGTGCGGTCCCGACATGGACGAGCTCGATCGGTACATCAATGAAGTCAAAGCGAAGCCGGGCGGCCGCATCGAACCATTGCCCGAAATCACGCCTTACGAGGTGTTCACTTATGTCGCCGACGCAGAGGGTGTGCGTTCGCCTTTCGTTCCCGACACGCCGCAGGCATCGGCCAGGGGCGCCGGCGGCGGCGCACGTCCGGATCCCGACCGCAGTCCTGAGTTCCTCGAGCAATTTCCGCTCGACACGCTGCGCATGGTCGGAACCTTATACATCGGCGATTCCATGTACGGACTCATTCAAACATCGGATGGCTTGATTCACCGGGTCGTGCCCGGCAACTACATGGGTCAGAACTACGGACGAATCACGGGTATTACAGAATCAGAAGTCGACTTGGTCGAAATTATTTCTGACGGGATTGGTGGTTACATCGAACGAGACGCCGCCGTCGGTCTTTCGGACTGACGCCTGAATGGAACTGGGAGTAATTGGAATGATGCTCAAAAACAAACGGACGGTCGGCCAGCGCTTGGTGCTAAAACTGGCTGCCTTGTCACAAGCTACATTGCTGTTGTTTGCTGCTTTCACCGCAAATGCGCAGGACGGCAACCGGCTGCAGGACATTCAGGTTCAAACTCTGCCCGGCCAACGCGTCGAGCTGACCTTGATAATGAGTGGGACGGCTCCGGAGCCACTCGCGTTTACGATTGATAACCCGGCGCGCATTGCTCTGGATCTGCCCGACACGACGCTGGGACTTTCGTCGCGGCGTCGCGACGTAAATCTCGGCCCGCTGGACACGGTGCTGACAGCCGAAGCCAACGGCCGAACCCGTGTCGTGCTGAACCTCGACAACATGGTTGCATACGAGACGCGGCGCAGTGGCAATACCGTAACGATTACGCTCGGCGACGGCGACGATTACAGTGAAGACACGACGCAGTTCGCGAGCGCTGCTACACCGGCCGCGTCCTACGCCAGCCCGGGCAGCCGTTCAATCTCGAGCGTCGACTTCCGCCGCACGCGTGATGGCGGCGGACGCGTGGTCGTCAACTTGAGCGACCCGTCGACTCCGGTCGACATTCGCCAGGAAGGTGGCCGCGTCGTCGCAGTATTCAAGGATACAAGCCTGCCGGCCGAGCTTATGCGCCGTCTGGATGTGATGGACTTTGCGACGCCGGTGACAACCGTCGATACGCTGCGGACCAATCTTGATACCCGCGTCGTTATTTCCGCGGACGGCAAGTACGAGCAACTTGCGTATCAGACCGACAACGAGTTCACGATCGAGATCAACCCCGTTGCCGAGGATACCGAAGCATCCAGCTTGTTTTCGGAATCGAAGGAATACGAAGGTCAGCGGCTGACATTGAATTTCCAGGACATCGAAACGCGGGCTGTACTGCAGCTGCTTGCCGAGACCTCGGGTCGCAATATCGTGGTTTCCGATACGGTGCAGGGTAACGTGACGCTGCGGCTGCGTAACGTGCCATGGGACCAGGCGCTCGATATCGTTATGACGACGAAGGGCCTGGACATGCGCCAGAACGGCAACGTCATCATCGTCGCACCGGCGGAGGAGATCGCCGCGCGGGAAACCGCGGACCTCGAAGCGCAGCGGGCGATCAGCGAACTCGAGCCACTGTATTCCGAGTTCCTGCAGGTGAACTACGCCAAGGCCGAAGATCTTGCGGCGCTGATCAGGGCCGACGGTGGCAACGCAATGCTGTCGGACCGCGGCAGCATAGCCGTCGACGATCGCACCAACACGCTGCTCGTGCAGGATACCGCTGAGAGCCTGCAGAACATTCGTCGCATGGTCAGAACGCTCGACATCCCGATCAAGCAGGTTCTTATCGAGTCGCGCATTGTCGTCGTCAACGACGATTTCAGCCGCGACCTGGGCGTACGCCTCGGCGTTACTGCTCTTCACGAAAGCGGCACCAACAGCGGCGGCACCTTCGTGTCGGGCACAGGCGCAGGTACGGACACGATGGTCGGCTCGGCGGTCAGTAACCTCGCGGATCCGGCAAATGGCACGATCTTCCCGGTCAGCCTGCCGACACTGAGCAATCGCTATAATGTCAACGTGCCGATTGCCGAAGCGGCCGGCCGTTTCTCGCTGGCTGTTCTAGAGTCAGACTATCTCGTGGACCTGGAGCTGACGGCCCTCGAAGCCGAAGGCCGCGGTGAGATTGTATCGACGCCACGCGTGATTACAGCGAATCAGAAAGAAGCGCGCATCGAGCAGGGTGTCGAAATTCCTTACCAGCAATCGGCCTCATCCGGCGCAACGACGGTCCAGTTCAAGAAAGCGGTGCTGAGCCTGACCGTGACGCCGCAAATTACGCCGGATAACAACATCATCATGGATTTGATGGTGCACAAGGATAACGTCGGCGAGATTATCTCGACCGGTGGCCTGGGCGGTACGGTGCCGAGCATCGATACACGCGCGGTTCAGACCCAGGTGCTCGTCGCGGACGGCCAGACAGTCGTTCTTGGCGGTATCTACGAGACGGAGCGGCGCGAAACGGTCAGCAAGGTTCCATTCCTGGGCGATATTCCGGGCGTCGGCCACCTGTTCAAAAGCACGCAGCGAGTCAACAACAAGGCCGAGCTTCTCATATTCGTGACGCCGCGGATTCTTGAAGAAGGTTCGAGCATCTATTAATCCCGAGCTATCGGGGCAGGAAAGAAAGCCAACCCTCGGGTTGGCTTTCTCTTTGAAGCCAAATACGAATGAGACATCCTCAAAACCTGTTTCTGATTGGCCCAATGGGCGCAGGAAAGTCTGCGGTCGGCAGGCAGCTCGCGCGCCTTCTGCACATGTCTTTTGTCGATAGTGATGACGAGATAGAGGCGCGAACGGGCGTCGATATCCCGTTTATTTTCGAAAAAGAGGGTGAGGCGGGCTTTCGCAAACGCGAGGCCAAGGTGATCGATGCCTTGTCGGCCATGGACGGCGTCGTACTCGCAACCGGCGGAGGCGCCGTCGTCGATCCTCAGAATCGAAGCCATCTTGGCGCGCGCGGTTTCGTCGTCTACCTGCACACCACGGTCGAACAGCAGCTGGCGCGGACGAGCAAGGGCCGTGAGCGGCCGCTGCTCGAGAACGGCGATCGCGTAAAGATTCTCGGCGACCTGATGGAAGTACGCGATCCGCTGTATCGCGAGATAGCCGACCTGGTCGTGGAAACCGACGGCCGCAAAGTCAGGGCGGTAGCTGACGAGATTATCGATCGTCTGTAGGCGGGCTGTCCGGCACGTTCGCCCCTGGACAGTTGACGGTAACCAGGCCCTTCAGCGAATGGTCAAGCACCTGCGGCACGGCGTCACGACGCCGATGACCAATGTCCCTCCGGCAGGCCGTTTACGGTAACCTAAGCGGCATGGATGAGCCGCGCACAATCACCGTGGAACTCGGTACCAGAAGTTATCCGATCGTGCTCGGTCACGGTCTGCTGGGCGGCGGCTTTGACCTGGCCCGGCATATTCCCGGCCATGACTGTCTCGTTGTAAGCAACGAAACCGTGGCGCCGCTGTATTTCGAAAAACTCCGTGCAAATCTCGGCACAATTGCAATTGAGTCGATCGACCTCCCCGACGGCGAGGCGTTCAAGACCGTCGACACCATGAGTACGATCATCGACAGACTCGTCGACATCGGTGCGAATCGCGATACCACGGTCATTGCGCTGGGCGGCGGCGTGGTGGGCGATACGGCCGGCTTCGCAGCCGCCTGCTATATGCGAGGGATTCCGTTTCTCCAGGTACCGACGACATTGCTCGCCCAGGTTGATTCTTCTGTGGGCGGCAAAACCGGCGTCAATCACAGCAAGGGCAAGAACCTGGTCGGAGCTTTTCACCAGCCGCTCGCGGTGCTGATCGATACCGACACGCTGGCGACCTTGCCAGAGCGCGAATTGAAAGCCGGGCTGGCCGAGGTCATAAAGTACGGCGCTATCGCCGATGAAGTATTCCTGACGTGGCTTGAGGAAAATATGTGCTCACTGCTGTCAGGAGACGGCGATGCGCTGGCGCACGCGATTGAGCGCTCCTGCGAGCTCAAGGCGGAAGTCGTCGCTGCTGACGAGCGCGAGTCTGGCCGACGCGCGATTCTGAATTTCGGCCACACGTTCGGCCATGCCATCGAACACTGCCTCGGCTACGGCGAGTGGCTGCACGGCGAGGCGGTTGCTGCGGGAATGGTGATGGCGGCCGAACTCAGTGACATCGGCGCGGACCAGGTCGATCGTTTGCGAAACCTGATCCTTGCCGCCGGGCTCCCTGTCGAGCCGCCTGCGCTCGGCGCAGCGAAGCTGCTGCAGGCGATGTCGAGGGACAAGAAGATTCAGCAAAAAGCACTGCGCCTGGTGCTGCTGAACAGACTGGGCGAGGCGGTTGTCACGTCGGACTTTGACCAGGCAGCGCTCGAGCTTCTCTGCGATACGAGCGCTTAATGGGCCAGACGGGGATAGCTGCTTACGCTGCCGACGAAAACCGATCGGCGGGCAGGCGTTACCCTGAGCCTAAGCCGACTTATCGCGGTGAATATCAGCGAGACCGCGATCGGATCATTCACTCGACGGGCTTTCGAAGGCTCGTCTACAAGACCCAGGTATTCGTCAACCATGAGGGCGATCTCTACCGAACTCGCCTGACGCACTCGCTTGAGGTCTCCCAGATCGGTCGCTCGGTCGCCAGTGCGCTGGCGCTTAACGAACCGCTGACCGAGGCGATATGCCTCGCGCATGATCTTGGCCATACGCCTTTCGGTCACGCCGGTCAGGATACGTTGAACGAGTGCATGCGCGATTACGGCGGCTTCGAGCATAACCTGCAGTCGCTGCGGGTGGTCGACAAGCTCGAGGCGAAATATGCCGACTTTCCGGGGCTGAACCTGATGTTCGAAACGCGCGAGGGAATTCTCAAGCACTGCTCGAAGCGAAATGCGAAGGGATTGGGCGATGTCGGAGAACGGTTCCTGGCGCGTGAACAACCGGGCCTCGAGGCGCAGATCGCGGATATTGCCGACGCGATCGCGTACAACAACCACGATGTCGATGACGGCCTCCGCGCCGGCCTGATCAGCCTCGAGCAGCTGCAAGAGCAAAAGCTCTTCGCAACCCAGTACCAGGCGGTCCACGGTGCGTACCCGGGGCTCGAAGACCGCCGGCTTATTTACGAGATCATTCGTCGAATGATCGGCACAGTCGTTACGGACCTGATCGAAACGACGCAAAGCAATATCGCCGATGCGAAGCCACGGTCGATCGAGGACGTTCGCAAGGCGGGCCGGCCGCTTGTCGCGCTGTCGGCTGAAATTCATGAGCAGCACCTGGCGTTGAAACGTTTCCTGGCGCTTCATCTTTACTCCCATGAGAGGAAACTCGAGATGACGAAGCGGGCGCAGGCGATCGTGCGCGAGCTGTTTGAAATCTATATGACGGACACTGGCCGCATGCCGGCGGAGTTTGCGGACCGGGCGAAGCCCCGCGATGCGGCGGGCCGTGCACGCGTGGTGGCAGACTATGTCGCCGGTATGACCGACCGTTTCGCAATCTCAGAGCACGAGCGACTTCTTCGGGAGAGCTGACGACGAGTGAGGCTCTGCTAGAATGCGCGGCGCCCGCCGTCACCGGCAGCCAAATGGATGAAACAGTGACCGAAAAATCGATTCCCCAGAGAGACCGCCTGATATTCGCCATGGACGTACCAGACTGTGCCCGCGCTCGTTCGCTGGCCGACGAGCTGGGCGACGCGGTGACGTTTTACAAGATAGGCCTTGAGCTTATGATGAGCGGCGGTTATTTCGAGCTGCTCGACTGGCTTCTCGCGCGTGACCGGAAGGTGTTCTGTGACCTGAAGTTCTTTGACATTCCGGCGACCGTTGGCTCCGCCGTGAGGCAGCTGAAGGATCGTGGTGCAAGCTTTGTTACCGTTCACGGCAACCAGTCGATCATGGAGGCCGCGGCAGCAAATAAAGGCGATACGCTCAAGGTCTTGGCGGTAACGGTGCTGACGAGCCTGGATCGCGGCGATCTCGACGACCTGGGGTTTGCCTGTGATGTAGAGGCACTTGTGCTGTCGCGCGCTCGACGCGCGCTCGAGTCCGGCTGCGACGGCGTGATTTCATCCGGGCTCGAAGTGCCGAAGCTGCGCGAGCACATTGACGAGAAGCTGCTGGTCGTGACGCCCGGTATTCGCCCGGTCGACAATAAGCCGGCCGGCGATCAGAAACGCGTGGTAACCGTAGAGACCGCGTTCGCAAACGGGGCCGACTACATCGTCGTCGGTCGGCCGATTCGCGACGCCGACAGCCCACGGGCGGCTGCCGAGGCGATCCAGGCAAGCATTGCTGCGCAGGTAAGCGCCTGATGGCCGCATTGAGAAACGATCTCCTGTTGCGTGCCCTGCTGTGCGAGCCGGTGGAGCGCACGCCGATATGGATCATGCGCCAGGCCGGCCGGTACCTGCCGGAGTACCGCGAAGTCAGGGCGCAGGCAGGCGACTTCATGAGCCTGTGCCGAAATCCCGAGCTTGCCTGCGAGGTCACCATGCAACCGTTGCGGCGCTACCGGCTGGATGCGGCGATCCTGTTCTCGGATATCCTGACGGTGCCCGATGCCATGGGCCTCGGCCTGTACTTCGAAACCGGAGAGGGCCCCAAGTTCGAGCGTCCGCTGGGCCGTGCCGGCGACATTCGCAAGCTCAGGCGACCGGACGTGGAAACGGAACTCGGCTATGTATTCGAAGCGGTTCGGACCATACGCCGGGAGCTGGACGGCGCGGTGCCGCTGATCGGTTTTGCCGGCAGTCCCTGGACCGTTGCAACCTACATGGTCGAGGGCGGCTCCAGCCGCGAGTTCAAGACCATTAAGGGAATGGCCGCCGCCGACCCGGATGTTCTGTCATTGCTTCTCGATACGGTCGCGGCTACGACGCTCGACTATCTGAATGCCCAGGTCGCGGCCGGGGCGCAGGCCCTGATGATTTTCGACACCTGGGGCGCCGCCCTGGAGCCGAAGGACTATCGGCGTTTCTCGCTCGCGAGCATGCAGAAGATCGTCGATGGCCTGGTACGCGAAGCCGACGGCCGTCGCGTGCCTGTCATCCTTTTTACGAAGGGAGCGGGGCCGCTGCTTGCCGACATGGTTTCGACCGGCTGCGATGCGCTGGGCGTCGACTGGACGACCGACCTCGAAGTTGCCCGGCGCTACGTGAATGACCGTGTCGCACTGCAGGGGAACCTTGACCCGGCCACGCTTCGGGAATCTCCCGAGGTGATACGGCAGGGCGTGGCCGACGTGCTGAAGAGTTACGGGACCGGTCCGGGGCACGTATTCAACCTGGGTCACGGCATCACGCCGGACATTGACCCCGACCGCGTTAGCGTGCTGGTCGAGGCCGTGCATGAACTCAGTCCGAAGTACCATGGCAGCTGAGGGCCCGCTTCACGGCTGGTTTCGTCGCATGGCCCGGCGCGCTGCACGCTGTCCCGGCCGGGCACGACCCGGCTGCCGGGCCGTTACTTGAGTTCTATTTCGAGCACCGAGCACTGCTGGACGACGCTGGAGGTTTTGCCGCCATGGGCCTCGGCCGGAGCCCAGACCGGTGTCCCGAAGTCATAGGATTCCATGCGCGAGGCATCGCTGCCGTCGTCGACCAGCCAGGCGCAGGGGTTGAGGTAGACGATGACCCGGTCGGGGTGCGCGTGCAGAGGCGGTGTCTCCCCGTTGCGGATCGTTTTTTTCAAGACGCGCACCCTGTCGTTTTCGAAGGCCAGCTCGTAGATATGGGGCGCCACGCTCACGGGATCCAGCGGCGTAGGCACGGCCGCGGTTAGCAGCGGCAGCGCCAGTAACAGCGACTTTCTATTCATCCCGTAGCTCGCGGCGCAGAATCTTTCCGACGTTGGTCTTCGGCAGCTCGTCACGGAACTCGACCGACTTCGGGCGCTTGTAGTTCGTCAGGTTATCGCGACAGTAGTCCATGACATCCTGTTCGCTGGTCGTGTGATCCTTGCGGACGGCATAGACCTTGACGACCTCGCCCGAGTAATCGTCGGACACGCCGATCGCCGCCGCTTCGAGGATGCCGTCCATCTCGACGACGACGTTCTCTATCTCGTTCGGGTACACGTTGAACCCCGAGACCAGGATCATGTCTTTCTTGCGATCCTCGATAAAGGTGTAGCCATTCTCGTCCATCCGGCCGATGTCGCCGGTGCGCAGCCAGCCGCCCGGCAGCATGACTTTCTCGGTTTCCTCCGGTCGCTGCCAGTAGCCCTCCATTACCTGGGGGCCCTTGATACAGATTTCGCCGACTTCACCGACCGGCAGCGCGTTGCCGTCATCGTCGCATATGCTGACCTCTGTCGAGGAGACGGGCAGCCCGATCGCGCCGCTGAACTCGCTGCCGACCGGGTTGACGATCGCAACCGGAGACGTCTCGGTCAGACCGTAGCCCTGCAGAATCGTGCTGTCCGTGATCTCTTTCCAGCGCTTCGCCACGGCCGGCTGTACGGCCATGCCGCCCCCGATGCAAACCCTGAGCGAACTGAAGTCGAGAGCGTCGAAACCGGGCGTATTCATCAGCGAGATGAACATCGTGTTGACGCCGGTAAACAGGTTGAACGGGAACTTCGACATCTCTTTGACAAACGCTTTCGAGTCGCGCGGATTCGTAATCAGAATGTTGTGTCCGCCCTGGGCCATGACCGTCAGGCAGTTCCCCTGCAGGGAGAAAATGTGGTACAGCGGCAGGGCGGTGATGGCGGTGACCGCTTCAAACTCATCGTACACGTCACCCTGCCAGACGATGGTCTGGTAGACGTTGTAGACCATGTTGCGATGGCTCAGCATTGCGCCCTTGGAAACGCCGGTCGTACCGCCCGTGTATTGCAGGAATGCGATATCGGCGTAGCCGAGCTCTACGGGTGCCAGCTGCTGTTGCGCGCCGGCTTCGAGGGCTCGCCGCAACGTGATCGTGTTCGGAAGATGGCGCCCGGGGACGGATCGCTTGACGTAGCGCAGGACGAAATTGGTCAGGGCGCCTTTCGGCCAGTCGAGCAGATCGCCGATACCGGTTGTTATCACCTTCTCGACGCCGGTGCCGTCGATCGCTTCCTCGAGGATGTTCGTGAAGTTTTCCAGGATGACGATGCACTTTGCGCCCGAGTCTTTTAGCTGATGCTCGAGTTCACGCGCCGTATACAGCGGGTTGACGTTGACGACGACGAGCCCGGCCCGAAAAATGCCGCACAATGCGACCGGGTACTGCAGAACATTGGGCAACATGATTGCGACACGTTCGCCGCGCGTCAGGCCGAGCGACTGTTGCAGGTAGCACGCGAACTGCATCGACAATTCGTCGAGCTGCGCGTAGCTGAGCGTCGTGCCCATGTTGCTGTAGGCTGGACGATGCGGGTATTTTTCGAAGACCTGTTCGAACAGCTCTCTGACGGACCGGTACGGCGGCGTCGGCAGGTTTTCCGGGACGCCAGGTGGATAGGACTTCAACCAGATTTTTTCCACTAAGCGACCATCAGTTTGTCAGCGCCTCGCTGATAATAGGCCAGGCGTTGTCGAGAAGCACCGGCTGTGCGGCGGCATTGGGATGTATGCCGTCAGCCTGCATGAGGCTGTCATTCAGGGCGACGCCTTCCATGAAGAATTCGATCCACGGTATGTCCTGTTCCTGCGCCACCTCGCGATAAACGTTTTCGAATTCCGCAATGTACCGCTGGCCGTAATTTGGCGGAATCCGGATACCCAGCAGCACGACGGCGGCACCGGAGTCCTTGCCGGCAGAGACTATCTTCTCGAGGTTGCCCTTCATGCGAACCGGCGGAATACCGCGTAATCCGTCATTACCACCGAGCTCCAGGATGATCAGCGCCGGCTCGAACGTCTCGATGGCCGGGCCGATGCGGGCAGCGCCGCCTTCGGTCGTATCGCCGCTAATGCTGGCGTTGACAACTCGATGTTCGTACCCTTCACTCTGCAGCCGCGTTTGCAACAAAGCGGCCCAGGATTGGTCAACGTCAATACCAAAGCCGGCACTCAAGCTGTCGCCAAAGACGAGTACCGTCGGCGGGCTGGCTCCGTAGGCCCCCGCATTCATCAGCAGGACGATAAAGGCAATTAGTCGACGCATGGAAAATAGATTATCGGATAACGTGGTGCTGCAGGCACAGGATTTAAGCAAAGAGGTTAGCAGCCCCGAGGGTACTCTGACCATTCTTTCGGACGTCAGTTTCCGCATTCAGACGCGTGAAACGGTTGCTGTCGTCGGGCCGTCTGGCGCCGGAAAGTCGACACTGCTCGCCCTGCTTGCCGGCCTGGATCTGCCGACCCGGGGCCATGTGATTTTAAACGGCGCCAACCTGAGCGAACTCGATGAGGACGGCCGTGCCCGTGTGCGCGCGGAAAACGTTGGGTTCGTATTCCAGTCTTTCCACCTCGTGCCCTCGCTCAATGCGCTCGAGAACGTCATGTTGCCGCTGGAGCTTGCCGGCGCTGCGGATGCACAAAGCGCGTCGCATGCGATCATCGAGAAAGTCGGCCTGAGCGACCGCTGGCGGCATTATCCGGCGCAGCTCTCGGGCGGCGAAAAGCAACGCGTCGCGCTGGCTCGCGCGTTCGCGATGGCGCCGGCGGTCCTGTTCGCGGATGAGCCGACCGGAAACCTCGACAGCAAGACCGGCGCAAACATCATGCAGCTGATGTTCGAGCTGAATCAGAATTCATCGACGACGCTGGTCCTGGTAACCCACGACGTGGCGCTCGCGGAGCGCTGCGATCGAATCCTGAGCCTGGACGGCGGCAAACTCGTGAGCGACAGCAGGAGCGTGCAATGAAGGCGATCGTGTTCGCGATCAGGAGCTTTGGTCGCGAGCTGCGTTCCGGTGAGGTGCTGGTATTGCTTGCGGCCGTGGCGCTGGCGGTCGGCGCACTGACCGCGGTGGGCTTTCTGACCGACCGCATCGGCAAGGCGGTCGCCCGGCAGGCGAACGAGGTGCTTGCCGCCGATCTGCGGCTTCGATCCCAGGAGCCGATTCCCGCGACGTGGCGGAGCACGGCCGAGGACTATGGTTTGCGGACCGCCGAAACGCAGCGCTTTCCGAGCGTGGTTTTTGCCGGGGATCTGAGTGCGCTTGCGACGATCAGGGGCGTCAGCGACAACTACCCGCTGCGCGGCGCGGTCCGGGTATCGGATAGCCTGTTCGGGGAGCAGCGGACCGTCGACGGCGTGCCGGCAAGGGGCGAAGCCTGGGCCGACGGGGCCCTGCTCGCGAGAATAGATGCCGACGTCGGGGACCGCATCCAGGTCGGCGAATCCGAACTGCTGGTTTCGGCCGTGCTGACCTATCGGCCCGACCAGTCGATCGGCTTTGCCTCTCTGGCACCGTCGGTGCTCATCAACATCGCCGATGTTCCCGCGACGAGCCTGGTCAGCGAGGGCAGCCGTGTCAGGTATGCGCTTCTGGTGGCGGGCGACGACGAGGCCGTAGGCCGGTTCAGTGACGCGGTGCAGCAGCAGCCTTCGGACTCCCTGCGTGTTTCTGATCGTGAGGAGAGCAGCGAGCGCGCCTATAACGCCGCGGATCGGGCACAGCGATTCCTGTCGTTGACAGCCGTGATCAGCCTGTTGCTGAGCGCCGTTGCCGTGGCGATGTCGGCCCGCCGCTTCGCGCAAAGACGCATGGATACCGTTGCGCTGATGAAAAGCCTCGGCGCAACCCAGGGTTTCGTTATTTCGGTCGCGCTGCTGCAGCTCGTCGCGCTCGGTGTGCTCGGCGTGATTGCCGGCAGCGTTATCGGCTTCGCCGCCGAGGAGATACTGTCGGCGATTCTGGCCGACATCATCGCGGCCGACCTTCCCGATCCCGGTCTGATGCCCGTGGTCCTGGCCAGCGGCAGCGCACTCGTGTTACTGATCGGTTTTGCGCTGCCATCGCTGATCCAGTTACGCAACACACCGCCGTTGCGTGTCCTTCGGCATGACATGATGCCACCGGCCCCGTCGCGGTTGCTCGTGGCCGGCCTCTCGCTTGCTGCGGTTGCGGCGCTCCTTTACCGCTCGGTGGGCGATGCGCGCATGCTGCTCATACTGTTGAGCGGCATCGTGGTGATCGCCGCGGCGCTGTATCTCGTCGGCCGCGGCCTCGTCGCCCTGATGGGGCGGTTCCGGTCCGGTGTTGGCGTGGCGTGGCGCTACGGGCTGGCGAATGTCGCGAGGCGCGGGCGAGCCAGCGCGGTACAGGTCGTCGCATTCGGACTCGGCCTGACCGTTCTGCTGCTGCTGACGATCGTTCGCACGGACCTGCTCGAGGGCTGGCGGCAGACAATCGATGAGCGAGCGCCGAACCACTTCATGATCAACATCCAGCCGGATGAGCGCGACTCCGTGGCCGGCATCTTCGCGGACGCGGGGGTCGACGCACCGGATTTCGTGCCGCTTGTGCGTGCGCGAATGACAACGATCAATGGCCAGGACGTCAAAACGCGCCAGTATCCTGCCGCGGACGGCGAGTGGCTCGCCAACCGGGAGGCGAACCTGTCATGGACGGCGACGTTGTCACCGAGCAACGAGATCGTGGACGGGCAGTGGTGGCCCGCGGACTACGATGGTCCGCCGCTCGTGTCAGTCGAGGAAGAGGCCGCTGCCGACACGGGACTCGCGATAGGCGACCGGCTGACGTTCGCAATCGCGGGGCGCGAACTGGAGGTCGAGGTTGCCAGCACGCGGCGGATCAACTGGGACTCGTTCCAGCCGAACTTCTTCATGGTCATGTCGCCCGGCGCTCTCGAAGGAATGCCGACGACCTATATCTCGAGCATGCGGATAGACAAGGCCGAGCAGTCGCTGCTGGTGAGGCTCGTGCGTGCTCACCCGAGCATTTCGGTCATCGATATCGATGCGATCCTGCAGCAGGTGCGCGGCATCATCGAAAAGGCGAGCCTCGCGGTGCAGGCCGTGTTCGTGTTTACGTTGGCAGCCGGGATCGCCGTGTTATTTGCAGCCGTGCAGTCGACGATCGACGAGCGGCGCTTTGAAAGCGCCATGCTGAGGGCGCTCGGGGCGTCCCGGCGCACCGTGTTCGCAGGGGTCATGGCCGAGTTCGCCGCGCTGGGTATCGCTGCCGGCATCCTGGCTGCGGCGGGCGCGTCGATTCTCGCCGCAATCGTCGCCGTGCAGCTGTTCGATCTGCCCTACGAATTCAACCCGCTTCTCTGGGGTGCCGGACTGGTTGCCGGGGTGATCGTCGTGTGCGCGAGCGGCTTCGTCGCAGCGCGTGGAGCGGTCAACGCGCCGCCGGCAGGCGTATTACGAACGGCATGACCGTAACCGACGTCCCCTTCTTGTCCTGCGGCATCGTATTGGCCCGGGAGTGCGATTCAGGGTGGTTGACGCTGATACTGCGTGCCTACCATCACTGGGATTTTCCCAAGGGACTTCGTGAGGCCGGAGAACAGCCGCTCGAAACGGCGATACGCGAAGTTGCCGAGGAGACCGGCATCGACGAGCTGAGCTTGGACTGGGGCGAGCGCTTCACCGAGACGGGCCCCTATGGCCGCGGCAAGACGGCGCGCTACTACCTTGGGCGAACGGACATAGCCGACGTTGTCCTGGGGCCGTCACCCGAGACCGGAGTTCCCGAGCATCACGAATGGCGGTGGGTCAGTTTCGACGAAGCCTACGACCTGTCGTCGCCGCGAGTTCGCGGCGTCGTGCAGTGGGCGAGGCAGATCGTAGGCGCCTGATGTAGCAGTCAAACGACCCGGTTACGCTGTTGACCGGCCAGGAAAGCGGCCGCATTGGCGGCGAGTTCGTCAATGGCGTTCTGCCGTGCCTCCCCGGTCGCCCAGGCAATGTGAGGGGTCAGTATCAGGTTGTCGCCGCGGTAATCCAGCAGCGGGTCGCCATCGACCGGCGGCTCTTTCGAAAGCACGTCAATTGCCGCGCCCGCGAGATGGCCGCTCTCCAGTGCGCCGACCAGCGCTGCGGAGTCGACGAGGGCGCCGCGCGCCGTGTTGATCAGAATCGAGCCCGCTTTCATCTTCGCGATCGTGGCGGCACCGAAAAGATCCTGGGTCTGATCGTTCAGCGGACAGTGCAGGGAGACGACGTCAGACCGGGCAAGCAGGTCCTCGAAGCCGACACGCCCTTCAACGGCGGTATCGGACCCCGGCCTGGCCGAAATCAGCACCTGCATGCCGAAGGCCTTGCCGATTCGTGCGACCCCCTGGCCGAGATCTCCATGGCCGACGATGCCCAGCGTCATCGCCGTGAGCTCGCGCACCGGGAACGTCAACAGGCAAAAATCCTGTGACGCTTGCCAGGCACCGGCGCGGACCGAGGCGCTGTAAGCGCCGAGACTGTGCGTCAACATGAGCAGGGCTCCAAAAACGTGTTCGACGACGGACTCGGTGCAATAGGCACGAATATTGGCAACCGCAATGCGGTGCCGTTTCGCCGCTGCCAGGTCGATGTTGTCGGTGCCGGTCGCGGTCAGGCCTATATACCGGAGCTGGCGCGTTTCGCGCAGCAGTTCGGCGGACAGGCGGATCTTGTTGGTAAACACGAACGCAGCGTCGCGGATTCGATCGGCCAGCTGCTCTTCCGGGGTCGTCTCGTAGAGATCGAGATCGGCAAACAGATCGCGCAACGGACCCAGGTCGAGGTCAGGGCCCATCGTCGCATAGTCGAGGAACACGGCTTTCATTGCGATTTGCGCCAGTGTCTGTCAAAAAGAACACGACGATGAAGGATCAATACTGGAAACGCAAATCGTTGGCCGAGATGAACACCGCAGAGTGGGAAGCGCTTTGCGATGGTTGCGCGCTGTGCTGCATGCATAAGCTGGAGGACGAAGACACGGGCCAGGTTTTCTATACCGATGTTGCATGCAAGTTACTCAATCTCGAGACTTGCCGCTGCGGTGACTATGCGAACCGCGCGCGCGCCGTCGCAAGCTGCCTCGTGTTATCGGTCAACCGGCCCGAGGAATTCAGCTGGCTGCCGTCGAGCTGTGCGTACCGGCGGCTTGCCAACGAGCAGGAGCTGCCCGCCTGGCATCCGTTGATCACCGGCCGCCCGGAATCGGTGCATGAAGCCGGTGTCTCGATGCTCGGCAAGGCCGTGTCAGAGGATGACACCGATGATTTCACCGTTCTGCGCGAGCTTTCCGACTCCGCGTGAATGACGATCGATTAGGACGACGACGCTTGAGCAACTACCCGACACTCCCGCTCGAGGGCTTTGAGGAATACCCCGTCGAGACGATGCGCGCGCGTCTCGAAGACTTCTATGCCGAAGTGAGCCGCCGCCGCACGGTGCGCGACTTCTCTCCACGGCCCGTGCCGCGCGACATTATCGAATTGGCGCTCAGGGCCGCGAATACCGCGCCGAGCGGCGCGAACCTGCAGCCATGGCATTTCGTTGTCGTGAGCGCCCCGGATATCAAGCGACGGATTCGCGAGGCGGCGGAGCTCGAAGAGCGCGAGTTCTATGCGCATCGTGCGTCGCCGGAATGGCTCGCGGCGCTGGAGCCGCTGGGCACGAATTCCGACAAGCCGTTTCTTGAAACGGCGCCGTACCTGATCGCGATCTTCCTGCAGAAATTCGGCGTGCTGCCGGATGGCCGCAGGGTCAAGCACTACTACCCGACTGAATCGACCGGGCTGGCTACCGGGATCCTGATCACGGCGCTGCACCATGCCGGGCTTGCCTGCCTGACCCATACACCGAGTCCGATGAAATTCCTGAATGAGATTCTCGGCAGGCCCGGGAGCGAGCGGCCCTTCCTGCTGCTGGTGGTGGGTTATCCGGCCGACGGCGCTGAAGTGCCGGATATCGATCGAAAGAGCCTTGAAGACGTCACGACATTCCTCGACGCGCCGGAGTGATTCAGTACGGCCCGTTACCGAAGTGACCGGGCCCGCATCGTTTCGACGATGGCCCATTGTTCACGGCGGCGCGTCGCATCCGGATCGCGCAAGGGCGAAAAAGCACGGACCATGGCCAGGTAATCTTCTGGGAAGCCGTGCGCCTGGCAACCCGTCAACACCATCTCGGAGTACCAGCAGTACGGGGCCAGGTCATCAACGATATGCCTCGTGGTCGCGCGGTAAGTAAAGCACTCGCCGAAACCGCGCACCGACAGAGACACGGAGTCGTATCCAACGCCGGCATGCTCGTACCGATCCAGCACGCTCTTTTCATCGGCCTCGATCGAATAGACGGCAACGTAGGCGCCCGCGCCGGAAGGCACGAGATTGCATTTGCCGGATCCATCCAATCCTTTCTTATGAAAATGCAGCGTTCGCCCGGGCACGAACGCGGTGCCCAGCAAAACAGCAGACGGAACCCGCCGCCTCAGCCGTTGAGGATGAAGGTTGGATCCGTATGCGGCGTATCGAACCGTTGTCATTCGAGTTCGGCTGAGGGTTCGGCGGCAAGCTTCCAGGCATCGATCCAGACCGTGTCGGTGCGCACCAGCCCCATCGCCGCCAGGCGCGCCTCGAGGTCGGGCATGTGGCCTACGCCGTAGAATATCCCGATGCGCTTCGATCCTTTATCGAGTTGCGCACGCAGCACCTCGATCGCCCGCTCATTTCGCGCGCCGATAATTGCAGAGTCCGAGTCTTCGCCGAGAATATCCTGAATTGAATCGAGGTTCGTGATCTCGTAGGCAAACAGCGTCTTGAGCGTCGGCCCCTGGCCGGGCTTCATGATGGCCGCCAGCGTCTGCAGGTCGCGCAGGCCCAGCGGATCCTTCGCATACTCTCGGACCGACGCATAGAAAACGCGCCAGAAGTACACGTACAGCGACTCACCGCGCTCTTCCATGCTCTGCGACAGTTCTTCGCCGGAGAGATCGGCGTGCACGAGGTTGTCAGCCTCGTAATCGATTTCATCGAGTTGAAACGAAAGCCCGAGCATCCGGGTAAGGCCCAGCTGGGCGGTCGACAGCGCGCCGCGCTGCCGCGGATCGTCGTCCCTTACGACAGTCCCGCGCGGCGCGACGAGCTCGTAGAGCACCGCGTCATAGTCCATGAAGCGCTTGTTGAGTTCGGCGTAGTAATCCTCGTCACCGATGTGTATCGCGCTGATGAGGTCTACATCGAAATTCCGCGGCGCCCCCTCCGGTCCGTAGGAAACGATCGCCAGCTGCAGTGCCTGAGGCTGTTCGCTGCTGTCATGTGCGACACGGGCAAACAGGGTTTCCTCGGCGGCCGCAAAACCAGCCGCCGGCGCCAGCACCAGCAGGAGCAGGGCAGAGTGAAGGCGGATTTTCACAGCGGCGCTAGCCAAGATCAAAGTAAATAACTACCAGCAGCGACAGTATGGCGATTGCGGTGGCCTGCAGGCGGACACCGAAGTAGTCCCGGGTGATCCGGCCTCCGCGGAGCAGTGACCGGTCGATATGCAGCAGATACAGGAATGCGATGATCTGGGTCGTGAGCATCAACACTTCGTTACCCGGAATGAGGTAGGTGATCCAGACCGCAACAACGATGAAATTGCTGATCAGCAGCAAGTTCGTGGGCAGGTTTTCGCGGCTGTGAAGCTGCGTCGCCCAGTGCGTTCCACACAGGAAGCTCAGGATGGCAAGCCCGTATGAGCCGGCAAGCTCCGCAGCCGGCAAGAGCGCGCTTATTGAACCGGCCCCTCCCACGGCAATGACTGCGCTAGCCAGAAACGGCAGCGTTCCGGTGAGCGTCAGCACTTTGTATAGACGAGTGTCTGTAATCATCTAGCCCGTATTCTGCAGACCCTGAGCGATACCATTGACGCTGGACTGCAAGGCGTCGAACAGCTTGGTGTCGTTATAACCGGATGCGCGCCAGCGCGCCAGTAGATCGACCTGCATCAGGCTCATCGGGTCGACGTACGGATTACGCAGCATGATCGCGCGCTGCAGGGTGATGTCTCCTTCGAGCAGCGCATCGTGCTCCGAGTACTCGAGAATCAGATCGCGCGTCAGGTCGTACTCGTTTTCAATTATCGGGAAGAACTCGGCGTGCAGGTCGCCGGCGAGCTCGGAATAAATCTTCGAGATACCGAGGTCGGCTTTCGCCAGCACCATCTCGGCATCCGCGGTCAGCGTGCGCATGAAGTACCACTCGGCAAACATCTCGCGAAACGCCGCATCCTCGAATTGTTTGGCTGCCTTGGCGATGCCGGTGCCGAAACCATACCAGCCCGGCAGCATGCACCTGGACTGCGACCACGCGAAAACCCAGGGAATGGCGCGCAGGTCATCGATGCCCGACTGCGAGCGGCGCGACGCGGGACGCGAGCCGATGCGCATGCGCTCGATCAGGTCAATCGGCGTTGCCTTGCGGAAGTAATCATAGAAGCCCGGTGTTTCGTAAACGAGCTTGCGGTAGGCGCGCCGGCTCTCGTTGGCGATGACCTCCATCATGTCGTGCCACTCGGGCATGTCGTTGCCGCGATGTCGCGGCAACGCGGTTGCGAGCGCCACGGAGCCGGTCACCTGCTCGAGCGTCCGTAACGCGATGCCTCGAAGACCGTATTTTTCGTTAATGATCTCGCCTTGTTCCGTGACCCGCAGCCGGCCCCTGACCGTTCCGGGCGGCGCGCCGAGCACGGCCGCGTGAGTCTTGCTGCCTCCGCGGCTGATTGTGCCGCCGCGGCCATGGAACAGGGTCAGCTCGATGTCCTGCGACTCCACGGCATTGATGAGCATTACCTGCGCGTTCTGCAGCGCCCAGCGTGCCGATGCGAGCCCGCCATCCTTGTTGCTGTCTGAATAACCGATCATCACGGTTTGCCGATTGCCGCGGTTGGCAAGGTGCTCGCGATACATTTCGGCAGAGAGCATCGCGTGCAGAATATCCTGGCCGTTTTCCAGATCGTCGACCGTTTCCAAAAGTGGCGCTACATCGAGCGGCACCTCGCCACGGCGGTTATGCAGCTCACCCCACTGGGCCAGCAGCAGCACGGCAAAGATATCGTCGGCACCCCGCGTCATGCTGACGATGAACGGGCCGATCGCGCTGGGCCCGTATTTGCGCCGGCAAAAGGCAATTGCCTGGAAGACGCCCAGCGTTTTACGGGCCTGGGTGCTGATGTTTTCCGAATATCCTTCGCGCGTTCGCAGGGCTTCGATGATGCGTTCGGTGCGGTCTTCGGCCGACCAGTCAGGCCAGTCTTCTTCGCCGAGACATTCGCCGACGACGTTGCGGTGCACCTCGGCGTCCTGGCGGATGTCGAGCGTGACAAGATGGAACCCGAACGTATCTATGCGCCGCAGCAGGCGGTTTACAGAAAAGAGCCCGGCGTGCATACCGCGGTTGTTTGCGAGGCTGTTCGCTATCAGCTGGATATCGGATCGGAACTGCCGGACTTTTTCGTAGGGAAATACGTCGTCATCGTAAGTGGACTGCAGGCGCTGTTGGATCAGTCGCAACAGCACGCGGTACGGCATGTCGCGGTGGCGCGCAGGCACGGCGTGGTAGGCATTCTGGAATACCCCACGGTACTCGTCGATTCGTTGTATCACGGCGTCGTCGACGCCGACGCGGCCCGTGGACTGACTCAACTTGTTCGAAATTGCCGCGCACTCGTTGAAATACAGGTCGAGAATCAGACTTCTCTGGCGCGCAAGCGTCGCGCGTATCGTTTTGGCGTTGACGTTCGGGTTCCCGTCCATGTCGCCGCCGACCCACGAGGCGAAGCGCGTAATTACCGGGATCTTGATTTCCTCACCCGCCTCACCGTAGATGCGTGAGACTGCGTTCTCGACGTCTTCATAAAAAGGCGCCATCGCCCGGTAAAGAACGTCGGTCACGAAGAACAGGACGTGCTCCAGCTCGTCGGCGACGGTCATCTGTTCTGACGGGTGCTCGTCAGTTTGCCATCCGGTCGTGATGAGCAGGCGAATATTGGCGATAGCGACCTGTTTTTCCTGCGCGGTCATTGTCGGGTTCAGTAAATCGACAAGATGACGGACGATGTTTTGTTCCTTGCGCAGTATCGTGCGTCGTGTCGGCTCCGTAGGATGCGCCGTAAAGACGGGCTCGATGAGCATTGAATTAAACAGCTCCTGCAGCGTATCGCTGTCTAATCCCGCAGCCTTGAGTTTGATCAGGGTATCTTCGAGTCCGCCGGGTTGATAATGGCCGACCTGCTGCAGGTATTCGCGCCGCCGCCGGATGCGATGCACCTTCTCGGCGATGTTGACCATCTGGAAGTAGGTCGAGAAGCTGCGTATCACCTGCAGCGCCAGCTCGGAATCGAGGTCTTCCACGAGTTTCGCAAGTTCCTCGCCCGGCTTTTCGTTGTCCTCGCGACGCCTTATGGAGCGTAACCGCGCATTCTCGACGAATTCGAACAGCTCGTCGCCACACTGTTCGCGGATCAGGTCCCCGACCATGGACCCGAGCGTGCGCACGTCGTCGCGCAGCGCCTGGTCCTTGTCCTCGAACATGATGTCCTGGCGGCGCAAAGACTTGTGTACCCCGGAGTTCATGGCTATGAATCGTATAACTGCGTTCTAATCGCGAAAGTTTTCGTACTGCAGCGGCAGGTCCACGTCGGCATCCTTGAGCAATGCGATCGCGGCCTGCAGGTCGTCGCGCTTCTTGCCCGAAATTCGCAACTTGTCGCCCTGGATGGCGGTCTGCACCTTTAGCTTGCTGGCCTTGATCAACTTGACGAGTTTTCTCGCCAGGTCTGACTCGATACCCTTGCGCATGATGATCTTCTGACGTGCCTCGTTAACGCTGAACTCGGGCTCCTGCGCGTCGAGGCAGCCAATGTCGATGCCTCGCTTTGTGAGCTTCTGGTGCAGGATATCCAGCATCTGCTTGAGCTGGAAATCGGACTGGGACGTCAGTTGGATGACCTGTCCGTCGAGCTCGAACTTCGAACCCGTTCCTTTGAAATCGAAACGAGTGTTGACTTCCCGGTTCGCCTGATCGACGCCATTAGCCGCCTCATGGGCGTCGAAGTCGCTGACTACGTCAAAAGACGGCATGTTCCTCTCACCTGGTATTCCGAAGCGCAAGTGTAGTCGACTCTGTCCCGGCAAAACAGATTCTATCGAAGTTGCCCAGATAGGCAGCCTGTGCCGGATGCGGCATCGCTCGACAATAGATCGACGGCGCTGAACGGGAATGCCCGCCGTCCAGGGAAGGAACGTCATGCTGAATCCTCAAACGAGCGCGGGCCGGGGCCGGCCGCGACGCGTGCGTATCGAAGCGAATATCGCCGGCGCAACCCTGTCGGTGGATGTGCGGGAGGCGCTGCAGTCCGAGCTGGCTGTTACACAGCTTCGGGAGCGCATTTACGCTGTGCTGGCAGGCCGGCAGCCGCTTACAATCAGCGTCCGCGGGCTTGAGCACGATTGCGAGTCAGCTGCCGTTTTTGCACGGTTTTGCGGCGTGCTGCGCGTGGCGGCTGCAGATGCACAGGTGTCGGCGAACACGGTCGAGGTCGCGATCGAGGCTGATACGCTGGCGCCGCAGGCGGCGTGGCAAACACGGTGCGACGTGCTCGGCACGGGTCCGCTGCACCTGCTTGCCGGCGACACCTTGCTGAAGCCGCAGGGCCGCAGCAGCAGGCCGGAGCGCTATGAGCAATTCTGGCAGCAGCTCTGGCGATTGCGCGGTGCGGGCCTGGTTCGGGCGGCCTGCGGATCGGTTATCTCGCCATCGTCCCCGCTGCTGTGTACGGAGGTTGCGGACACGATCCAGCCGCTGGTCGCAATGCAGGTGCCGGCCGGTTCGGCGTGGGTCTCCATGCAGGTTAACCTGATGAATTTCGCGGATGCCAGCGGCCGGCTCGACGAAACGGCCCTGTACCGCGCGCTGCATGACTGCGTGGACATCGGCGATGCCGCGCACGAGCGAGCACGGTGGAATACACCGCAAATGCGCTACGATGCCTGGCTCAATCGGCGCCTCGCGATCGACATCCGGGGCGTGGGCGACCTCGTCATGCGGCGCGGGGAAGACCCGCAGCGCTTCGGCTGTCTCAAGGAACTGATCGAGCTGCTCGGCTGGATACAGTCGGTCGTTCGGGATCGGTCCCGCTGGATCGCGCGATCCGCCGATTACGTACCGGCCATCATCGAGAGCGACCCAAGCCGCAAGATGCTGCCGGCGAAGGCGGCCGAGGATTGGTGCAGGCGCTGGCGCAACGCCGTCGAACGGTGTGGAGTCCGACACCGCAACCTGCTCGCGTTGTCGCCATGGTCTTTTTTTCCTTCCCGTGAGAGTGCCGGTGAGGGTTACCTCGACCTGTTGCCGCTGCTCGAATTTGCTGACGTCTGCGGGTTTGGATCGCCGCCGCCACTGCGCAACTGGGGTGCCGACAGATTCCGGGAATTACACCAGCGCGCCTGGGCCATACTCGAGAAAAAGAGCGCACAGGGACTGTTTGCGGAACAGGTGTGAACTAGGATACCGTTTGATGCCCCGGCAGAGTTAACTGAGGTGCCGGTGTACGCAGTGCGCGATCATTCACCTGGAAGCCTTTAAAACTGAGGGGGCGTATTGCAGCCGATAACTCCTGACGCTCACGGATACGCAGTACTGATCTTGACGTTGGTCGCGCTGTTTTTGTTTACGCGTGACCGGATTCCGCTCGAGTCGTCTGCGCTCGCGATTTTGATCCTGCTCGTTGCCGGCTTTCACGTGTTTGAGTATGCCAGGGACGGCGAGGTCTTACTGGGCCCGGCCGATTTCTTTGCGGGTTTCGGCAACGAGGCGCTGGTCGCGATATGCGCCCTGATGATGGTCGGCAAGGCGCTCGAGACAACCGGCGCACTGCAGCCGCTGGCAAACGTGGTCGGCCGAGTCTGGCTGCGGCGGCCTGTTATGGCACTGCTGACTACGCTCGTAGCCGGCGCCATTCTCAGCGCCTTCATGAACAATACGCCGATCGTGGTGCTGCTCATGCCGATCCTGGTCAGCGCGTCGATGCGGGTCAAGTTTCCGGTTTCCGGCGTGATGCTGCCGATGGGTCTCGCGACCATTATCGGCGGCATGTCCACGTCCATCGGCACATCGACGAACCTGCTCGTCGTCGGCATCTCGCAGGATCTCGGCATGCCCAAGTTCGATATGTTCGACTGGGTGTTGCCGGTGCTTGTTGTCGGCGGCCTGGGCGTGGTTTTCCTCTGGCTTGTGGCGCCGCGGCTGTTACCCGATCGCACGCCGCCGATGGCCGACACGTCCCCGCGGATTTTCAGCGCGCAACTGCATGTCAAAGAAGGCGGTTTCGCCGACGGCAAGACGCTCTCCGAAGTTCTTGCCAAAACGCATAACCAGATGCGCATCGACAAGATTCAGCGCAGCGAATCGCTGTTTCTCGCCAAGCTGCCCTCGGTCGTGCTGCAGCCGTCTGATCGCCTGTTCGTGAAGGATTCGCCTGAGAATCTCAAGCACTATGAACAGCTGCTTGGCGCAACGCTGTTCAGCATGTCGGACCTCGAGCATCCGGTGGACGAGGAGACTCCGTTGAGCGAGGAGGGCCAGCAGCTCGCCGAGGTTGTCGTCACGCGCGGATCGCCGCTGCACCTGCGGAGTCTTGCCGCAGCGCGCTTCACGAGCAGCTATGGCCTGATGCCGCTGGCATTGCATCGGGCACGTGCGCCGGGCGCGCAGGTTACCGGCGACCTCAACATGGTTCGGCTTCGGGCGGGTGACGTACTGCTCGTGCAGGGCACGGGCAATGCGATCAGCCAGCTGAAGGACAGTGGATCAATGCTCGTGCTCGACGGCAAAACCGATCTGCCGCATACACACAAGTCCAAGCGCGCGCTCGCAATCATGGGTCTGGTGATCCTGGCAGCTGCGCTTCAGATCGTGCCCATTTCGGTCAGCGCCGTGGTCGGACTGGGATTGATGATCGCGACTGGCTGCCTGAGCTGGCGGGACGCCGGCTCCGCGCTGTCGATCCCCGTGGTCATGATCATTGTCACGGCGCTTGCGCTCGGCAAAGCGCTGGTGGGGACCGGGATGGCGGCTTATCTCGCGCAGAGCTTCGTCGGGCTCGCCGCCGACTTGCCGACACCGATGATACTGAGCGCATTCCTGCTGCTGATGACGTTGATGACCAATATCGTCTCCAACAACGCCGCTGCCGCAATTGGCACGCCGATTGCGATCAGTATCGCGCAGCAGCTCGGGGTCAGCGCCGAACCTTTCGTGCTGGCCGTGCTGTTCGGCGCCAATATGAGTTTTGCGACGCCGTATGGATACCAGACCAACCTGCTGATCCTCAGCGCGGGCGGCTACAAGTTTGTTGACTTCCTCCGGGTCGGTATTCCACTGACGCTGATCATGTGGGCCGGTTTCTCCCTGATACTGCCGGTGCTCTACGATCTGTGAGCGCGGGATCTGCGCCGGCAAGCGTTTCAGGCGTAACAATTGACGTTGCCGATGGTGGCTTCCATACTGCGTCGCATGAGTGCTCAGCCCATCAATCACTGGCCCTGGTCGTCGCGCATGGAGAAGGCGGCTGGCTGACGATTAGCTGAGCAGAATTAACCAGAAGCCTATCTCCGCGATCGTGGGGATAGGTTTTTTTTTGCAGTGCGTGAGCGCCGAACCCGGTTTGCTCCCGCGGAGTGACCATGCAGGCACCGTTCGACATAGCAGCTGACCTCGATACGCCCGTGTCGGCGTACCTGAAACTGCGTGCCCTGCAGCCGCGTTTCCTGCTCGAGAGCGTCGAGGGCGGCGAGCGGCTCGCGCGGTACTCGTTTCTCGGTTTCGGCGACGCGCTCGAAGTACGCATGGACGCGGAGTCTCTGCAGGTTAACGGGCAGGTCAAGCCGCGACCGACCGATCAGGCGAGCTATCTGGACGCACTGCGGGCAGCATTGGTTTCCGCACCGCGCCCGGGTCCGGCGGTCGAAGGCCTGCCGTTCGCGGGTGGACTCGTTGGCGTGTCGGGCTATGACGTCGTGCGCCTTTTCGAACGTCTTGAGCGCAATACCGCGACTCAGGCCAATGTCCCCGACGCCGCGTTCGTTGCGCCGGCATCGTTACTGGTTTTCGATCATCTGACACGCCGGGTTGCGCTGCTTCACGATGGCACCGAAACAGAAAGAGCCGCGCTGCGCAAAGAGGTCATCGAGAGATTGCGCGGCCCCGTTCCCGTAAGCAATGGCAGCGTTACGGTGTCGGCGGCTGAAGCGAGCTTCACGGAAGCTGAATTTTCGGAGCGGGTCGAGGCCTGCAAGGAATATATCGCGGCGGGTGACATCTACCAGATCGTCCTGTCGGTGCTGTTTCGCGGACACTCAAACGTGCGGCCGTTCGAGGTGTATCGTGCGCTGCGCCTGCTGAATCCTTCGCCCTACATGTTCTTCTTCGAGTTCGGGTCGCTCAAGATCGTCGGCTCGTCGCCCGAAGCGCTCGTGAAGCTGCATGGCGATACGGCATCACTTCGGCCGATTGCCGGCACACTGCCGCGCGGCAGCACGAGTGAGGAAGACGCCGCGAACGAGGCAGCGTTGCTCGCCGATCCGAAGGAAGCAGCGGAGCACGTCATGCTGGTCGATCTTGCACGCAACGATCTCGGCCGGGTCGCGAAGGCCGGGTCCGTGCACGTGGATCCGTATCGGGCAATCGAGCGCTACAGTCATGTCATGCATATAGTGAGCGGCGTGCAGGGCCAGCTGGCTGATCACCATGACCAGTTCGACCTGTTTGCGGCGAGCTTCCCGGCAGGCACGCTGGTGGGCGCGCCGAAGGTCCGGGCAATGGAGATCATCGAGGAGATGGAGGCAGTGGGCCGAGGTCTCTATGGCGGCACGGCAGGTTACTTCGGCCTGAGCGGGGATATGGACCAGGCGATCACGATTCGAACCCTCGTGTTCTCGGGCGAAGAGTACAGCTTCCAGGCCGGCGCCGGCATCGTCGCGGACTCCGTGCCAGCCAGCGAGTATCGCGAAGTGCTCGCCAAAAGCGCGATCCTGAGGCGCGCACTTGAAATCGCGGGGGAGGGCCTGTGATGGTGACCCGTGAGCCCGGCAACGGTGTAAGAATGCTGCTGATCGATAACTACGATTCGTTTACCTACAATCTCGTGCAGGCGTTTGCGGCGCTCGGCGCCGATGTCGCGGTGTTCCGCAACGACGCGATCGATGTTGCGCAAGCGCGCGCCCTGGAGCCGACGCATCTCGTCATATCGCCGGGACCGGGGCGGCCCGAGGATGCCGGTATCTCGCTCACGATGATCGAGGCGTTCGCCCGGTCGTTGCCCGTGCTCGGCGTCTGTCTCGGTCACCAGTGCCTGGTCCACCACTTCGGCGGCAGCATTGTTCGCGCCGAGCGCCTGATGCACGGTAAGACGTCGCTGGTAAAACATGACGGCAGGACGATCTTTGCCAACTTGCCGGAGTCATTCGAGGTTGGCCGGTATCATTCGCTGTGCGCCGAGCACGCGTCCTTGCCCGCGCAGCTTGCGCTGACCGCGCAGACTGACAGGGGCGAGATCATGGGCGTTCGTCACCGGGAGCTGCCGCTCGAGGGCGTGCAGTTTCATCCTGAGAGCGTGTTGACGCCCGACGGCGACCAGCTGCTGGCTAATTTCCTGAGTATGAGGACAACATGAGTACGGACTTCAACGCAATGCTCGACGCGCTGCTCGACGGGCGGTCGCTGAGCGAGCAACAGGCGTTCGACCTGATGCACAAACTCGCGGAGGGCGATATGCCCGCCGCCCTCGCCGGCGCACTGCTCGCCGGCCTGCGCGCCAAGGGCGAAACTGCCGAAGAGATTCGCGGTTTTGCAACGGCAATGCGCGAGCTGGCCGTGAAACCCGCCATTCCAGGGGGAGCGCCGACCGTCGATACGGTGGGTACCGGCGGCGATGGCTCCGGGAGCCTCAACCTGTCGACGGGCACAGGCCTGCTCGCGGCTGCGGCCGGCGCCAGGGTCGTAAAGCATGGCAACCGCTCCGTGTCGAGCCGCTCCGGCAGTGCTGACATGCTCGAGTACCTCGGCATGCCGCTGCCCCTGCACGAAGCCGAGGCGATCGCCTGCCTCGAGGCAACCAATTTTACGTTCCTGTTCGCGCCGGCCTATCACCCGGCCATGAAAGCCGTGATGCCGGTGCGTGCGGCATTATCGGTGCGCACCGTTTTCAACATGCTCGGTCCGCTGACGAACCCCGCTGCGCCGCCCTTTCAGCTGATTGGCGCCTGGAGTCTTGACGCCGCGAGGCTCATGGCCGAGACGCTTGCGGGCATGCCGATCGAGCGGGCGTTCGTCGTTCACGGCAAGCCGGGCTGGGATGAGGCCACGCCGGTCGGCGAGTTCGCGCTATTCGACGTGACGCCGGGGGCAGTCACCGAAACGGAGCGCACGCCCGAGGACTACGGGCTTGCCCGCTGCGCACCCGAAGAGCTCGCCGGCGGAGACGCCGAGCACAATGCAAACGAACTACGGCGCGTATTCAGCGGTGAAGATACGGGCCCACACCGTGATGCGCTGCTCATGGGCGCGTCCCTCGTACTCGAAGTGCAGGGCAGCGCGAGCGACGCGCGCCAGGGCGTCGAGATGGCTGCGGCCGCGCTCGACAGCGGCGCGGGACTTGCGCTGCTGGATCGCCTGCGGCGGCACTTCGCGGGCTGATGAACGATTTTCTGCAGACGATGGCTGCGGGCAGCGCCGAGCGCGCTGCAGCGGCAGACACGCGGTTCACGGCTGCCGATTTCGACAGGCCCGTCGCGCCGCTGAAACTCGATCGGTTCGACGTGATCGCGGAGATCAAGGAGCGCTCGCCGGCCGAAGGAGCGCTCACCGGGCCCGGTCACGATCGCTGTGCACAGGCGGCCCGCTATGCAGCCGGCGGGGCGGCTGCGATATCGGTGCTTACGGAGCCGAGCCATTTCTCCGGAGCGTTGCAACACCTCGAGGATATTGTGGCCGCGGTTCCCGGCGTGCCGGTCATGCGCAAGGATTTTCTCGTTGACCGGATCCAGGTTCTGGAAGCCCGCAAGGCGGGAGCCAGCGGCGTGCTGCTCATCGTTACGATGCTCGATGACGGGACGCTTGACGGGATGCTCCGCTGTGCGTGGGAGCACGGGATGTTCGTGCTGCTCGAATCGTTCGATGCCGGTGATCTTGCGCGCACGAGCCGGCTGCTCGAGCAACCGCTGCAGCGCGAGAAGGCGGACGCAGGCCAGCTGCTGGTCGGCGTCAATACGCGCGATCTGCGTACTCTGCATGTGGACAGCGAGCGACTCGAAAAGCTCGCGCCGCAACTGCCCGCGGCAGCCTGCGTTGCCGAAAGCGGCCTCCATGATGCGGCGGATGCCGCACGGGTGGCGGCCCTTGGCTACCGGCTGGCGCTCGTCGGCAGCGCACTCATGCGCAGTGCCGACCCGGCCGCGCTTGTCAGAGCAATGCGGAACCAGGGGCGCTTGGCCGTGGCGGCATGACGACATTCGTGAAAATCTGTGGGTTGCGCGACACGGCCGACGTTGCGGCGGCCGTCGAGGCGGGTGCCAACGCGGTCGGTTTCGTGTTTGCCGAGTCGATACGCCGTGTCACACCGCGACAAGCGCAAATGGCGATCCGCGACGTGCCCGGCGACGTGCACAGAGTTGCGGTGATGCGGCACCCGACAAGTGAGGAATGCCGTGCGGTCCTGGAGGAGTTTGAAGCCGACATCGTGCAAACGGATGTCCAGGATTTCTCAGGGCTCGAACTGCCAGGCCACGTCGCGCGCTGGCCCGTGCTGCGCGAAGGCAGTGCCGACCCGGGCGCAGCGCTTCCCGAAGTTTTTGTTTACGAGGGGACAAACAGCGGCGCCGGCCAACCGGTGGACTGGGAGCAGGCGTCGGGTTTCGCCCTGCGCGGGCGAATGATACTGGCGGGCGGGCTGAGGCCGGATAATGTGCCGGCAGCCGTTCGTGCCGTGCGACCCTGGGGCGTCGATGTATCGAGCGGCGTCGAACGGCAGCCGGGCCGCAAGGATCACGATTTGATACGACAATTTGTCAGCGCGGTTCGCGCAGTGGAGAGGGAGTTATGACGTTTGCTTTGCCGGCTGCGGAGGCGCAGGCGCTTCTCGACGCCACCTTACGTGGCGAGTTGCCCGACGACCGCGGGCGTTTCGGCCCTTTCGGCGGGCGTTACGTGCCGGAAACGCTGGTACCTGCGTTCGAGCGTCTCGAGCAGGGCGTGCGTGAGCATCTGCATGACGCCGGGTTCCAGGCCGAGTTTCAGCGCGAGCTGCGGGAGTGGGTTGGCCGGCCGACAGCCCTGACCCATGCGCCAAGACTGAGTGAACACTGGGGCACCGAAGTCTGGCTGAAGCGAGAGGATCTTGCGCACACGGGGGCTCACAAGATCAACAACGCGATCGGCCAGGCGCTGCTCGCAAAGCGGCTCGGTGCCCGGCGGGTCATCGCGGAAACCGGGGCGGGTCAGCACGGCGTGGCGTCGGCCGCCGCCTGCGCGCGCGTCGGGTTGCCGTGTGCCGTGTACATGGGGGCTGTCGACATCGAGCGGCAGGCACCCAATGTCGATCGGATGAAGCGCCTCGGGGCCGACGTTATCGCGGTCGAGACCGGCGACAAGACCTTGCGCGCGGCCATCGACGAAGCGCTGCGGGAGTGGGTCACTGACCCTGCCGGGATCTATTACCTGCTGGGGTCGGCGGTGGGCGCGCATCCCTATCCTTACCTCGTCCGTGAGCTGCAGTCGGTCATCGGCGAGGAGGCGCGGCAGCAGATGATCGATCAGGCTGGTGGCTTGCCCGATGCGGTATTCGCCTGCGTCGGCGGCGGATCGAACGCGATCGGTCTCTTCTACCCCCTGCTCGGGGATGACATCGAACTGATCGGCGTTGAAGCAGGCGGCACCGGCGACGGGCTCGGCCAGAACGCGGCGACGCTTGCAACCGGCACGCCGGGCGTGTTGCAGGGCGCCTATACGATGATCCTGCAGGACGCTGACGGCCAGGTGCAGGAGACGCATTCGATATCGGCCGGGCTCGACTACTCGGGTGTCGGGCCGGAACACGCGCTGCTGCAGGCGACGGGCCGGGTGACCTACGTGTCCGCAAACGATGCCGATTCGCTGGCGGCCCTCGAAGAGCTCTGCGCCACCGAGGGTGTATTGACCGCGCTCGAAACGGCGCACGCTTATGCGTACGCGCGCGAGTGGTCGAGCCGGAACCCCGGCAAGCGTATCCTGATCGGTAACTCGGGGCGCGGTGACAAGGACATGCCGACACTGACCCGCTACCCGGTAAGGAGTGGCAGCCATGGCGGCGCATGAGCGATTGACCGCGGCGATACGTGCCGCAAACAGCAAGGGGCAACCGGCGCTCGTGCCGTTTCTGACGGCCGGCTACCCGGAGCCGGATGAGTTTGTCGATACGTTGCGCGCAATCGCCGCGGTTGGCGACGTCGTCGAGGTCGGCATACCGTTTTCCGATCCGATGGCCGACGGCATGACGATTCAGCGCTCGAGCTTCGAGGCGCTGCGAAAAGGTGTCAGCCTTGCCTGGATTTTCGATGAGCTCGAAAAAGCCGGCGATCTCGCTACACCACTCGTGATGATGTCTTACCTGAATCCCTTGCTGGCATTCGGCTATGACAGGCTGGCGGAACGGGCGCTCG
The DNA here is from genome assembly GCA_009937615.1 of Gammaproteobacteria bacterium. Taxonomy (GTDB): domain Bacteria; phylum Pseudomonadota; class Gammaproteobacteria; order Steroidobacterales; family Woeseiaceae; genus UBA1847. Next base: position 14,106 of record JAACFB010000005.1, on the reverse strand, counting down.
CGACCGGCGTGTGCGGCTTTATCGTTCCCGACCTGCCGTTCGAGGAAAGCAGCGAACTTCGTGCCGCGCTCGAGGCAAAGGGGCTCGGGCTGATTCAGCTTGTGACGCCGGCGACGCCGGCAGCGCGGCTCCGGATGCTGAGCGATGCCTCGCGCGGCTTCGTCTACGCGGTGACGATCACCGGGATTACCGGCGGCGGCAGCGGCCTGCCCGACGACCTGGCCGACTATCTCGACAGCGTATCCGCGTCGACAGAGCTGCCGGTCTGCGCCGGGTTCGGTATTCGTGAGGCAAAAGACGTTGCCAACGTCGGTGCGCACGCCGCCGGAGCGATTGTCGGCTCGGCGCTGGTCGAAGTGCTCGAGCGGGGTGATGACCCGGCGGCCTACCTGGAGTCGCTGCGCTCGTGAAGAAGCTCACGGCAGCCGATTCGCTCGTGACGATCAATCACTACAAGAATATTCTCGAAAGCGAGGGTATCGCCTGCCAGATTCGAAACGAGCATCTCGGCGCAATCATGGGAGAGATGCCGTTCGTCGAGGTCTGGCCGCAGCTTTGGGTAAAGAACGACCTTGACTACGATCGGGCCTTGCAGCTGATCGGCGAAGCGAATTCGGACGAGAGCCCCGGCGAACCCTGGCGCTGCCGTCGCTGTGGCGAAGAAAATGAGGGCCAGTTCGCGGCCTGCTGGAGCTGCGGCACCAGCCTTTAGCTGCCGGCCGGCGGCACCAACGAGCCTGGTCGCGTGTCTACGGCATGCTCGTGGCGAGAAGCCGCGTGCCGGCAATCTCGCTTCGCAAAATAGCCGACACTTTTTCCGGCTGCATCGGCCTGCTGATCAGAAATCCCTGGGCGAGGTCGCACTTGCAGCTTCTCAGGAACTCGAGCTGCGACAGCGTTTCGACGCCCTCGGCCGCCACTTCGATGTCCAGGCCCTGCGCCATTGCAATCGCGGCGCGAACGATGCGCTGATGGCTGTCGTTTTCTTCGACGTCTGCGATCAGCGACTGGTCGAGCACAAAACTGTCGATGAAACCGTTGTCGAGTGATTCGAAAGAGATGTCCCGGGTACCGAAGTGATCGAGGGATATTCGCACGCCGAGCTTGCGCAGGCCGGCGAGAGTGACCATCTCGGCGGCGCGCTTGCGAACCGCGTCCCCGTCGCCGAGCTCGAGTTCAATGCAGCCTGGATCGACGGCCGTGTTTTCGAGTGTAGCCGATACGGCCTCGATGAGCCGCTGATGCAGCAGCTGCTGAGGCGACAGGTTAATCGCCATTGACAGATCGGGCAGTTCGAACTGGCGCTGCCAGGCAGCGAGCTGCCGGCAGGCAGTCGCGATCACCCACTCGCCCGCCGAATGGATCAAGCCACTGCTTTCGAGGATCGGCAGAAATCGTGCCGGCGGCAACAGGCCGAAGCGCGGATGCTGCCAGCGCAGCAGGGCTTCGAGACCGATCAGGCGGCCGCTCGTCACGTCGATTCGCGGTTGGTAATGCAGCACGAACTCATTGCGCACGAGCGCATGGCGCAGGCCGATCTCGAGTTCTTCGCGCTGGGCGAGCTTGACGTTCAGGGCATCGGAATAATATTGGAACCGGCTGCCGCCGCGTTTCTTGGCTTCGTACATGGCGAGATCGGCGGCCCTGATCAGGCGATCGGCGGTCTGACCGGACTCGGGATACACGGCGATGCCGATACTCGGCGTCGCATACACTTCGCTGGTACCGATCTGGTATTTCTCCGAGAGCACGAGCAGCAGTTTCTGCGCCGCCGCTGCCGCATTGCGGGCTTCGCCGAAATCTTCGAGGCAGACGACGAACTCGTCACCTCCCCAGCGACCCGGAAAATCACCGATACGCAGGTTGCTGCGCAAGCGCCCCGCCACCTGGCGCAACAGCGCATCGCCGATGTCGTGGCCGAGCGTATCGTTGACCGACTTGAAGCGATCCAGGTCGATAAACAGCACGGCGAGCGGGGCCGACTTACGTTGGCAGCGGCCAATTGCGCGGGCCAGCTGCTCATTGAACATGCCCCGGTTCGCGAGGCCCGTCAGTTCATCATACTGAGCGAGACGCTGCAGCTCGCCGGTTTTTCTCGTCGCATCGGTAATGTCGCGGAAGGTTATGAGGCCGCCGACCAATTCACGCTTGCCGTCATAGAGTCCCTGGCCGTTGATCGACAGCATCGTGTCGGGCTGTCCCGGCATGCGGTAGATCGCGACCTGGTTGGTAAACTTGTTGCCCCGGCGCGCACGAACGAGCGGCAGGTCTGCCGAATTGCGGTAGTTGTCACCGTGTTCGTCGATGCAGCAAAAAGTCTGCTCCCACGTGAAGTCGGGCTGCGCGCGCGGCGCCATGCCGAGTATCGTCCGAGCCGCGGGATTGATGTCGAGAACGTGTCCGTGTTTGTCGACGACAATGACGCCGTCATTGATATTGCGCAGGACCGACAGCACGGTCACGTCGGTATCCGACAGTTGATGCTGAAGCCGGTGACGCTGCACCGCGTGTTCGAAGATGGCGTCCTGTTCCTCGACCGATACGTCGTCAACGCAGAGGTAGGCCTGCGCGCCGGCCCGGAGGGCGGCAATGCCGCGATGCTCCCGATCCTTGGTCGTCAACGCGATAACCGGGTGCTTGTCGAACGAGCCGATCCTGTCGGCAATCGATCTTTCCGCCTGGTCGATGGCCGGGCCAGCTTCGATCAATATGAGGTCGATGATGGACGGTGCGTCGGCGGGCACGCGTAGTGAGGCCGATCGGGTCAGCAGGGCACAACAGGGGAGCGTCTCGAGTTCGGCCAGGTAGTCGTCAGCAAATTCGCCGCGGCCAAGGTAGAGAATGGAGTGCCCCGTCATAGGTCGTTATCGTTATTCCATCGCCTGAGAAAGCCAGTGTCGCACCGGGCCAGTCGCATGATACCAGAATCTTTTCCAAACACAGGGCCTCGAGCGCCAGTTTCGCCGCTGGGCCCAGTTTCTTTAAACCATTCGCCGCTGGGGGGCATCCAAATGACAGGTAAAGGGAGATGTCCTCAGTGGAAGCGCTTTTGGCCACACCGTTGAGCGACTATAGTCGCTGGATGGTGACATTGAACGAGCCCGGACTCACGGAGGAGGCGAACTGGATTGCCAGGGCGCAACGCTCGGACGCGAAGGCATTCGAGTCGCTGTACCGGCTGCATGTGGGCAAGGTTTACGGGCTTTGCCTGCGCATGACGGGCAGCGTGGCCGAGGCGGAAGACTGTACGCAGGAGGCATTTATTCAGGCCTGGAGCAAGCTGGACCGGTTTCGCGGCGACAGCGCGTTCAGCACCTGGATGCACCGCATCGCAGTCAACGCGGTGCTCGGCAGAAAGCGTAAAACCAGCCGCGAGCAGGACCGGGTGCAGCTGGCGTCGGAAGTGTCGCCGGCGCCCGTATCGATGGCCGATACCGGCGAGCTCCGGGACCTCGCGAACGCGGTGGACAGGCTGCCCGAGGGAGCGAGACACGTGTTCGTGCTGCATGCCGTGTACGGGTACAGCCACGACGAAACCGGGAAGATGCTCGATATCGCGCCCGGAACGAGCAAAGCGCAGCTGCACAGGGCGCGGCGATTGCTGGCACAGCAGCTGCAGGAGCAGGGGTTCGAGGCATGAACAACACAGATGATGATCGATTGACGACGGCGGCCAGCCGGCTGGCGACCGAGATCAGCCCGCAGCGCGACTTATGGCCCGGCATCGAGGAGGCCATAGCCCGGCCGAAGCGCTCGCGCTGGACGCCGATGTTTGCCCAGGCGGCCGCGGTTGTCCTGCTGGTCGGCGCGTCGTCGATGGTGACGTATTTTGTCGTTAAAGAAGACCAGCGGGTTGTTGAGGTACTGCAGCCAACGCTGTTGACCGAAACCGCGTCTTTTGCCGGTCGCGCTTCGCTGGGCGCTGAGTACCAGCAGGCACATGGGTCGGTCGCCTCGCAGCTTGACGTCGAGCTGCAGCGTCTTTCGCCCGAGGCGCGCGCCGATGTCGAGCGAAACCTGGCCGTGATCCGCCACGCGATTACGGATATCAACCAGGCCCTGGACGAAGAACCTGACAACCAGCTGTTGCAGGAATTACTGGCCAGCGCCTACCGCGACGAGCTCGCGGTAATGCAGCGGGTCGGCAGTCTGACGCAACAGGTGATGTCACGTCAGGACATTTAATGCGCGGCGACTTCGTTGCGCGATGAGGATGAGAGCATGAACAGCAGAATCTTAATTACCCTTGCAATTGGGTTTATGGCGGCGCCCGCAATGGCGGACACCGAAGTGAACGAGACACTGGACGCTGCGGCCGACGGCAACGTCGAGGTCAGCAACACTGCCGGATCGATCGAAATTCGGGGCTGGGCCGAGAACAAGGTCGAGGTCAGGGGCACGCTCGGCGACGACGTCGAGGAGTTGATTTTCGAGCGCGATGGCGACGACGTGCTGATCAAGGTCAAAGTGCCGCGCCACCACGGCCGCGATATCGATGGCGAGTTAACCATCAAGGTCCCGCAGGCCAGTTCGATCGAGGTGTCGGGCGTGAGCGCGGACATCGATGTCGACGGCGTGCTCGGCGAACAGTCGCTGCAGACGGTCAGCGGCAATGTCGGGATTCAATCCGCGTCAGCCGATGTCGAGGCGGCGTCGGTCAGCGGCGATGTCGATGTTGCGGGCACGGGTAAAGATGCGGACATCGAGGCAGCCACGGTATCCGGTGATGTCACGCTGTCAGGGCTTGCCGGCAGCGTGGAGGCCGGATCGGTCAGCGGCGACGTATTGATTGGCGACGGTTCTTTCGACAACGCCGAGCTCGAAACCGTCAACGGCGACCTGCGGTTCATGGCCGAGCTTCGCCCGGACGGCGAGCTGGCAATGGAGTCGGTCAACGGCAGCGTGGAGGTCGAGTTTGCGGGCGATGTATCGGCGCGGTTTGACATCGAAACCTTTAACGGCAGCATCAAGAACTGCTTCGGCCCCAAGCCCGAGCGCACGAGCAAGTATTCGCCAGGGCTGGAACTGAGCTTTACGCACGGCGACGGCGACGGCTACGTTGCGATTGAAACACTGAACGGCAGCGTCAGCATCTGCAACAAGTAGCCGATCTGCGGCAACCACAACCAGGGCCCGCCCCGTGATTGATTCACGGGGCGGGCCATGATTCATGATCATTGGTTTGTCCGGCTAATTTGATACCCTTGTCGACCCGCACCCCCGCATTTCCGGAATCGCATCGATGGGCCGATCACTGAAAATCCTGCTTTATTTTGCTGCGGCTATCGTCGCCCTGCTCGTGGTCGGGGTCGTCGGTTTCATGCTGCTCTTCGACCCGAACGACTTCCGCGACAAGATCGCCGCGGAAACGCAGCGGGTAACCGGCCGGGAGCTGCGGATCGAGGGCGATCTCGAGCTGAGCCTGTTCCCGTGGCTTGCGATCGGCATCGGCAAAACCAGCCTGGGCAATGCGCCGGGATTCGACGATGCACCGTTTGCCAGTTTTGAACAGGCGCGGCTCAGCGTGCGCCTGCTGCCGATGCTGCTGCGTCGTGAAGTCTCCGTTGGTACCGCCGAGCTCGACTCGCTGCGGCTCAACATGGCGGTTGCCCGGGACGGGCGCAACAACTGGCAGGACCTGGTCGACCGCGGCGAGGCAGCGCCCGAGCCCACGGAAACGACGGACGCGGGGTCTGCGACACTCGATATCGCGAGCATCGACATTCGCAACGCGTCGATTACCTACAGCGATGCACAGGCCGGCGAGAGCTATAGCCTGACCAACGTCAACATGATTTCCGGGCGGGTCGCGCCCGGCGATCCTGTGCCGCTGTCCGGCGGCCTTAGTTTCGAGCTGCAGCCCGCCGGTGTTTCGGGCAACGTCGAGCTCGAGACGGTCGCTACCTTCGATGCCGATGCCGGAACGATAAGCCTCGACGACCTGTCGCTCGACGGCCTGATCGAGGGTGTTGCCCAGGTGCCGACGACGCTGCAGTTTGCGACGGACAGCCTCGTGGCCGACACGGAACAGGAGGTGCTGACGCTGGGCGACGTTGAGATGTCGGTGCTTGGTATCGGCTTGTCCGCGCAGGTAGAACCGTTTTCCTATGCAGGCAGCCCGGAGCCTGTGGCGGTGATCCAGGTCGAGGCGTTCTCGCCGCGCAGCCTGATGCAGCGCCTCAATATCGAGGCGCCCGACACAGCGGACCCGAATGCGCTCGGCAAGCTCATCGTCGATGCCCGCGCGAAGGTCGGCAACACCGCTATCGCGCTGACCGATGTCGAGATGGTTCTCGACGACACGACATTGACCGGATCGCTCTCCCTGCCGCGTAGTGAGAGCGGTGTCTATCGGTTCGACTTCGTGGCGGACACGATCGACCTGAGCCGGTACATGGCGCCCGTCGCAGAGGCCGGGCCCGAGGACGCCGAAGCGGTGCCGGTCGAGATTCCCGTGGACCTGATTCGGTCGATCAATGCGCGCGGCAGCCTCCAAGTCGCGCGGGCGAATATGGGCGCGCTGCTTTTCGAGGACGTGGATCTCGGTCTCGATAACACGGGCGGCAAGCTGCGGATCCACCCGATCTCTGCGCAGTTTTTCGAAGGGCGTTACAACGGAGATGTCCGGGTTGACGCGTCGGCGGCCACGCCCACGCTGTCGGTTAACGAGCAGATCGAGGGCGTCGAGCTCGCTGCGCTGGCGCTTGCCATGTTCGAGCAGGAACACGTGACCGGGCTGATCAACGGTGCGTTCGTGCTGTCGGGGCAGGGCGCGGAAATGGGCGCGATTCAGCGCAGCCTGTCGGGCAACATGTCGCTCGAGCTTGTCGACGGCGCGTTCGAAGGCACGGATGTCTGGTACGAGATTCGCCGCGCGCTGGCCCTGATCAAACAGCAGCCACCGCCGCAACCCGTGCTGCCTGCGCGCACGCAGTTCTCCAACATCAAGGCAACCGGGCCGGTGACCAATGGGGTATTTCGCAACGACGACCTGCTTGCCGAGCTGCCGTTCATGCGCATCACGGGCAAGGGCAGCGTCGACATCGCCGCTGCTACGCTGGACTATCGCATGAATGCGCGGGTGCTCGAAAAGCCCGAGCTGATGAAGGATGTGACGCAGGGAGAACTCGACGAACTGACCAGGGCGGTCATCCCGGTGCGGATATCGGGGCCACTGGCTGCGCCGTCGGTCAAACCGGACATCGAAGCACTGCTCAAGCAGCGCGTCCAGGAGGAAGTCGAGAAGCAGATTTTCGACAAGTTCCTCGGCGGCAGCGATAAGAAGGCGGCCGACGAGGGCGCAGAGGACGCCGATAAAGAAGAGGACATCGAGGACAAGCTCAAGGACTCGCTGAAGGACATCTTCAAGCGTTGACTCGATGCGTAGAGTAATTTTTCTATCACTGCTGATTTCGCTCTCAGCGGCTGCTGCCGAGATTCGGAGCGTCGAAGTCGACTCGATCGACGGGCGTTACACGATGCATTCCGAGGTGTGGCTGGATGCCGACGTCGAAGCCGTGTACTCGGTGTTTCTCGACTACGACCTGTCCGTGCAGTTTTCGAGCGCCATTGTCGAGTCGCGCAATATCGAGCCCGACGAGAGCGGGCGGCGGCGGTTTTATATCCGCAACAAGGGCTGCGTCCTGAAGTTCTGCGCGTCTTTCGAGCGCTACGGCTTCGTCGAACACGATCCGCACAGGATCATTCGTGCGACGATCGATCCCGAGACCAGCGACTTCCACGTCAGCAACGAGACCTGGGCGTTCCGCCGCGAGGGCGCGGGAACGGTCGTGAATTATGCGATCGAGTTCGAACCCAAGTTCTGGGTGCCCCCGGTCGTTGGCCCTTACATCCTGAAGCGCAAGCTTGAATCGCATGGAGGTGGCGCGGTCGACCGCATCGAGTCGCTCGCGCGGGAGCTGCAGCAGTGACGGACTTCGCGCGACGGGTACTGGGCTGGTACGACAGTTACGGCCGCAAGGACCTGCCGTGGCAGCGCGACGTGACCGCTTACCGTGTCTGGGTTTCGGAGATCATGCTGCAGCAGACCCAGGTGCAGACCGTGATCCCGTATTACGAACGCTTCATGCGGCGGTTCGACGATATCGAGAGCCTCGCCGATGCGCCGCTCGATGATGTCCTGCGGCACTGGGCAGGCCTGGGTTACTACGCAAGGGCCCGCAACCTGCACGCGGCCGCACGGATTATCGTCGACCGGCATGCGGGGAGGTTTCCGGACACGTTCGAGGACGTGCTGGCGCTGCCGGGTATCGGCCGCTCGACGTCGGGTGCGATCCTTGCACTGGCCGCCGGCCAGCGGCACGCGATCCTCGACGGCAACGTCAAGCGCGTGCTGGCGCGACACGAGGCGATCGCGGGCTGGCCAGGCAAGGCATCGGTGGCCAAGGCGCTTTGGGCGTCGGCCGAGCGTTATACGCCGCAAGCGCGCGTAGCGGACTATACGCAGGCGATCATGGATCTCGGCGCGACGGTATGTACGCGCAGCACACCACGCTGCGACCGGTGCCCGGTGCGTGAGGACTGCGGCGCCCGGCACGAAGGCGCGGTCGATGCGTACCCGGGCCGCAAGCCGAGGAAAACCCGGCCGCTCCGGGAGACAACGATGGTGCTCGCTGTCAGCGACGATGCGGTTTACCTGGAGCGCCGCCCTGCCGCGGGCATCTGGGGCGGTCTCTGGAGTTTCCCGGAGATCGGTCACGACGACGTCGAGGACTGGTGCCGGCGCAAACTGCGCAGCGCGCAGCCGCAGCTCGAGACCTGGGAGCTGCTGCGCCACAGTTTTAGCCACTACGACCTCGACATCCGGCCAGTCCTCGTGCGTGCAGACGGCGCGTCGAGTAAAGTAGCGGACTGCCAGAACTCGGCGTGGACAAAGCTCGGGGAGGATCCTCCGGGCGGCATCGCGGCGCCGGTTCAGAAACTGATTGATCGCTTAAAGACGGAAACCCATGTCACGAAAAGTTAACTGCATTCTGCTTGGCAAGGAGGCCGAGGGCCTCGAATACGCCCCGTACCCCGGCGAACTGGGCCAGCGGATTTACGACCAGGTTTCGAAGGAAGCCTGGCAGCGCTGGCTTGCGCACCAGACGATGCTGATCAATGAGTACCGGCTGACGCCGATCGAGCCCGATTCGCGCCGTTTTCTCGAGCAGGAAATGGAGAAGTTTTTCTTTGCCGGGGGATCGGCCGCGCCGCAGGAGTTCGTCCCGCCGGAGCAGTAAACGGGGGTCGCGGAGCTCTGCTCAGCGCCGCAGGCAATACTGCACGCTGAACAACTCGTCGGCATCGGTCCAGACCCGGGCGACGTCGAATCCCGCTTTGCCTGCCATCGCGGCAAAGCCTTCGAGCGTGTACTTGTGCGAGTACTCGGTGAGAATCGTTTCGTCCTTCTCGATCAGGAACTCCTCACTGCCGATGCTGACGTCCTGGTCTTCGCTGCTGACCAGCCGCAGCTCGACACGTCCCTCGTCTTTGTTGTACTCGGCGCTGTGCGAGAACGCGGCGGGCGAGAAGTCCGCACCGAAAGCGCGATTGAGATGGCGCAATACATTCAGGTTGAATTCCGCGGTGATGCCGGCGCTATCGTTATACGCCTGCTCGATGATGTCCGGATCCTTCTGCAGGTCTACGCCGATCAATAAAGCGCCACTTTCGCCGGCTTCCTGGTGCATGACCTGCAGCAGATCGAGCGCGGCGTCGTCGGTGAAGTTGCCGATCGTTGACCCCGGGAAATACACGATATTGCGTAACGGCATGATCTTCGGGTTCGGCAGCGCGAAGGGCCGCGTAAAGTCGGCGACGACCGGCAGTATTTCGAGCCCCGGGAAATCATGCCGCAGCTGCGCTGCCGATTCGAGCAGATGATCGGCAGAAATATCGACCGGCACGTAGACGGCGAGGTCGCGAAGATGCTCGAGAAGCACGCGCGTCTTGAGACTCGATCCGCTGCCGAACTCGATCAGGCTCGCCTGCGCGCCAGCCAACTCAGAAATCTCGTCGATATTGTCACGCATGATCGCGAGCTCGGTCTCGGTCGGGTAGTACTCTGGCAGCCGCGTGATTTCCTCGAACAGCTTCGAGCCGCGTTCATCATAAAAATACTTCGGCGAGATCATCTTCTCGGGCTGCTGCAGCCCTTCGATGACTTCCCTGAGATCTTTTTTCATGGCAGCAGACGAGCTCATCGCATTCCGTCCTTTGCCAGGCGGATGCCGAGAAACTGCCAGCGGGCATCGGGGTAGAAGAAACTGCGATAACTCGCGCGAATGTGATCGGCCGCAGTGACGCACGAGCCGCCGCGCACGGTCATCTGGTTGCACATGAATTTGCCGTTGTATTCACCGAGGGACCCGTCAAGCGGCTTGAAGCCGGGATAGGGCGCATAGGGGGATGACGTCCATTCCCAAACGTCGCCGAAAAACTGGCTTGCGTCGCCTGCTGCAGCCGGATGCCAGGATCGTGATTCCATCAGGTTGCCTCTCGGCGGCTCCGCGCCAGCGGCGACCTCCCATTCGAACTCGGTCGGCAGGCGCGCGCCGACCCAGCGGGCGAACGCATCGGCCTCGTAGTAGCTGACATGGCAAACCGGTGCAGCATCGTTCATCTCGCGCAGGCCGCCGAGCGTAAACTCGGCCTGCAGGTCCTCGCTCCAGTAAAGGGGCCGGTTCCAGCCCCTGTCATTCATGACGGCCCAGCCGTCCGCCAACCACAGGTTCGAATCACTGTACCCGCCGCTTGTGACAAATTCGCGAAACTCGCCGTTCGTGATCAGGCGGCTGCCAATGCGGTGCTCGTGCAGCAGGGCATCATGGCGCGGCGTCTCGTTGTCGAACGCGAAACCGAGGCCGGCGGCGCCGACCCTCTGCAGGCCCGCCGCGCCGGCCAGGTAGCTGTGCTCCGCAAGCGCGGTCACCTCCGGCACCACGAGGTCGGTCGCCATCGCCGGCTGCAGCGGGTTGCAGGACAGTACGTGTTTTATGTCGGTGAGCAGGAGCTCCTGGTGCTGCTGCTCGTGGTTCAGCCCGAGAACGACACGATCCCTGATGCTTTTCTCGTCGCGCTGCGCGAGTAATTCCGCCATCGCGTCGTCGACATGCGAACGGTAGGCGCGCACCTCGTCGAGCGTCGGCCGCGACAACAGCCCGCGCTGCGGGCGCGGATGCATCCTGCCCACCGAGTAGTAATACGAGTTGAACAGGTAGTCATAGCGTTCGTTGAAGCGCCGATAGTCCGGTGCAAAAGGCTCGAGCACGAACCGCTCGAAAAACCAGGTAACGTGCGCGAGGTGCCACTTGGTCGGGCTGGCGTCGGGCATCGACTGCACGACGGTATCTTCGGGCCGCAGGCTGCTGCAGAGCGAGAGCGTCTGCGCGCGCACGCGCCGGAAGTCTTCAACGAGGGATGTGGTCGCCAGATCGTCCATGGAACGTATCCTACCGCAACGGCAATTCGGTTTTTTTCTGCACCGTCCGTATCGCGACGCTGGAGTTGACGCGGGCGACCCCGGGAAGCCGGGTCAGGGCACCCTTGTGCAGTCTTTCGAAATCGGCCATGTCCGCGACGACGACCCGCAGCAGGTAGTCGAACTCCCCGGTCATCAGGTAACACTCCATGACTTCGGGAATATCCCTGACAGCCTCCTCGAACGCAGCGAGTTCGCTTTGCTCTTCGCGGTGCAGGCCGATGTGCACGAAGATGTTGCCGGACAGGCCGGCGCGCGCCTGGTTGACGAGCGCCGCGTAGCGGTCGATGTAGCCGCTGTCCTCGAGCGCGCGAACGCGCCGCAGGCAGGCGGACTCGGACAGGTTGACTGCGGCCGCGAGCTGCACGTTGCTGATGCGGCCGTCGCGCTGCAGGGCTTTGAGTATGAGCCGGTCGTATCGATCGAGTGACATGGCAGAAACTTGCGAAGAATAATGAATTAACGGCAGAAAATGCCATAACAAAGCGAAAATGTCACTCACATTGCAAGGAAAAACGTCATTTAGCCGCGTATCGTGTCGACAATAACCATGAGCATCGGGAGGAGACTCATGAGAATCGGGGTGCCCAGGGAAATCAAGACGCTCGAGTTTCGGGTCGGCATGACGCCGGCCGGGGTCGTCGAGCTCGTGCACGACGGCCACGAGGTCTTTGTCGAGACCGATGCCGGCGCCGGCATCGGCATGACTGATGCGGACTACGAAAAGGCCGGTGCGAAAGTGCTCGGCACGGCCGGGGAGGTCTTCGAATCCGCCGAGATGATCGTCAAGGTCAAGGAGCCGCAGCTCAACGAATGCGCGATGCTGCGCGACGACCAGTTCCTGTTTACCTACCTGCACCTGGCCGCCGATCCGGAACAGACCAGGGCGCTCGTGCAGTCGGGGACGACCGCGATCGCCTACGAAACCGTGACATCGAAAGACGGTTCGTTGCCGCTGTTGACGCCGATGTCGGAAGTCGCGGGTCGGCTGTCGATCCAGGCCGGGGCGTTTGCACTGCACAAGGCCAACGGAGGCCGCGGCGTGTTGCTCGGCGGCGTGCCCGGCGTGAAGCCGGGTAAGGTCGTGATTATCGGCGGCGGGGTTGCCGGAACCAACGCAGCCGATATGGCGATCGGGCTCGGCGCCGATGTGACGATCCTCGACCGTTCGCTGCCGCGCCTGCGCGAGATCGACAACATCTGGGGCGGTCGCGTGCACACGGCGTATTCGACCAAGCACGCGATCGAGGACCTGGTTTGCGCGGCCGACCTTGTTGTCGGTGCGGTTCTGGTGGCCGGCGCCGCCGCCCCGAAGCTGGTAACTGCCGAAACCGTAAAGCAGATGCACACGGGCGCGGTCATGGTCGATATCTCGATCGACCAGGGCGGCTGTTTCGAAACGAGCCGGCCGACGACGCACGCCGAGCCGACCTACATCGTTGATGAGGTTGTGCACTATTGCGTCACCAACATGCCGGGCGCCGTGCCTCGCACCAGCACGTTTGCCCTGACGAATGCGACGCTGCCGTTCGTGAAGGCGCTGGCCAACCTTGGTTGGCGGGAAGCGCTGCTTCGGGACTCTCACCTCGCGAACGGTCTCAACGTGCATGCGGGGCACGTCAATCATGAAGCCGTGGCTCACGACCTCGGTTACGACTACCTGTCAGCTCATGATGCACTGAAAGCCGCCTGAACCCTGTAATCCCCCCCACAGGACCAGGCAATGCTGACGCCGGGCCATGCGCCCGGCGTATTTTTTTTGCGTTTCATCTTTACGTCACAACAGTTTATGTAACATTGCCACGCGTGCGGGAACTCACGCGTTAAGTAAACTGTCTTACAGCTGTTTGATTAGTTCTCTATACTTACGTTAACCCGGCAATTAAGTTAACCCGGCGTTTACCGTAATCCGGGCCGGGTTCCAGGAGTCGTGTTGGCCGAAAATTATAAATACAAGGCCTTCATCAGCTACAGCCACAGCGACGAGAAGTGGGCTTCCTGGCTGCACAAGGCACTCGAGGCATATCGCCCGCCAAAGCAAATCGTCGGGCGAGAGACGCCTATGGGCCGCATTCCGGAACGTTTCGCACCGGTGTTCCGCGATCGCGAGGAACTCGCGACTTCCACGAGCTTGGGCGAGATGCTGACCGAGTCCCTGCGCGCATCCGCATGCCAGATCGTCATCTGCTCCCCGCGCGCCGCGAAATCGCGGTGGACCAACGAGGAGATCATTGCGTTCAAGCGGCTCGGCAAGGCGCACCGCATATTCGCCCTGATCGTCGACGGCGAACCCGGCGCATCGGAGAATCCGGAGACCGCGGACCTGGAGTGTTTCCCGCCCGCGCTAATCCACGAGCTCGGTGAAGATAACGAACTCTCCGACGTTCGCAGCGAGCCGATCGCCGCCGATGCGCGTCCGGGCAAGGACCCGAGGCAAGCCGCCAAGCTCAAGCTGCTGGCCGGCATGCTGGGCGTGGGTTACGACGACCTCCGGCAGCGCGAAGTCCAGCGCCGGCAGCGCCGCATGATGGTGCTGACGACCGCGGCGTTCGTCGGCATGACGATCACCTCCGGACTTGCGGTGACAGCCTACCTCGCAAGGCTAGAGGCGGAAGAGCAGCGCC
>JAACFB010000048.1 GCA_009937615.1 Gammaproteobacteria bacterium | reverse complement strand
GGCTATCTCTTTTTTATAATCAACCACTTAAGCGTATTCCAGGGCCACAGGTCCGAAACCGGTCTCATTTTTGCCACGCAATCCTTATAATACCGGAGGCGCCGCGGCGCGTTTATACCTGATCCCGACATTAACGAATAACTACAATCTCGGAGAACACAGCATGAATCCATTAGAATCCGTTCGCGGTACCATCATCGGTGGCATCGTTCTCGCAGTTGCGATCGGCCTGGCAACGACCGGCGTCGCATTCAACATCGGCAGCTTCATTGTCTGGATACACGTCATGGCCGGCATAACCTGGATCGGCCTTTTGTATTATTTCAATTTCGTCCAGGTACCCGCCCTCGGAGAGGCGGCCAGCGATGACGGTGGTCCCGGTGGAGCCGGCATCACCAAGTACGTCGCGCCCCGCGCACTGTGGTGGTTCCGTTGGGGAGCACTGGTGACCTGGCTGTCTGGCGCCGCCTATCTTGGACACCTGCGTATTTTTGGCGATGCATTTACCCTGGGAATGATGGGTGAAAGCATGAACATTCAGGCCATGATCATCGGTGTTGGCGCCTGGTTCGGCACGATCATGCTGTTCAACGTCTGGGTTTTGATCTGGCCGAACCAGAAGAAGATTCTTGGGATGGTCGAGGCCAGTGCCGAAGAGGTTGCGAAGGCGCGCCGCGTCGCATTTCTTGCCTCACGAACAAACACCCTGCTTTCGATACCGATGCTGATGAGCATGGTCGGTTACGGACACGGCGGCTTCTTTATCTAGCAAGCGCCTTTCGGCAATTCCGCAAAGCCCGGCCGTCGTGCCGGGCTTTCTTTGCTTTGTCTATGCAACCGCGCGCGTTACGCGCTTGGGCTCGGACACGCCATAGCCTTGCGCATAGTCGATACCCATGCCCCGAAGCATGGTAATGATCTCTTCGTTTTCGGCGAATTCGGCGATGGTGCGCTTGCCGGTCAGGTGGCCAATCTCGTTAATCGAGCGCACCATCTCGCGATCGATCGGGTCATGCAATATTTCCTTGACGAAGCTGCCGTCGATCTTCAGGAAGTCGACCGGGAAATGCTTCAAATAGCCAAACGATGACAGGCCCGTGCCGAAATCATCCAGCGCAAATTTGCAGCCCAGTTCCTTGAGCGCATTGATGAAACGATTTGCCTGCGAGTAACTCGCGATCGCAGCAGTCTCGGTGATCTCGAAGCAGATCTTGGTCGCGTCAAGACCGCTCATCTGAAACTGGTCAACGACAAAAGGCAGGAATTTTTCGTCGCCCAGGCTCTGCCCGGACAGGTTGATGGAGCATAAAGCCAGCCGTTCGCGTTCGTCAGCTTCGGATACCAGCCAGCGGAACGCGCTGCGTATTACCCACCGGTCGATATTCGGTGTAATGCCATAGCGTTCCGCCGCCTCAATGAACAGGCCCGGCGAAATAATGCCGCCGGTCTCGTCTCGCATTCGCAAAAGTATTTCGTAGTGCGATCCGTCCTCGTCGGCCTGCAAGGGCTGAATCGTCTGCCGGAACAGCTCGAACCGGTTCTCTTCGAGCGCATTGTTGATTCGTGCGGCCCACTGCATCTCGCGGCGACGACGCATCAGGTCGATGTCGTTTTCCTGGAAGCTGTGGATACGATTCCGGCCCGCTTCCTTGGCGGCGGCGCAGGCGCTGTCAGCCGCGCTCAACAGCGCAGCTACATCTTCGTTTTCGGCCGAGATCGGGACGACACCAATACTGACGCCAAGTCGAAAGCTGCGCTCGTCCCACATGAATTTGTACTCGCCGATCGCTACTCGCAAGGCTTCGGCCGTCTGCATTGCTTCTTCGAGCGAACAGCTTTCGAGCAGCACGCCAAACTCGTCGCCGCCGAGGCGGGCCAGCGTATCCCGCCAGCGAATTTTCGATTTCAGCAGTGCCCCGAGCTGGCCTAGCAGCGCATCGCCGGCACTGTGGCCGCAGGAGTCATTGACGATCTTGAACTGGTCGAGATCGAGGTAACAGACGGCGTAGGAAGTTTCCCTCGCTTTGGCACTTTTGAGCGCCCGCTCCAGCCTGTTTTCGAATTCCCGGCGATTGACGAGACCGGTCAGGATATCGTGGCTGGCGTGATAGCTCAGCCGGCGGTTGAGTTCCCGCGACTCGCTGACGTCGTGGAAGACCAGCACGCCACCCGTTACATTGCCTTTGCCATCGCGTATCGGCGAGGCGGTGCTCTCGATATACAGCTCGTTACCGTCGCGGCGAATCAACAGCGTCGGCCGCACCGACTTGATCGCACGATTCCGGCGAATCGAAACCGCCAGCGGATTTTCCAGCGGCTCACAGGTCTCTTCATGAAAACCACGGAATATTTCGTCGATCGGCCGGCCGCTGCCGTCGTCCACTTTCCAGCCCGTCAGCTCTTCGGCCACCGGATTGATGTACTCGACATTACAATCGGCGTCGGTCGTGATGACACCGTCGCCGATCGACTGCAACGTGATTTGCGCGCTTTCCTTCTCACGAAAAAGCGCTTCCTCGTAGAGCTTGCGCTCCGTGATGTCCACCTCGACCCCGAGCAGTCGCAGGAGCCTGCCGTTCGTGTCGATCACGGCCTTGGCGCGGCTGCTCATCCAGCGCCAGTCGCCGTTTTGATGTTTCATGCGATGAATCGACTCGAAGTACGGCGTCTTGCCCTCGAGATGCTCGCGCATCTTCGACTGTACCCGGGCCATGTCGTTCGGGTGAACGAGGTTGTACCAGTCGAGAAGCACTTCTTCCTCGTCAGAATTGTACCCGAGCATTGTTTTCCAGCGCCTGGAGAGACTGATGCGCTTGGTCTGACCGTCGAAGTCCCATATGCCGTCATTAGCCGTTGCGGCGATGAGTTCGTTGCGCTGCTGCAGCTCGTCGAGCACGCGCTGGTCGTGAATCCGTTCGAGCCCGGACGCGAGCGAGGCGCCGATCAGCTTCAGCAGCAGGTGCAGGCTCGCATCCCAGCTGCTTACGGCATTTTCGTTGGCAAGCGCGAGAAAACCGGCGATCTCGTCGTGCACCGAAAAACCGATAATAAGGACCGATCCGATATGCAGCTCGGCCAGCCGCTCAAGTTCTACCGCGGCCACCTTGGAGCCATTGAGCGTGTCGGCAACCTCGATGACCTTCAGATGACCAAGGCGTTCGCACAGCCACGGCCAGCTCTCGACCGGTTCACCGCCGAGAACCTCGGCATTGCACTGGGCGAAACCCCTGCTCGCAGCCAGCACGGTCTCGAAGTTTGAGCCGTCTTCATTGATCAGCGCCACGAATGCGGCGTCGCACCCGGCCGCGTCCGGCATCTCGGTCACATTGGCCTGTAGCTGCTCGAGGTAGTCGGTCGAGCTCAGGTTCTGCACGGCGACCGCGATCTTGGTCTGTAGTGCGTCGGCTGCGCCGCGGGTACGCTGACCGGCCCGCGGCCTGCGATGCCGCACGCTGGTCGATCCACTGCTGTCTGGCGGATTGGTCACTGGATAGATTGCCGCACGTGTTTCCCGCTGCATCGTACGGGGGAATATTCTGACACGATACCGCAGGAATACAAGATAAGTTACTGTATTTTGTGAATTCTCCTCAATTTCGAGATGAAGGTCCGCCAGAGCGCCTCGCCGTCCCTGCACAAGCCCATGAGGTTGCTTCCGGAAAAGGGTGCCTGTCGCGAAAGAACATCACGGGAGCAAGCTGACAAAGTGCGTGGGCTCGGCTCCGAGATCAGCGCGATTTCATCCTTCCACCGGTTGCGCGCCGTCCGCGCTCGCGGAATCCGCGGCTATGACGACGCAGACAGGTCGGCGAGATAGGTCCTGACCTGTTCGCGGACGGCCGCCTCCTCCTCTTCCCAGCGCTGCAGTGCGGCCTGGACCCGCGGATCCGCAATAACGTCCTTATACTGTGCCTGGGCGACATCCTGACGCCAACCCTGGTGCACCAGCGCCGATTCGTTGAGGATATTTTCGAGGGCAACGTCGACGGCCGCCTCGGTGTCGCCGGTCAGGGAGAAAACTGCAAACTGCACATCGGGGTTTTCCATCGGCTGGAAGCCGAAAGCTTCGGCAAGCGCACGCATCTTGTCGATCTGCCGCAGCAGTTCGTCCCTGGGCAGCGTGACGTACCAGGCGTCGAACGCCGTCAACTGCGCGAAACGATATTTTAGCGGTATCGTTGGCGAATCAATGTCGAGGAGTCCGGGCGCCTGCTCTTCGAGGTACGCAAACTCGGCATCCAATGTGTCGTGCTCGATCGCATTGCGCAGCAAGTACTGTACCGCACCACTGAATGGATCAAAGTTCCTGACGGAGACGTCTTCCTCGATCGCGCGGCGCGCCGCGGCGATGCCACCTCCCTCATCGCCGGTGTTGATCGCACGCAGCAGCTCGACTTGATAGGCAATTTCGCTCGTCGGCGCGATTGCCATGACCCGGTTACGAAAATCATCGCCTTCCTCGATCAGGCCGAGGTTGTATAGGAGCACAGCAATATAACCCGGCAGTTCGTGATCCTGCGGATCGACCTGGACCGCTTTTAAGAAATTTTGCAGGAAACCGAGCCCGTCGCCATCGTTCAGTTTGCTAAAGCCGATATGCACATACACGTTCGGCTGCGACGGCTCCAGCTCCAGCGAGCGCTCGAACGCCGCGAGTGCCTTCGCCGTTTCGCCATTCTGCATGTACGCGTTACCGAGCTCGTAATGAACGGCAGAATTCAATGGATCCCTTTCGAGCAAGCCGACCAGCAGTTCCAGAACGCGTCCCTGTCGCTCGACGATCTGTGCGAGCCCGTTCATGTAGACGATCACGTCCAGGTTGCCCGGTGCCGAACGGGCCAGGTTCTCGAGCTTATCGACCACGGTACCGACAAAATCTCGATCACCCTGTTGCAAAGCCCTGTTAGCTTCGACGAACAGTTTGGCCGCGATCGCATCGACATCGTCAGGACGCACGTCGAGTACCTGGTTTGCAATAGCGATGACTTCGTTCCAGGTTTGCTCCTGGTCCCGCAGTCCTGTTTCCGCCTGGCGCAGATAATTACCGGCCAGCGCCGTCTTGGCGTCGAGAAAATCCGGATCGATCGTCAAAGCGCCCTTCAGCAGGTCCTCGGCCGCCCGCAGGCCACCATAAGAGAACTTGGCGCGCTCATTGAGCGCGAGCAGGTAAAGGTCATAGGCGTCGGTACTTTCGGTGCTGACGCCCGCAACCTGCGTTTCGCCTGGGGTCGCGAGCAACGACTCCGACAGGGCGCCGCCCACCTTGGCCGCGATTTCGTCCTGGATGCCGAAGATGTCGTCGAGCGTCCGATTGTATGTCTCCGACCAGACATGGAATCCGTCATCGGCCCGAATCAGCTGCGCCGTGATGCGCACCTGGCTACCCACGCGCTGGACGCTGCCCTCGAGTATGTAAGCAACACCCAGGGCGTCCGCGATTTCGCGGACTGTCTTGTTCTGGCCTTTGAACGAAAAACTCGACGTCCGCGCAGCGACTTTCAATTCCGGGACCTGGGTCAGCATGTGCAGCAGCGTTTCGGTCAGTCCGTCCGAGAAATACTCGTTGTCCTCGTCATTCGACATGTTCTCGAACGGCAGCACGGCAATAGAGGCAGCCGCGACCGTCGACTCGGTCTCGGCCGTGTCGTCGCCTGCCTGGCGGGCGCCGAAAAATGCCAGGAACATGACGAGCGCAATGACGGCCGTTACGGTGACATAGTCAAGCTTTCTCCCGGTGCGCCCCGTGACGGATTCATCACGCTTTACTTCGTGCTCGCGTTTGATCCCCTCAGGGGTCAATTCGAATATCCACGACAACACGACCGCCGGAATGAATCCGAACGCGAACAAGAGGATAACGGCACGTGACATCCAGTCCGGCGCACCAAGCGTTGGCAGGATCGTCGTCAGCACTTCCGTGAGCAACCAGCCGACCACGAGGTAGGCGGCGGCCACGCGAAATACGTTGCGGCGTTTCAGTTCGGCTATAAGCGACATGAGCGAATTATATAGACTTGTGATCCGGCGTGAGCAACAACACAGTAGATCGCTAAAAAAAGCTAAAGTTCATATACTTAGATGAAATTGGCCCGTGATTGGTTGCACCGTCGGAGCGGACCGGGATAAGCGACTCGCTCCGCCGCGGGCGCCTCGCACATCATGGTTACCGACGTATCACGTCACTGGATTTATCATGCTTTTTCAGCAGCGCCTATCCCGATGGACGATCATCCTGGTCGCTCTTGCGGGCTTGGGCACTTTCCTCTGGGGTTACCACGCGGACATTCCATTGGCCGAGCTGCAGGCCAAGTACGCCAATGAAGCGTCTCGGTACGTCGATGTTCTGGGAATGCCCATTCATTACCGCGACGAGGGACAGGGCAAGCCGCTCCTGCTGCTGCACGGCACGGCAGCGTCGCTGCATACCTGGGACGGCTGGGCCGGTGCGCTCCGGCCGGACTTTCGGATCGTCCGCCTCGATCTCCCGGGCTTCGGCCTGACCGGCCCGGATCCCGGTCGCAATTACACGATCCAACGCTATGTCGAGGTACTGCACGCGTTTGTCCAGGAACTGCAGCTGACGCAGTTCCACCTGGCGGGCAACTCGCTTGGCGGTGAAATTGCCTGGCGCTATGCCCTGGCGCACCCGGAACACGTCGATCGGCTGATCCTCGTCGACGCAGGCGGTCACCCTCGCTCCGAGAGGAAGGCCGCGCCACTCGTGTTTCGACTCGCCCGACTGCCCGTGATCGATCGACTGTTTACCGCGATAACGCCGCGCTACATTCACCGGAACAGCGTGCTCGATGTCTATGGCGATCCGGACAAGGTCACGGATAGTCTGATCGACCGGTACTTTGAGCTGTCTCTTCGACCCGGAAATCGTAAGGCTTTCATCGACCGTGCGCAGGTCATAGCGTCGGGCCCCGAGGGGGATCCGAAAATGATAAAGCAGTCCACGCTCATTCTCTGGGGTGGTCAGGACCGCTGGATTCCGCCAGCCGACGGGGAGGCTTTTGCGCGCGACATTGCCGATGCCAAGCTCATCATGTATCCGAATGCCGGGCATGTGCCGATGGAGGAAATTCCCGGCGAGACCGCGGAAGCGGTGCTCGAGTTCCTTGCGAACTGAACGTCAGTCGGTACTTGCAGCCCCCCGCTCCACGTCGCTTGCCGGTTGAAACTTCGCGGGCTCCTGCTTCGCCATGTGTTCGTAGGTCTGCCAGCGCAGTTCGATTGACTCCTGCGCGCTTTGCATCAACTTCTCAGCCTGCTCCGGATGCGTCTTCGTCAGAATGCGATAACGCATTTCGTTATACGCATAATCCTTGAGAGGAATACTGGGCCGGGGCGAGTCGAGCACGAACGGCTTAATCCCGGCCGCGCGAAGCGCCGGGTTATAACGAATCAACGGCCAATAGCCGCTGGCCGCGGCCAGGTTCTGCTGCTGCAGGCCTTTCGCCAGATCAAAGCCGTGAGCAATGCAGTGGCTGTAAGCAAGTATCAGGGACGGCCCCTGATACTCCTCGGCCTCGCGCATGGCGAGCAGGGTCTGCTGCGGATTTGCACCCATGGCGACCTGGGCAACGTACACGTTGCCGTAGGCGATGGCCTGCAAGGCCAGGTCCTTTTTGCCAATGCGTTTGCCGGCCGACGCAAAGCGTGCTGACGCCGCCAACGGCGTCGCCTTCGACATCTGCCCGCCCGTGTTGGAGTAAACCTCGGTATCGAGAACGAGCACGTTGACGTTGCGGCCGCTGGCTAGGACATGATCCAGCCCCCCGGAGCCGATGTCGTAGGCCCAGCCGTCGCCGCCAACCAGCCAGACACTGCGCCGAACCAGGTGATCAACTATCGACAATAGCGCCGCTGCCTTTTCGTTACCGGCATTGTCGCGCAGCTCCCGCAGACGACGCTTTAGTTCGGCGACTCGACGGCGCTGTTCGCGAATCTCGGTACCGACGCGCTGACTGCTATTGACGAGATCGTCGGCAAGCTGCTCACCGATGTCCGCAGCGAGCTCATTGACAAGCCGCTTGGCGATATCCATGTGGTGATCCGCCGCTATGCGCATGCCCAGCCCAAACTCGGCGTTATCCTCGAACAATGAGTTTGACCACGCGGGTCCGCTCCCCTCCGAGTTCTTGCTCCATGGCGTCGTCGGCAGGTTACCTCCGTAGATCGACGAGCAGCCGGTCGCATTTGCCACGAGCAGACGCGGCCCGAACAGCTGCGACAGAAGGCGAACGTATGGCGTTTCACCGCAGCCGGCGCACGCTCCTGAAAATTCGAACAATGGTTCCAGGAACTGCGCACCGCGCACCGAAGAAAAATCAACCTTGGCGCGGTCGCTGAACGGTATGGACTCGAAAAACTGGATGTTGGACCGTGCCACATCCAGTAGCGGCGCCTTTTCCGCCAGGTTTATTGCCCGAACCCCGGGCTCATCCGGGCTTTGTACCGGGCATGCCTCGACGCACAGGCCGCAGCCTGTACAGTCCTCGAGATAGACCTGCAGCGCATAGCGAGTCTCCGGAAATCCGCGAGCGCTGATCGGTGCGGTCGGAAATCCGTCCGGTGCCGAATCCAGGGCGCGTTCGTGAAAGAATTTCGCCCTGATCACGCTGTGTGGACATACAAAACTGCAGTTTCCGCACTGAATGCACAGGTCCTGATCCCATACCGGCACCTGGTCGGCAACGTTTGCTTTCTCCCACTGCGCCGTTGCGCTGGGATAGGTTCCATCAACCGGCATTTTACTGACGGGCAGGTCATCGCCATGACCGCGCATCATCTCGGCGGTCACCTCGCGCACGAACTTCGGCGCCCTCGCAGGCACTATCTCGTTCAACTGGCCGGATCCGAACCTGTCGTCCGGAATCTCAACTTTGCACAAATGGTTCAGGGCCGAGTCGATCGCCGCGAAGTTCTGCTCGATAACGGATTGCCCTTTACGCTTGTAAGTCTTTTCGACAGCACGCTTGATCTGTCGCATCGCTTCCTCGCGGGGCAATACGCCTGACAGCGCGAAAAAGCAGGCCTGCATCACGGTATTGATACGCTTGCCCATGCCCGCTTCGCGCGCTACGCGGGAAGCGTCGATGACGTACAGCCGGATGTCGCGCGCAGCGATTGTGTCCTGCACAGACCGCGGCAGTTCATCCCAGACTTGATCAGCCGCAACGGGACTATTGACGAGGAAGACACAGCCTTTCGCAGCCGCCTGCAAAACTTCGATCTTGTAAATCAGGCCGAACTTGTGACAGGCAATGAAGTTTGCTGACTGAACCAGGTACGGTGCGTGAATCGGTTCCGGGCCAAAACGCAAATGCGAGACCGTGCGGGAACCCGATTTTTTCGAATCGTAGACGAAATAGCCCTGGCAATAGAGATCGGTGTTCTCGCCGATGATCTTGATACTGTTCTTGTTGGCGCCAACCGTGCCGTCGGACCCCATACCGTAGAAGATTGCACGCGTAGCCTGCTCACTCTCTATGTGCATCGATGCATCGTACTCGAGACTCATGTGCGTGACGTCATCGTTAATGCCAATAGTGAAGTGCTGTTTCGGTATCTCCTTGCTCAGCTCCTCTATCACCGCCGTAACCATGGCCGGCGTAAATTCTTTCGATGAGAGCCCGAAGCGGCCACCAATGATCCGCGGCATCGCCGCCCTCGCGCCTGAACCAACTGCCTCTGCAAACGCAGTGACGACGTCCTGGTAAAGCGGCTCACCGCCGGCACCAATTTCCTTGGTACGATCGAGCACCGCGATAGAGCGGACCGTATCCGGTATCGCGGCCAGCAGGTGCTCGGCGGAAAACGGCCGATACAGGCGGACGTTGACTACACCGACTCCGCTCGGCCGCAACGCTTTGATGGTCTGCCTGACGGTGTCGGCACCGGAACCCATAACGATTATTACGCGATCGGCCTTGGAGTCGCCGTGATAGTCGAACAGGTTGTAGCGACGGCCCGTAACTTCCGCGAAATGGTCCATCGTCTTCTGCACGATTGCCGGCGTGACCTGGTAAAACCGGTTGACGCTTTCGCGGCCCTGGAAATAGACATCGGGATTCTGTGCGGTGCCCCGAATGAAGGGATTATCGGGGTTTAGCGCACGACTGCGGTGCGCATACACCAGGTCATTATTGATCATCGCGCGCATGTCGTCTTCTGACAGCAGCGCAATCTTGTTGACCTCGTGCGACGTTCGAAAGCCATCGAAGAAATGAATGAACGGCACTCTCGCCTCAAGCGTCGCGGCATGGCTGACCAGCGCAAGATCCTGGGCCGCCTGCACGGATGAAGATGCGAGCAGCCCGAACCCCGTGGTGCGTGCCGCCATGACGTCCTGGTGGTCACCGAAAATCGACAGGGCCTGTGCAGCCAGCGAGCGCGCCGCGACGTGAAATACCGCGGATGTCAGCTCGCCCGCAATCTTGTACATATTAGGGAGCATCAGCATCAGGCCCTGCGATGCCGTAAAGGTCGTGGTCAAAGCGCCTGTCTGCAGAGCACCGTGCGCGGTGCCGGCCGCGCCGCCTTCGCTCTGCATTTCGATGATGTCGGGTACCTGGCCCCAGATATTCGGCTTGCCGCTTGCTGACCAGACATCGGCGAGCTCGGCCATGGTCGACGACGGCGTTATGGGGTAGATGGAACAAATCTCGCTGACCGCGTACGCGACCCGGGCGACCGCCTCGTTGCCATCCAAGGTACGCGATTCGGTCATGGCTCGGGGCCTCCAACGGTCTGGCTCTCGTCGAACATTTCGATCGCGTGGCAAGGGCATTGCTCGTAGCAGACCGCACAGCCGGTACACAGCTCATAATCGATCCGGTAGCGATTGCCGGCACCGAGTTTAGTGATGGCTTTCTCGGGACAGGCGCCGAAGCAGCCGTCGCATTCGAAGCAATTGCCACACGACAGGCATCGTTTTGCTTCAAAGAGGGCGTCGGACTCCGAGAGGTTTCGCGTGATTTCTCCGAATCCCTTTTGTCGGTCAGCGACAGGGATACGCTCCTGTTCGACGCGAGGCGCCGCGGCCCGATACCAGAGGTGCAGCGCTTCGTGGCCGATAACGGCATGCCGCGGCTTACGGCGATACGTTGTATTCCGGAGGAAAGCGTCGATATGCCGCGCCGCGTGCTTGCCATGGCCAACGGCGATCGTGACCGAGCGTTGACTGGGAACCATGTCACCGCCGGCAAAAATGCCCTCATGGCCGGTCATCATGTTTTCGTCAACAACAACGGTATGGTCGGGCATGAATTCGATGCCCGGTACGTTCTCGAGGAATGCAGTATCGGTATCCTGACCGATCGCCAGGATCAGCGTATCGGCCTCGAGCGACTCAATCTCACCGGTTGGCTGCGGTCGCCCGTCGTCGTCGAGTTCCATGACCTCAACTTTGAACGTTGCACGATCGATCTCCTTGATCGTGCGCAGCCAGTTGATCTTGACGCCCTCCTCGAGCGCCTCGTCGGCCTCGAAATCGTGTGCCGGCATGCTGCTGCGGTCGCGGCGGTAGATGATCATCGCTTCGTCGGCGCCCAACCGCTTTGCCGTGCGCGCGGCATCCATGGCCGTGTTGCCGCCACCGTAAATGGCGACCCGGCGACCGAGCGTTGGCGGCGCACCTTCATTAGCGCTGCCGAGAAAGCTGACGGCATCGAGAATTTTCCCGGCGTCGCGGGTAGGAATGTCGATTTTCTTGCTGATGTGCGCGCCGACTGCGACAAATGCCGCGTCGAACCCTCCCGCCGTTTTCTCGGCAAGCAGATCGTCGACCCGATGATTGAGCGTAATCTTTACGCCGAAGTCCTCGATACGCTGGATCTCCGCGTGCAGTTCATCCCGCGGCATTCGATAAGCGGGAATACCAAACTGGATCATTCCGCCCGCAACCGGGCCAGCCTCGCGAATCTCGACCGAGTGGCCAAGCCGTACCAGGTGATAAGCCGCAGAGAGGCCACTCGGACCGGCGCCGACAATCAGGACTTTACTGCTGCTTTGCTGCTTCGGACGCGCAAAACACCAGCCCTCTTTGAGGGCCAGGTCTCCCAGAAAGCGCTCTACCGCATGGATACTGACCGTACTGTCCGTAAACGCACGATTGCACACGTCCTCGCAGGGGTGATAGCAGACGCGGCCGTGAATCGATGGGAAGGGATTATTCCTGACAAGTTCCTGCCACGCGGCCTCGTAATTGCCCGCTTGTGCATGCGCCAGCCACGCCTGAATATTTTCGCCGGCCGGGCAAGCATCGTTGCAGGGCGGCAGAAAATCGACGAATTCGGGCCTCCGCGTGCGCAGTGCGCCCGTGCCTTTGGCGTGACGCGTAAAATCCGCGCGCTGTGTCAGGTCAGAGGTCGTCATGAGTTCGATCAGATAATAGGCAGAGCTTCACCGCACTCGCATCAGGGTATTTACTGATTCAATAATCATTCTCAGCACTGCAGCGTACCTGACCAGCAGAACCATACTGCAGGCGACAATTTTGTTGGCCGCGTATTTCCGCCCTAGTTGTCGTCGTCGGCAAACTGCAGATTGACGCCGTGAATCTCGCCAAAATCGGCAACGCGCCAGTCGAGAACGCCGTCGCGCGGCTTGTGGTCCGTTACCTGCACTCCGCTGGCTTCGAGTCGCTCGAGTTGCTTCACGATATCGTCATACCCGATCGACAACAGGAAGAAACCCTCTCCGTGCCTGGCAAGATGACGCCCCGGCACAGACTCCGGGTCGTAAGGGGACACGAGCACAATCCAGCTCTCGCCGATGCGCGTTCTCGCGACCTGCGCGCCTCGCGGCCGATGCTCGATGACCTCGAATGGCGCAACACCGAGCGCCTGCTCGAAGCGCGTCATCGCTTCTTCGAGATCCCGAACGACGAAGTTGATATGGTGAATGCGGGTCGGCGGCATATAGACGTCTGCGCCTGGGTCGCTGCTAGGCGGCCCGGTTGTCTCCGGCGGGAAATCCGCCGGCCTTGGGTAATAGCGCCGGAACGCCGCGCCCAAGCTCGGCCTCCAGCCAGCGGCTGATCGCGATGATTTTTTCAAGCGACACGCCCGTGGCAACGCCGGAGCGGTCGAGCATGTAGACCAGGTCATCCGTGGGGATATTGCCGGTGGCCGCCGGCGCGAAGGGACATCCGCCGATACCGCCAATACTGGCGTCGAGATAGGTAACGCCGGCCTCGACCGCGGCCTGGGCGTTGGCGAGTCCCGTGTTGCGCGTATTGTGAAAATGGCAGCGAACTGGCAAATCTCCGATCACCTCCCTGACAGCGCCGAGCACGTCCGTAACCTGGTTCGGCACCGCGACGCCGATGCTGTCCGCAAGCCCGAGTTCCGCCGGTTCTGCCTCGATGACCTGTTTCACGAGGTCGACAACCCGAGAAACTTTGACTTCGCCCTCGTAGGGACAGCCGAACGCCGACGCGATCATGACATTAGCGCGCAGGCCGTTCTCCTGTGCCCGCCGTGCAATGGACTTCCATGCGGCAACCGATTCGGCGGTACCCACGCCCTGGTTTTTGCGGTTGTAGGTGTCGCTCGCGACGACGACCATGCCGATTTCGTGCACTTTGGTCGTGAGCGCACGATCGAGGCCGCGTTCATTCATGATCAGCCCGATGTACGACACGCCGTCAATTTGCGGAAGCCGCTCGATCAGCGCCTCGGCGTCCGCCATCTGCGGCACTTTCTTCGGATGAACGAAACTTGCGACTTCCAGGCGCGTAACACCGGCGTCGATCGCCATTTCGACAAACTTGGCCTTGGTCTCGGTCGAGAGAATTTCGGGCTCGCTCTGCAGGCCGTCTCGTGGACCCACCTCCACCAGGGTAATCTGTTTTCTGGCCATGGCTACGTCCTGTCGTCCGTGATCTCGTTGAGGTAGCCGACAACCGCCGCTTCATCGACGACGTCGGCGTACTTCGCGTTCATATCGAACAGATTGGCCTCGTGCGGAGCGTTGTGACGATCACCGCAGGCATCGGCCACCACAATTGGAATGAATCCGTATGACATCGTATCGACGCAGGTCGCGCGAATGCAGCCGCTGGTCGTAAGCCCCGTGATGATCAGGGTATCGATGCCGCTCGCCGTCAGGGTCGCCGCCAGCGACGTGCCGAAAAATGCGCTCGGGTACTGCTTCGAGACCACCAGCTCACTATCAGCAGGTTGCAGACCTTCGGGCCAGCGACCGAGGGGACTGCCCGAATCGAACGCTTTGAGCGCCGGCACTTTGCGATAAAAAACACCGCCATTAAGTCCACCCTTTTGATAGACGACGTTCGTGTAGATGACCGGTATGCCGGCGGCGCGTGCCGCATCGCGTACACGCAGTGCCGCCGACAGCGCATCTTCAACGCCTGCGTAGAGCGGACTCTGCTCGTCGAAGTAGGCCTCAACGAAATCGATGAGGATGAGCGCCGGCGAGGAACCGAAGCCGAGGCTGCCATCGAAGGCGCCGCGATAGTTGTCCTGGAGATCCTGGTTCACGTCGCTCAGCTTAGAACAAAAACCGGCGCGCCGCATCGGCACGCCGGTCTTGTAGTGGATTGCCAATCAGAATCGAATGCTGATATCCGCTCCGTAGGTTGCCGTCGCCGCAGGATGGATAAACGAGCCCCCGAACTCGGCCGCAGGGATCACCTCTTCAAGGTACTCCTCGTCGGTGATGTTCCGCCCCCATACCGTGGCAGACCAGCGTTCGCCGTCAATGCCAATGCGCAGGTTCACCGTGTCATAGGCGTCGCGCTTTGCCAGCGAAAAGTCCTGCAAACGGTCTCCCAGGAAGTCTAGTTTTGAAAAAGAGTTCCAGATCGTAGGCGTCTGCTCGCCCTGCAGCGTGTGGAACCACATGTCACCGACGTGCTGGAAGTCCACGCGTGCATAGATATCCATGCTACTGCCCATCGGGAACTCGATTTGTGCGCCGAGGTTATAGGTTTCCTCCGGCGCCTGCGGCACATCGTTACCCACTGACAGCGGCCGATTGTTGTTCTTCTTTATCTCGGAATCCAGGAACCCGATACCGCCGAATATCGAGAAGTTGTCCGTCGCGAGGAAGTTGAAGTCAGCCTCGAAGCCGCTTATCGAGGTTTCTTCGATTGTCGTCACGACGCGCAGCAGGCCGAACGGTCCCGCGAAAAACTCGAAGAACTGGTTGTCATCGACCTCCGTGCTGAATACCGCAGCATTGAGTCGCAGGCGGCGATCAAGAAATTCTGACTTAACACCGAGCTCGAAGCTGCTCGATACTTCCTTGTCATATTCGTCTTCGATGACTAGCTGAGCGTTGACCGGCCTGGCCAGAGGAAACGGCGTGCCGGAGTTGAACCAGAGTTCGAGCAGATCGGAGCTGCCGAGCGAATTAAAGCCGCCGCTCCTGAAGCCGATGCCCCAGCTGGCGTAAACATTGACGGCATCAGTCGCCGCCCAGCGCCACGACACCTTCGGCTGCAGCTGGCTGAAGGTACGGCTACGATCAGGAACGCCTCCCGGGTTCGACTCGAGCGCCGGGTTGATCGGCCGCGGCTGGAAGTTCTGATCGAGCGTATTGATGTTGAGACCCGATGCCGTCACATTCGGCACCTGGTTTTTGACCTTGCGATCCTCCTCGTCCCAGCGAAGCGCGATCGATAATTCCGAGGACTCGCCGATATCGAAACTCAATTCACCAAAGGCGGCAATCACGCTGGTCTCGAAATCGTCCCAGAACAGCAGATCGGTTGGGTTCGGGCCGTTCGGATCGATGTAGGGCTGCCGCAAGAAGCCGGCGCCCGTATCGGCACCGTAGGCGACGACCACCTCACGATCGATCTCGGTCGCATACAAACCCGCAATCCAGCGCACCGGCTGGTCCTGCGGCGACGTGAAGCGCACCTCGATACTCGAGTCCTGCTGGTTGCGCTCCTGGTACTGGTAGCCATCACAGGCCGTCGGTGTGTATGGCCCGTATACGCCGTCAAAATCGGGTGGGTCGCCACCTGCCGGCGGAAATACGCCGAAAGGCTCGAAAAACCCGCCGAAGAGATCGACGCGTTCGGCGCCCCCGAAAGCCGCGGGGAAATTGTTAAGCGTCTCCCGATCCGACTGGCACGAACCAAGTAACTCGTATCCGTAGAATGTCGCGCTGGTGCCATCGGACAGCAGGTATTCGTCCAGATCGTTGTAGGAGGCGATAAATGTCCAGTCGCCATTATCGGTCGCGTAGTCCGCTTTGACCGCAAATTCAGTCGTCTCCTGCTTGTTCTCGCCGGGGACGTTAAAGGAAAAGATGAAGTCATGATCATTGACGTCCGCAAAAAATGCCGGACCGAAGCCCGCTGCGAATGCCGGAATAGCGAATACGGCGTTGAAGTTGATCGCGCCGCCCTCGACTTCCGAGTATCCGCCACGCAGATCCCACTTAAGCCGATCACTGCTGTCGAAGATCAGCCGGCCACGAATCGTCGTATCCTCGACGTAATCAACGTCTGATCCCTTGTTCTCGTAAACATTCTCGTAGATGCCGTCAAACGTGCGATAACTCGCGGCCAGGCTGCCGCTGGCCGATTCGCCGAGCGGGCCGCTCAGCCGCAGCGAGCCCTTCGCAAGCCCGTCACTGCCGCCGCCGGCGCTGACTCTTCCCTCGAACTCGTCACCAGGCTCTTTTGTTGTCACCAGGATCGCGCCCGCGACCGCGTTACGTCCGTAGAGGGCGCCCTGTGGGCCCTTCAGGACTTCGATCTGCTGCACGTCGACGAGCTCTTCGTTGAAGCTGTTCGGGTTGGTGCTGAGGATGCCGTCGACAACATAGGCAAACGTGGATTCGGCATCACGCGTGGAGACGATTCCGCGGATACTGACCTGCGTATCGCCGACGTTTGCCGTGTCCACGATCGTGACGTTTGGCATCAGCGAGATGAAATCCGCGGGTCGCTCGATACCGGCGCGCTCGATTGTTTCTGCGGTAAATGCGGTTATGGCAATCGGCACCTCCTGCAGACTCTCCGCACGCTTACGAGCCGTGACCACAACCTCTTCGATCGCGCTGGCTCCTCCCTGCTGCGCGCTCGTCGTGGCGACAGGCAAAATTGACAAAACCATGCCTAACAAAACGGTCCTGGAAGTGGCGTTCATTGGAATCCCCCGTTGGATAAACTCAGATTTGCACCTTTGATATAACTTTATTACTTTGTAATTCAATTAACAAGAAAGCGGACCGGTATTCGACAGGTCAATCGACGCTGGAAACCAGCGCATACTGAAAGCGCTTCGGGTTATACAGGCCGTCAAGAACGTCAACGATTTTCCCGCTTTCGTCGTAGCCTAGCCGGCGAATCGACAACAGCGCTGCACCTGGCTCGACGTCAAGTTTCTCCGCAACCGGCCTCGAGGCGTTTTCGGCACCAAAAAACTGCTCGACCTTCGCAAGGTTGATGTCGTTCTCGCGCAGCAGGTCTAGCCTCGTGTTGTTTTCCAACTTGCGTTTTGTATAGCTTTTCTTAATACCGGCGGTCCAGCTCAGGTAATACGCATACGGTTCACCGTCTTCGTTACTGTTCACCCGCACGACCTTGTGCACGATGTCCTTATCCGCAAGCCCCAGGATTTGCCGGACATCCGCTGGTGGAACGACAGCCTTTATCGAGACCACTCGCACAATACTGTGCTTGCGCATCTCGATCAGGTTCTCAAGCATTCCAACCAGCGGCGCCCGCACGGGTTTCGGTGTGTAGTGATACGTGACGTGCGACCCCTTCCCGCGGAACCGCGCAATGAGGTTTTCGGCCGCCAGTTCATCCATTGCACGCTTGGCGGTGATTCGCGACACGGCAAACGTGGCAGCAAGCTGCTGCTCAGTCGGCATCTGTGCGTCGTAAGGGATTGTGCCGTCGAGGATCGCACTCTTCAGCACCGAATACAGTTGGTGATACAGCGGCACGCGGGCCATCGAGCTGTGCTCGGCCAGCTGCCACTCCGTCTTTAGTGAGCTCAGTAGCTCAGTCACCCGGTTATCTCTGCATTAGCCGTGC
Source organism: Gammaproteobacteria bacterium (assembly GCA_009937615.1). GTDB lineage: Bacteria > Pseudomonadota > Gammaproteobacteria > Steroidobacterales > Woeseiaceae > UBA1847. The sequence continues at coordinate 3,800 of JAACFB010000048.1, read as the reverse complement.
GGAGAAACCGGGGCCGGCAGGTGAGTCTCTTCAAGCGAACGCGACTTTATTTCATCGATTGTGCCACCGAAGCTGAAGAGGCCACTTTCACCTCGCTCGCCGCGCATTTTATCCCGCAGCTTATCAGTGGCCTCGGCATCCACATGCCCATCGTCGCCGATGACCACGCCGTAACGCTCGGCTCCCTGACGCGAAACCAGTCCGCGCAGGACATCGACTCTGACCAGGTCGGCATCACGCTCCAGAGGATCGCCCCAGCCTCCGCCGCCCCAAGTATTGAAGTAGAGGATGTCGCCTTCCTTGACATCCACGCCATCGCATTTGGCGGGCAACCATTCTTCGCTACCGTCGACACGCACGAGGCGCTTGGTCGAGCGCATGCCCGGATCGCCACCCCGGACGCCCCAAGGGTAGGTCAACCAGCGCTCGTCATGAATGCCGACTTGCCCGTCGACGAGGAATTCATAAGCAACCGATAGGCCGTTACCGCCCCGGTGCAGACCGGCACCTCCGGAATCGGCGATCGGTTCATATTTCACGATGCGCAGCGGAAAGTAAGCCTCTATGAATTCGTTCGGCACGTTGGTGAAGCCCGGCCATAACGAATGCCCATCGGGACCGTCGCCAACCGGCCGACCCGGAATTCCGCCGAATCCGATCTGAAACAGCTGGAACCACTTGCCGTTCTTGTCATAGCCCGAATAGAACAGGTGCGGGCTGTCGGAGAAGCCGGCCGCGTTCATCGCATCCGGAGCCCCCTGTCCGAGCACGCCGCCCATCACGTCGAAAATGCGCCCGAGGGCGTGAGTCCGGCCGGATAGTGCGGCCGGGAACTTCGGTTTGAGCAGGCTGCCATCCGGTATGCGCACATCAACGAGCTCATAGAAGCCATCATTAAAGAGAATGTGCGGATCGAAGAGATTGATCGTGAATGAGCCGAAGAACATTTTGAACATTTCCTCGTTGAGGTAGAAGTTCACCGAGCTCTTGGCCTGAGGATCCGTGCCCTCGAAATCGAAAATCGCGACATCGCCCTCGCGCCATAATTTACAGGCGATCTTGTATGGGCCTTTACCGACCCCGTCGTCGCAAATGTAGTCCTCGAAGTACTGCGGTTCCTCGGGAACGATCATGTTGATGATCGCCCGCATGGCCTCGAGATTGCGGTCGAGCATTATCTGCATCGTCGTGTAAAACGTGTCGTCACCGAAGCGCTCTGCAATCTCGACACAGCGCCGACCTGCCGTCCGGCACGCCGCAACAAGCGCGTTAAGGTCGAAGCGATTCCATTCCGAGGTGCGTACGTTGTGCAGAATGAGCTCCAAAACGTCCTCCTGGAGCTTGCCTTTCTTGTACAACTTGGTCGGGGGAATACGAATACCTTCCTGGTAGATCGTCTCGGCCCTGATTGGGATCGAGCCCGGCACCATGCCGCCATTGTCGGACATGTGACCGAACATTGCCGACCAGGCCATGTGGCGACCGTCCTTGAATATCGGCACCAGAACTATCCAGTCCGGCAGGTGAGAGACCGCGGCATTACACATGTACGGATCGTTCGTCAGGATAATGTCGCCCTCTTCTATCTCACCGTCGTACGCCTCCATGAAGCCATGGATAAACGACCCGAACTGGCCGACGACCATTTTGCCGTCGCGATTGGCGACCATCGGGAAGCAGTCGCCCTGCTCGCGGATCCCGGGACTCATTGCGGTGCGAAAGAGCACGGCGTCCATTTCCACGCGCACATTCCTGAGCGCATTTTCGATGATGTCGACCGTCACGGTATCGACTTCAACCGTCTCGAATGGCGTGGAGTTTGTTTCAACTATTGTTGCTGGCATGACGAACTCCTCCTTAGACCGGATTAATCAGAAGATTGCCGACCTGGTCGACGGTTGCTGCGTGGTGCGGCAGAACAAGCGTTGTCGAGTCCATCTCGACGACAATGGCCGGCCCGGGAATCACGGTGCCAATACCAAGCTTGCCGCGATCATAAATCACCGCGTCGTGCCACTCCTCTTCATAGTAGAACTGCGTGTCATGGAACTTGGCATCTTCGAGCGCCGTCTGCTTGTCGCTGACTTCCTTGAGATCAGCTTTCAGGCTGCTCTTTGCCTTGACGATTGCACGAATCATGACGATCTCGTGATCTTTACCGTGCGCGAATGTGAACAATTGCTCATGCTGACGATCGAATTCGTCGGTCAGGACGGCGAGCCCCTGGTTCTCGAGTTGCGGGATCGTTACGCCTAACGACAACTGAAACGCCTGGCCCGCATAGCGAATATCCGCCTGGTAGCTGACTTCCTGTTCATCCGCCGGAATACCGTCTGCTTCGAAAGACTCGCTGGCCCTCGCGCGCAGAATATCGAGCTGCGCGATAAAGTCCGCGGTCGACAATTGATCGACGCGCGCCACAAAAGTCTGCGACGCCTCATCCTGGATCTGCGTGGTAGCGTCACCATAGGCGCACAGAACGCCTGGGCCCGGCGGAACAATGACGGGCCACGCGCCGGACAGTATGCCCAGTGCATTCGCGTGCAGCGGTCCCGCCCCGCCGAAGCCAACGAGTGCAAAATCGCGCGGATCGTATCCCTGTTCGACCGACACGAGTCGCAAGGCGCCGAGCATCGATTCGTTTACGATCTTGATAATGCCCTCGGCGGCAGCCATCAGGTCAATCTCCATCGCATCGGCCACGGTTTGGACGGCAGCGACCGCTGCGTCCCGGTTGATCGTCATTGCGCCGCCGAGCTTGACGTCCGATGGCAGATAGCCGAGAACCACGTTGGCATCGCAGACGGTGGGTTTATCGCCACCTTTCATATAGGCCGCCGGCCCCGGGTCGGCGCCGGCCGAGTCAGGGCCGACGCGCAGCGCCTTCGTCAGTTCCGGCGAAAATGCAATCGAGCCACCGCCTGCGCCGATCGTCCTTACATCGACTGAGGGTGCGCGAACCGTAATATCGCTGACACGCGTCTCGCGTCGAATTCTTGCCTGGCCATTTTGGATGAGTGCGACGTCGGTCGACGTACCGCCCATATCGAATGTCAGAATGTTTTCAAATCCACCGCGTTTGCAAAAATACATGGCGCCGGCAACGCCGCCGGCGGGTCCTGACAACAACATGTTTACAGGCGACTCGCTGGACGCGCGGGCCGACGCAAGACCGCCATCGGAACGCAGGATCGCGAGATTGACATCGTCGCCGAGCCGTTCTTCGAGCGAAATCTGCAAATTGGTTACGTACTTCGAGACCTGCGGACGTACGTAGGAATTGACAACGGTCGTCTCTGTCCGCTCGTATTCCTGCATTTCGGGAACGACAGCGCTGCTTATGGATATCGGAATGTCTCCGAACACTTCCTGGGCAATATCACGGACCTGCTCTTCGTGCTCACCATTAACGTAGGAATTGAGCAGGCAGATCGTCAGGGCTTCGACCTCACCCGTCGCCGCCAGCGCCGATACGTCGCGGCGCAGCGCTTCGACGTCCAGCGGTTTGATCACCGCACCATCGGCGCCCACGCGCTCATCGGCTTCAATGGTCAGCTCGAGTGGCGCCATCAAAGGGGCCTTCATGTAGCTGACCCATCCACCAAGACCGCCCGGGCAAAAGGAACGCGCCACTTGCAGCACCTGGCGATAGCCCTTGGTCGTTATCAACCCGACCTTTGCGCCCTTGCGCGTCAACACGGCATTGGTTGCCACGGTCGTGCCGTGCATGACCTGGGTTACCTGCTTGGCGTCAATATCCGACTCTTCACAAATTCGATCGATGCCGTTCAGCACCCCGA
>JAACFB010000027.1 GCA_009937615.1 Gammaproteobacteria bacterium | reverse complement strand
AGCAGGCGATCGACTTCTTCAAGGACAATGCGGCCAAGACCGAGCTCGACATCATTAATGAAATCGATCGCTACATCAGCATGCCCGGGCAGGCGCTCGCCTACAAGATCGGCCAGTTGAAAATGCAGGCGCTGCGTGACAATGCGGTGCAGGCCTTAGGTGACAAGTTCGACATCCGCGCATTTCACGACGAACTGCTGGGTGCCGGTGCGCTGCCACTCGACCTTCTCGAGCAGCGAATGGATGCGTGGGCAGCGAACCAGAGATAGCCGCCCGTCACTAATCGGCATCGAATTTTATCGACGTCTGGCGCGCCACGGGAAACTCGCGGCGTGCAATGCGTGCGCGGCCGGCCGGTTTTATATCAGGATCGTACAGCTCGTCGATCCGTGCGATGCGTCTGGCAAGTCCGGTACGATTGGCGATCTGGATATTGAGTCCGGGACGCGCATTCATTTCGAGAATCAGGGGTCCTAACTGACTGTCGATGACCATGTCGACGCCGAGGTAACCGAGACCGGTCACCTCGTAGCCTCGCGCTGAAGAACGCAAAATGAAGTCCCACTGAGGAATCCTGAGACCGGCAATCAGTGCGCCCGTATCCGGATGTTCATCGACGAGATGATTGTTAAGCACCCCGGTTAACGTCTCGCCGAGACTCATGTCGACGCCGGCGCCGACGGCGCCCTGATGGAGATTCGCCTTGCCATCCGAGGCCCGGGTCGGCAGTCGGACCATCGCCATTGCCGGATAGCCGCGATAAACGATCACGCGTATGTCCGGCACGCCCTGGTAGCTGACCTCGGCAAACACCGGATCGAACTGCACGCAATATTCAATCAGCGCCTTGTCAGGATTGCCGCTCAGGCTGTATTGGCCGCTGACAATGTTGGAGATGTGATGCTCGATCTCGGCCTCGGAAATCAGTACGCCGCTGGACAGACGATAGGCGTCGCGTTTGCGCCGGCTGCGTCCGGTCACGACAAGTATTCCGTCGCCACCGCTTCCCTGCGCCGGCTTGACGACGAAACTCTCCCGATCCGCGACGATTGCCGCAAACCTCCGGACTTCGCGCTGATTGTCGATTATCCCGTAGAGCTCGGGAACCGCCATTCCAGCGGCTAGCGCCAACTGCTTGGTCAGCGCCTTGTCGTCTACGCGGGGGTAGAAGCGCCTCGGGTTGAGTCGCATGATGAATTCGCAATTGCGCTCATTGAGGCCAAGAACTCCGGCCGCATGCAATGATTTTGCTGTTGCAAACATCAATCGCCGCCCAGCTCACGAAACCGTCTCAGCTCGAGCAGCCGGTAGCCCGTGTAGCGACCGGCCAACAGGACAAGCGCGAGAACCACGAGCAGCAGTTCGGGAAATGTAAACACGAGGTGCTCCAGCCAGGACAGTCCCATGAATGTATAGGCGGCAATAGCGATCACCAGGCTGCCGAGACCTGCCCGCATGGCATCGGTCGCGCCGCGTTCCTCCCATACGACCGACATGCGCTCGATCGTCATGGCGATGATCACCATCGGAAAGAGCGCGACAGAGAGCCCTGTCTCCATGCCAAGCTTGTGGGACATCAGGCTGATGATCAGCATCAGCATGACCACGACGATCAGCACGGCGCTGAGCCTCGGTACCAGCAGCAGCCGCAATCGCTCGAGGAGAAATCGGATACTGAGGCCAAGCGCGACCAGGATTGAGAAGAGAACGACGCCCCATAGCAATCGGGTTTCACGAAACGCGAGCGCGATCAGCACCGGCATGAACGTGCCGAATGCATCGATGCCAACGAAATTCCGCATAAGGACCATGACCAGTGCGCCAATCGGGATCATCAGCAACACGCCATATACCGCCTGGGTCTGAATCGGCAGGCTGTACAACGAAAAATCGACCGCTGTGGAACCGAGCTGCGCGGCTTGTGACTTGGCGATGGCGACAGCGTCGAGATGATTTTCCTGTACCGCAAAGCTGATCTGGACGTTGCTGCCACCCTGCACTTCGATAAGCGGCTCGTTTCCTCGCCACCATACAAAATACCGGTCCGGAAGGTCTTCCTCACCGGTCTGGGGATTAAAGTAGCGCCAGCGGTCGCCGTCGTGGACTTCGAGCCAGGCCAATAGTTCGGCATTGCGTTGCCGGCCCTGCAACTCGAACCCACGCACAATGCGCGCCGGAATGCGCGCCGCTGCCAGGATCGTCGTGACGCGGTTAACGAATTTCGCGTAGGAATCCGCATCGCCAAGCAACAGCTCGATATTCGGGCCCGGCGAAGAGTCATTCATGCGCCGCAGCAGCTCCGAGGTAAACGACGCCGTATCGGCCGAGTGCTCCTTGACGTCGGCGACGATGACTTCGACCGCCGTTCTGAAAGGCTCGTCGATGACGGGCGGCGGCGGAAATGGCGGCGTTGTATCAGACTGTTCGCTGTTTACGTCTTCGTAAACGGAAATCCGGTAGTAAATAGTCTGCGGACCGTCGGCCCGGCGTATCGCCCACTGTGCCTCGCGCCCCCCGGTGCCATAGTTGAGATTGAAGCCATAACCTCGAGACACTGAGTTTTCGTTAAGCATCCGAAAGCCCGGCGTCAGCGTCGGTATCAGCAAATTGACCTTGATCGAGCCCCGGCCGCTGTCGAAACGGATCGATGACTCTATCGTCCAGACCGGGGTCTCCTGATTCTCACTGACCGGAAAACCGAGGACCTGCCATTTGTAAGCGAACATGGACAAACCGGCGATCGCGAGGGATGCAGCAAGACCGTATACATATTGCTGTTTCAATGTTATCTCCCGCCGCTAGCGCCTGGCGCCGAGCGCGACGTTCACCACGTGCTCACGAATCGGCCCACTGTAATTGAACAGCCGCATACCGGTGGTTCGCAGTTGCCGGATGACGGCTGAGTCTGTCGCAAACAGGCGATTGAGGCCAGTCATAAAGTGCAGCATGGTCGCATTGGCCCCTTTGCGCGCGCGCTCATAACGACGCAGCACAGGCCTGTCACCCGGGTGCTCGCCATTTGCCAGCGCCGACTGGAGTATGTCTGCAAGCATCGCGGCATCCTGAAGCCCGAGGTTCGCACCCTGCCCCGCAAGCGGGTGCACCGAGTGCGCCGCGTCACCGATCAACGCCACGCCGGGCAGAACATAGCGCTCCGCGTGCCGCGCACACAGCGGAAATGCGCCGCGGGGACCCGACGCCCGCAGCTCGCCAAGTACCCAGTCGGAAGCTTTGCTCAGCGTTTGGCCAAGCTCTTCATCGCTTGCCTCCAGTGCCGCGGCAACGCGCGATTCGCTGGTCGACCACACCACGGATATACGCCCATCCGGTAACGGCAGCATACCGAGCGGGCCGTCCTCGAGGAAGCGCTGCCAGGCGGTATTGCGGTGGGGCTTTTCCGGACGCAGGTGGGCAACGAAAGCCGACTGACCGTATGGCCAGTCATGAGTCTCGATGCCAACGCTTTGCCTGACAAACGACTGAACACCGTCAGCGCCGACTACTAGATCTGCGCGCAACTCCCGGCCGTTATCGAGCCTCAGGCGACTGCGCTCGCCGTCATGCTGCAGTGAGTCGATCGCCGTCGCAAAGAGGAGTTCCACGTCATGCCGATCGAGTACGTCGAGGATCGCGTGCCGCATCAACTCGTTCTCGACGATGAAACCAAGCTGCGGCACCGCAAATTCGGCTGCATCGAAGCGCAGCGTAGCGCGACTCGACGCCGGCACCGACTCGTCCCAGACCCGCATCCGGTCGTAGGCGCAAACTCTGGCCGCCTGCACATGGGACCACGCGCCGATTCCGTCGAGCAGAGCAGCCGACCCCGTCGCAATCGCCGAAACACGCAAAGCAATGTCATCATCCTGGTCATGAATCGGGCGTGGCGCCGCATCGACCAGGATCAGGCGCAGGCCCCGCGACTCCGTGCACTGCGCGAGTAGTGCGGCAAGTGTCAGCCCGGCCAAACCGCCGCCGGCGATCACGATATCGAAGCGCTCGTTCATTGCAGCGGCACACCCCGTGACAGTCGGGGCAGGCGTCCGGCGAGCCCCATCGTGTGCCTCGCAAATAGTGAGCGCACGCCGGGCAGCAGGTCGAAGCCCAGCATGCCGATATTGCGGAGTACCCGCACCGGGCGACTCGAGTGTCCGAACAGCCGCACGAGCCCGTCGGTGAATGCGACGAGCTTTTGCTGGTCATGGCGGCGCCATCTGGCGTAGCGCTCGAGAAGCTGCGAATCGCCGACATCGCACTCGACGCCTTGCTCTCTGGCTGTCGCGGCAGCATCGGCAATGCAGTCGCAAAGCGCCGCAACGTCGCGCAGTCCCAGATTAAAGCCCTGTGCTGCGACAGGGTGCAGACCGTGCGCCGCGTTACCGACCAGGACCGCTCTCGGCGCCGTGAGCCGCAGCGCCTTGCTTACCGTGAGCGGGTAGGCCGAGCGTCGACCGACACGGGTAAACTTCCCGAGACGATAACCGAACGCGCCCTGCAGCTCGTCGAGAAACGCCTGGTCGGCAAGCTCGAGGACACGCTCGACGTCGTGTTCGCGCAAGGTCCAAACGAATCCCGCGCGCCCCTCGCTCAGGGGCAGCAGCGCCAGCGGTCCATTCTCCGTAAAGCGTTCATAGGCACAATGATCGAGCGATTTCTCCGGCAAGAGGTTGCCGACTATGGCGCATTGCGCATAGGACGCCTGCCTTGCGCCTATTCCGAGCATGCCGCGCACGGCGGAATTCGCGCCGTCGGCGGCAATGAGCAAGCGGCACCGAATTTCACTCGCTGTCCCGTCGCCGTCTTCGATAGTGGCAATAACCGAATCGTCACCCGGCGCCGCGGCGACGATTCGCGCCGGGCAGTGAAATGCCGGCGCTTCGTCTTCATCCAGTGCGGCCTGGAGGACCTGACCCAGCACGCGATTGATCACTACGTAGCCCAGCGCTTCGACGCCCTGCTCGTCCGCATCAATGTGCGAAAAGCCGAAACGGCCCTTATCGGAGACGTGAATTCGCGTAATGGGTGTCGAAGCCGCCGCGATCGCATCCCAGAGGCCCATTGCTTCGTACATGCGCTGCGTGCTGCGTGACATCGCTGTCGAACGATCATCGAAACTAGGCTGTTGTTCTGCTGCCCTGGCAACGGGCTCGACGATCGCCACCCGCAGCCTGAGCGGCGCAAGCGCCAGCGCCAGCGTGGAACCGATCATGCCGCCACCCGCGATGACGATATCGTAATCCGTGTAATCGCCGGCCCGCGTCATCAATGCTGCATCAGCGCTTCGATGTCATCCGGATCCTTGACCAGTCCTTTGCTCAAAACATCGGGACCGCTGCTCGTTACTGCAACGTCGTCCTCGATCCGAATGCCGGTATTGCGCCAGCGCGCCCGTATCTTTCGGTTGGCCGGAATGTAAATGCCTGGCTCGACCGTCGTCACCATGCCGGATTCGAACAGCCGCCACTCGTCACCGACCTTATAGTCGCCCACGTCATGGACATCCATGCCCAGCCAGTGCCCGGTACGGTGCATGAAAAACTCGCGATAAGCACCGTCTTTTATCAGCCGCGGCACGGTGCCGTCGAGCAGGCCAATCTTTTTCAGGCCACGAGTAATAACCTTCACGGCAGCGTTATGCGGGTCGTCCCAGTGGTTGCCCACGCGAGTCTTTTCGATCGCCGCCAGCTGCGCCTCGAGGACGATATCGTAAACAGCGCGCTGCTCCGGCGTGAACTTGCCGTTGACCGGAAACGTCCGCGTGATATCCGAGGCGTAGTAATCAAGCTCGCAGCCGGCGTCGATCAGCAACAGGTCGCCATCCTTGAGAACCGCATTGTTCTGTACATAGTGCAGCGTGCACGCATTCGCACCCGAACCGACGATCGGGATATAAGACGGCCAGGCGCTGTTACGGCGAAATTCGCTAATGAACTCGGCCTCGACCTCGTACTCGTACATACCTGGCCGCACGGACTGCATCGCCCGCGTATGTGCGCTGACAGCGACCTTGGCTGACCTGCGCATAGCCGCTATCTCGGGCCTGCTCTTGTACAGCCGCATGTCGTGCAGGAGATGATCCAGCGCTACGAACTCCTGCGGTGTATGCACGCCGCGCGACTCGCGTGAGCGCAGGGAATTGACCCAGTCTGCGATTCGCGCATCGAATTCGGCATAAAGGCCCATTGTGTAATAGACCCGGCTGCAGGTTTCCATGATGCCGGGCAAAATATCGTCGATATCATCTATGGGGAACGCGTCGTCGGCAGCATAGGTTTCGATCGCTCCGTCCGGGCCGGAACGCTGGCCGTCCCAGCGCTCCTTTAGCGGATCTCGCTCGCGACAAAACAGCAGATACTCACCCTTGTCGCGGCCCGGCACCAGCACCGCGACCGCTTCGGGTTCGGCAAAACCCGTCAGGTAGTAAAAGTCACTGTCCTGGCGGAAGCGGTATTCGACGTCGCGGCTTCGGGTGCGTACCGGAGCCGCTGGAAGTATCGCTATTCCGCCGTGGCCAACCATGCGCATCAGTTGCCTTCGGCGCCGGGCAAATTCTTTTGGGTTCATAGAGGTAAACCTAGTGTAATGCGTCAGAACCGACGCCCTCGTCCAGCTTATTGTGACGAAATTCGGCCAGTTCTTCGTAAGTCAATTGTGCGGCTACCCTGAGGTACTCGACGATCTGTACGTAGGCCGCCTCGTCGGACTCCTGATCCGACTCGTCCTCAGCCGCCGCGCGCGTGATTTCCAGCATATCCTTTATTATGTCGGCGAGCGGTTCCGCGGAAAGCCGCTGCTTCAACTCGGCACCGTGCTCGCGGGAGACGATTCCATGAAGAAATCCCTCGCACCAGCGCGCCAGCGCGGCGGCTCGATCGACTGTGCTTTCCTCGTCGTCCGGCAACAAGGGCTCGAACTCGGACAGACGCTCCGCAAGCTGGCGGTAGGTGCTCTCAAACAGCTCGCTCAGCATAACCTCACACTCAGTGCGCGACGCATCGGCCTCATTCGTTCCCTCGAGAACCTGCGCCAGCCACTCAAACCCGGTGTCTGCGCCGCTGACTGCGAGTTGACCTGACAAAAGGCCGTGCGACTGCGCCGCATCCCAGCTGGCACCGCAGCGCCTGAGCGCATTATTCAGTGCATCGTAATCGATCCTTTGATCCATGGAGCCCGTATCTCGCGAGGTGGCTTCAGTGGCAATGATCCCACGTAACGCGTTTTCAGGCTATGCTCGCCGCGATTAGGTCGAATTGACGATTGATTCTGTTCGACGGCGTGTCTATATTGCCGGTATGGCTGATGATATCAATGCAACCTTTGAGCACGAGCTGAAGCGGCTTGAGAAGCGGGTCGACGCGCTGGTTCGCGTCTGCGATCAGCTTCAGGATGAGAATAAGTCGCTGAAGCAGCGTCAGGACGTTCTGACCGCTGAGCGCGCAAACCTGCTGCAGAAAAACGAGCAAGTGCGTGCCCGCGTGGAAGCAATGATCGGCAGGCTCAAAGCCATGGAACAAGGATCCTGATAATGACTGACACATTTGCCCAGGTAAGCGTCCGAATACTCGACAAGGAATACCAGGTTGCGTGCCCGGCAAGTGAACGCACCGACTTGCTCGACTCGGCGGAAATCCTGAATGCGAAGATGCGGGAAATACGTGACAGCGGCCGCATTGTCGGCCTGGATCGCATCGCGGTCATGGCCGCTCTCAACATGGCCAACGACCTGCTGCATGCGCAGGCTCGTGACAGAGAGCTTGATGGCGATGTCAGCACCCGTTTGAAGACTATTTCCGATCGTGTCGAGAGCGCGTTGGGCGGATCGCTGCAACTGGATCTCTGACACGCTTAACAAAATTCGCGAATTGGCGCCTCCTGCAGTGTTCGATACCGACCTGGATACCTTTCGACCCTAAATTTCCATCTCGGGGTTGTGCACTGTTGGCAGCATTTGAGCAGGGCTGCATTAGCGGTAAGCCTGTTGCTGCCACGGCTGACCCCACCTGTTGCTCCGGTTCGAGAGCGACGGTTTGTAACGGCACAGGCGGGAGGCGCTTTCTCTTCTCCACAGCACCACCTTCGGAGAACACTCCGGCGTGACGCATACACCCGTGCCTTCGATGAAAGACTTGCGCCGGACCGCCCTCCTGGCTCGCCGTGCGCTCACTGACGAGGAACGTGCGGCAGCCTCGGCCCGGATCGCATCGCGCGTCGTTCGAAGCCGTGAGTTTAGCGCTGCAAATACGCTTGCCTGTTACCTCCCGATGCGTGAAGAAGTTGATACGACTCGAATCATCGCGCGCGCATGGCGCGCAAAAAAACGAATTTTCGCGCCGGTAATAGATAGTCGCGGAGGAATGACTTTTCGGGAATTACGGCCCGAGACTCTTCTCGAGAGAAATCCTTTTGCTCTTTGGGAGCCCGTCGGCAGCGCACAAATCGCGGCAAAAGATTTGGATCTCGTCATAACTCCGCTCGTCGCTTTTGACATGAACCTCAATCGCATCGGAATGGGCGGCGGATACTTTGACCGTTGTTTTGCATTTCTCAAACACCGGCGAAATTGGCTTCGGCCAAAGTTGGTCGGCGTGGCGTTTGACTGTCAGCATGTCGAGAAAATTGAGCCAAACCATTGGGATATACCGCTTTATCGAATTTTCAGCGACCGTCGTTAAACGCAACTGATACGTAACGATACGTTTTCATAGTTGCTGCGCGCGAGCCAGAGTCGCCAATTCGCGACATAAACGAATCCGGTTTGACGGTCACCAATGCACCCCCAATAGGGGCTTCGACACGACGAGAAAATCGGTCGAAAAACGCAGTTCAAAATTGGCAAGGAAATCCATGGTGATGGTTTCAAGTCAGGCGAATTTTTTACTGCCGACAAGCACAAAGTTAAGCAGGGTAAAAATTATCAAGCGCCTTGCTAGACGCGCTGGATTTTTTGTTTCTCTTGTATATACTCAACGCCGGGTACCCGACACGGAGAAAACTGATGGCTACTAAAAAGAAGTCAAGTAAAAAAGCTTCGAAGCGAAAGGTCGCTAAGAAGCGTAAGGTAACAGCGCGGAAGAAATCCGCACCGAAAAAGCGCGTAGCGAAAAAGAAAGCAGCTAAGCGTAAGACCAAGAAGAAAGCAGCAAAGAAAAAAGCTAAAAAGAAAGTAGCTAAAAAGAAAACTAAAAAGAAGGCCAAAAAGAAAGCGGCTAAACGTAAAGCCAAGAAAAAGGCTAAAAAGAAAGTAGCCAAGCGTAAGACCAAGAAGAAAGCTACAAAGAAAAAGGCTACGAAGAAAAAGGCTAAGCGGAAGGTCACCAAGCGGAAGTCTAAGAAAAAGGCGTCCCGCAAGAAGTAACGCTAGCTTTTAAGCCGCAAGGAAGTTTGGTCTTCTTCCAAGCAAACAGAAGTGCCCGCGAATGCGGGCACTTTTGTATTCAATTCTGGGTAAAGCACCAATCGGCTTTAAGTTATAATCACCAATACGCTTTTCGTTATAACATTGGGTCCGGCTATGGATTCATCAGTCAAAAAACGTAACGCCGCTCAGGCGGCTCTAGAATTCATCGAGCCGGGAACGATCCTGGGCGTCGGCTCCGGTTCGACCGTGCAGCACTTGATCGAACTGCTGCCAAATGTCCGCGATCGCATCGACAAGGTCGCATCCAGCTCCAGCGTCACGACCGGACTACTCGAACACGCCGGATTCGAGGTCTCTTCATTGAATGACGTTGGCGATCTCGACATGTACATAGACGGTGCCGACGAAGCCAACAAGCGCCTGCAGCTAATCAAGGGCGGGGGCGGTGCTCTGACGCGAGAGAAAGTCCTCGCAGAGGCCGCAAGACGCTTTGTCTGTATAGTCGACGACAGCAAGCTCGTCGGCATGCTAGGCGAGTTCCCGCTACCGATCGAAGTACTGCCGATGGCGCAGGCTTTCGTAGCCCGCAAGCTCGTCAAATTGCGCGGTCAGCCCGTTTGGCGGGAGGGGTTTGTCACCGACAATGGCAACCATATCCTTGATGTGCACGATTTTCCGATCAGCAATCCGCTAGAAATGGAAACACGCCTGAACCAGATTCCAGGCATCCTCACCGTGGGAATTTTCGCGCACCGGCCGGCCGACGTATTGCTGATCGCAGACGATTCCGGCGTCAGGGAACTTCGCGGCTGATCATCGCGCGAGGAGAGGTTCGGTGCAGATCGTCTATTTCACGCTGGTCGCCGCTGTCCTCTATCTGTTGGCCAATTGGATCGTGGAGAGAATAGAGGTCGCTGCCGGCCGTCGTTTCCAATACCGATCTTTGCTGTTCTTCGGCATTCTCCTGACCCTCGCGCTGGTCAGTTTCCACCTGATCCGCACATATACGGGAAACTCCTGATTTACTAATACCTCAAGTTTCGCTAATTTGGCCGAAGGGAGTGTTTATCTGGGGGCAACTATGACCGAGACTAGTGATTCCGAGGAAGCCGTTTCCCCGGACCCTTCTGGCCAGGACTCAATACCGTTAATGCAGCGGGTTCTCGATAACCCGTTTCTGCTCCTGGTTTTGGGCATCGCTGTGCCTGCCGTGTTCTACATTATCTGGGGAATTATAGAGATTACCCAGATTCCGATTGCGGACTAGGGAGTAAAGGCTATGGCTATCACACCACCTAGTGAACGAATCTGGTGGCGACAACCGATCGCACGCGTCGAACTTATTTGGATCTGTCTCGCTTTCACCTGGGGTCTCATCATGTTTTTCATGATGATTTACTGGCACGGTGCGGGTCAACAGAATCTCTCGAGCGAGGCCTACCAGATCAAACCCGAGCGTTTTGCGGAACGCGCGCAGGCAATGATCGACAACTATCAGGTGCGGGAGGAAAATGGCTTCCCGGTTGTACGGCCGCCGGCAGGGAGCGACGTCTACCTGATTGCCCGGCTATGGCAGTGGTGGCCGATCCTGGAGCTCGAAAAAGATCAGAGCTATCGCCTGCATTTGTCGTCAATGGACTACCAACACGGATTCTCCCTGCAGCCCGTCAATATCAACGTGCAGGTTCACCCCGGCTACGACATGGTCATGACACTCAAGCCTGACCAGGCCGGCGAATTCGGTGTTGTCTGTAACGAATTCTGCGGGATCGGCCACCATATGATGGTCGGCAAGATCTACGTCGTCGAATAAGGAGGCAGGCATCATGAGCAATTTAGTTGATTTCCGAACCTGCCCGACTACCGGCCTGCGAGTCGACAAATCGGCCGAAAATCTGATAAAGGCCAATGCCGTGGCGGCGGTCGTGTTTCTTTCGATCGGCGGCCTGTTCGGCCTGCTGGTTGCCCTGACGCGCTGGCCGGCCGTGCACTTCCTGCCCGCCGACTGGTTCTACCTGGCGCTGACCGCGCACGGACTGGACGTTCTCCTCGTCTGGATCATCTTCTTCGAGATGGCGGTGCTGTATTTCGCTTCAGCAATACTGCTGAACTCACGGCTCGCAGGACCGCGCTGGGCCTGGACCGGCTTTGGACTGATGCTGGCTGGAGCGCTGATCACCAACGTCGCCGTGCTGCGCGGCCAGTCCAGCGTCATGTTCACCTCGTATGTGCCGATGCAGGCCGAACCGGCGTTCTACCTGGGGATAATTTTATTTGCCGTCGGTGCGTTGATCGGCTGCTTCGTATTTTTTGGCACGCTCGTCATCGCCAAACAAGCGAGAACCTACGAAGGATCTATTCCGCTCGTGACCTTCGGTGCTTTGACCGCCGCGATTATCGCGGTGTTCACGATCGCCTCGGGCGCTATTATCCTGATACCAACCTTGCTCTGGTCGGTGGGACTCGTCAGCCACATCGATCCCCTGGTTTATAAGACCATCTGGTGGGCCATGGGGCATTCTTCGCAACAGATCAACGTCTCCGCACATGTCGCCGTTTGGTATGCGATCGCCGCAATG
The DNA here is from genome assembly GCA_009937615.1 of Gammaproteobacteria bacterium. Taxonomy (GTDB): domain Bacteria; phylum Pseudomonadota; class Gammaproteobacteria; order Steroidobacterales; family Woeseiaceae; genus UBA1847. The sequence continues at coordinate 38,896 of JAACFB010000027.1, read as the reverse complement.
GTATTTGGTGCCAAACCGCTGTCCGAGAAAGTCAGTCGCATGGCATTTCTCATGTACATCCTGTTTTTGCAGCTGGCAAGCGCGCACCACATGCTCGTGGAGCCCGGATTCAGCCCCGAGTGGAAGATTTTCAACACCAGCTATGCGATGTACCTGGCCGTGCTCGGCAGCATGATCCACGGTATGACGGTCCCGGGCTCGATCGAGGCAGCACAGCGTGCCCGCGGGCTTACAAAAGGCATGTTCGAGTGGCTGCGCAAGGCGCCGTGGGGTAATCCTGCGTTCGCGGGCATGTTCATGTCGCTCGTGTTCTTTGGCTTCATCGGCGGTATCTCCGGTGTCGTAATGGGCACCGAGCAAATCAACCTGATCATGCACAATACCCTGTATGTCCCCGGCCATTTTCACGGCACGGTCGTCGCAGGCACGACCCTCGCCTTCATGGCAATAACCTACCTGCTCGTGCCGCTCATATTCCGCCGCGAACTGATGATGAAGAAGCTTGCCTCCTGGCAACCGTATGTCTTCGGCATAGGCGTTGCAGGCATTTCGTTGTTCATGATGGGCGCAGGCACTCTGGGTGTGTCGAGACGACACTGGGATATGACGTTTGCTGACGCGCAGCTGCCATTCGACTACCCGTCCGCCGCCTACCTGATGATGGGCCTCAACGGCATATTCGCGGTGCTGGCTGCGATTGGCGGCCTGATGTTCATCGTGATCGTCGTTGGCTCGGTATTCTTCGGCAGACGCCTGGGTCAGGACGAAAAACCGGAGTATCCGGAGGTGCCGCCACAGTCGGCGGCGGTCGGGCACTACGGCAGCTCGGAGACGCTGCGCATTCCTGGCACCGTATTCCTGGTCGGGATTTTCTTTGTCGCGTTCGTACTCTACTACTTCGTGAACTGGAAATACCTCTCGGAGGTCTGGCCACTGAGCTAGACGGAGCGGGGACATCATGCGTGTCTTAACTGCGCTCTGCGCGTCTTTGGTGCTTGGGGTGACGGCGGCTCCTGCTGCCGGGCAGCAGAACTACGATCGCGACGCGGCGTTGGCGCTCAGCCAGGGGGCGATCGGCGCTGCCGTCGGCGACCACACGCTCAGAGACACCCGGGGCCAGCCGTTTCATCTGCGTAATCTGCGTGGCAAGCCGCTCATCATCAGCCTGATATACACCAGTTGCCACCATGTTTGCCCGCTCATTACCCGGAATGTTGCAGAAAAGGTGGAGATCGCCCGGGAAGCGCTCGGTGATGACGCATTTACAGTAATCACGGTCGGCTTTGACTGGCAGGTCGACACGCCGGAGCGCATGAAGACCTACGCAAGTAGCCAGGGCATCGACATGCCTGGCTGGCACTTCCTGAGTGGCGACGCGGCGACGGTAACTGCGTTGAGTGACGACCTTGGCTTTCAGTTTTTTCCGAGCGCCAAGGGATTCGACCACCTGTCGCAGACTACGATCGTCGATGCTGCCGGCGCCGTCTACAGGCAGATCTATGGCGTGGACTTCGACACGCAAGCGTTTGTGGAACCGCTCAAGGAACTCGTCTTCGATACCCCGCGCGAGGCAGGATTCGCTGCGCACTGGATAGACACTTTCAGGTTATTCTGTACAGTCTACGATCCCAACAGCGGCCGCTACGAATTCGACTACTCTATTTTCATGACTATCCTGGTCGGCACCCTCTGCCTTGGCTCAATTCTTGTTTTTATCGTGCGTGAATGGCGACACTCACGATGAAACTCGACTGATGGCGTTTCTGAAGCGCAGCCTCAATCTTCTGTTTGCGCGTGCCGAAACGATTCTGGAGTCGGGCTTCGGACAGAAGAATAACCCGCTAACTTGCCTGGGCTCGCTTGGCTGGTATTTTTTCTGGATCGTTGCCGGCACCGGCATCTACCTGTACGTATTCTTCGACACCGGTATAACCAATGCCTATAAGTCGGTTGAGTACATCACTCACGAACAGTGGTATGCAGCCGGGGTAATGCGCAGTTTGCATCGGTACGCATCGGATGCACTGGTGGTCATCGTATTCCTGCACCTGCTGCGGGAATTTTCGCTCGATCGGCTGCGTGGAAAGCGCTTTTTTGCGTGGGTGACCGGTGTGCCGCTGCTCTGGTTCATCTACGTGTGCGGTATCACCGGTTACTGGCTCGTCTGGGACAAGCTTGCCCAATACATCGCGATAGCGACCGCGGAGTGGCTTGATACGCTGCCATTCTTCGGTGAGCCGATTGCGAATAATTTTCTCAACAGCACAACGCTGGGCGATCGCTTTTTTACGCTGATGGTGTATATGCACATCTTCGCGCCGCTGTTCATGCTGTTCCTGATGTGGATGCACATACAGCGCCATGCCAGGGCGCAAGTGAATCCGCCGCGACCACTGGCAGTCGGCACGGCTATTACGCTGCTCGTTCTGTCGCTCGCCTACCCGGCGGTAAGCCAGGGCCCTGCGGACCTGGACGTCGTGCCGGCAACGATTAATTTCGACTGGTTTTACCTGGCAGCCTACCCGCTGCTCGATCTGATGCCAGGCGGAAAACTGTGGCTGCTGCTGTTTGCAGGCACGCTGATTCTGTTCCTGCTGCCATGGTTGCCGCCTGCGAAGCGCCCGGCAACCGCTTTGGTCAGCCTCGACAACTGCAACGGCTGCGGGCGATGCTTCGACGATTGCCCCTTCAGCGCTATCACGATGGCGCCGCGCAGCGACGGTAAAACATTCGCTACCGAGGCGATCGTCGATGATGACCACTGCGTAAGCTGCGGCATATGTGTTGGTGCCTGCCCGACGTCGACGCCGTTTCGGCGCGCGGCGGCAATCGTACCGGGCATCGAACTGCCTGATCATTCCATTGCCGGACTTCGCGAACGAACAGTTCGGGCCGCGGAAAAATTCGACGGTGAAACCAGGGTACTGGTGTATGCGTGCAGCCAAGCGGGTGCAGACTCGCTAGGCGACTGTGGTGCCGAGGTTATTACAATGCCCTGCGTCGCGATGCTGCCACCGGCATTCATAGATTTCGCGTTATCCCGGGACCTGGCCGACGGTATCATGCTCGCGGGCTGTGCGGAGGGCGCCTGCTACTACCGGCTTGGTGACGAATGGACCCGTGAACGAATAGCGGGCACGCGCGACCCGTACTTGCGCGAACGAGTGCAACGAGACCGCCTCCGCCTGAGCTGGCTGCCGGCGATTAGCGTTCGCCGCCGCGAGGATGCGCTTGCCGAATTCACCGCATCACTCAAAGATTTGCCGGTGCGTGGCAGCGGCAGGAGAGAAAATCGTGCTTAGCGTGTTGCGGTATGGAGTGCAGGCCCTCGCTTACACGGCGTTCGCACTGCTGCTTGGCTATTTCTCTTTCTGGCCCCGCTATGAATATGCGCCCGCCGACATGGCAGTCCTCAAGGTGTCTCTCAGCCACGCGACCGAGCGCGCCAAGCCCTGCGTGCAGCTCTCACCGGCTCAAATTGCCGAGCTGGCGCCAAACATGCGGCGGCCCGAATTATGCGAGCGCGAGCGCTTGCCCCTGCACCTCGAGCTCGATGTCGACGGCAGAATCCTATTGCGGCGCGAGGCAGCACCTTCGGGGCTTTGGGAAGACGGCCCGGCTTCCGTTTACGAGCGCCTGCAGCTGCCACCGGGGCCGTATCGAATCGCGGTACGCCTGCGTGATTCGGCGCGCAGCGAGGGTTGGGACTACACTTTCTCTGAAGACATCGTGCTGCAAGCCGGGCGCTATGCGGCGATTACTTTCAGGGCTAAAAACGGAGGCTTCAGTATTCGATGACCTTGATCGAGTGGCAGGACGATTTTATGACCGGCATTGCCGAGGTCGATCATGAGCACCAGGAAATGATCGCGCTGATCAACGACTTGCACGGTGCCGTAAAGGCGGGCGCGAGTTACGACCGGGTTGTCGAATCGCTTGGTGACATCTATGCGCATATTGCAGCTCACTTTGCGCTCGAGGAAAAGATGATGCGCCGGACGCACTACCCGGCCTACAGCGAACATAAGCAAGACCACGAGGCGCTGCTGGACGACCTTCGCGACATCATGGACGAGATCGAGGATGGCGGGACTTTTGACCAGGCGCGGCTTTCGAACGACCTGCGGCGCTGGTTCAGCGAACATTTTCAAACCCACGACGCGAGGCTGCATCGCCCGGCACAGCAAGGGGGCTCCTGACCACGCGTGCCGCGGCGGCAGGTGACCACGGTTGATTCGCGGCTGCGCCGCTCACCCTCCGGGCGCACTGCGCGCGTCCAGAATCGCTGCGCGATTTTGTCCAACCAGGTTCTGATCCTGAATTTTCTTCCCAAACCAAGACGGCCCCTCTCGGGGCCGCTTTGGTTTTGGCTGGGGGACCAGGATTCGAACCTGGGTTGGCGGAGTCAGAGTCCGCAGTCCTACCGCTAGACGATCCCCCAAATCCTGGCGGATACGCTGCTCGTGTTTACCGCTTCGAGTACTGCGTCGCGCGACGGGCTTTGCGAAGGCCAACCTTTTTGCGCTCGACTTCCCGGGCATCGCGAGTCACGAGGCCCGCTTTGCGCAGCGTTGGACGAAGCGACTCGTCGTACTGCATCAATGCGCGTGTCAGTCCATGCCGTATTGCGCCGGCCTGTCCTGTCGTACCACCGCCCTTGACCGTGACGTTGACATCAAACTGGTTCGTCATGTTCATCAGTTCCAGCGGCTGCCGAACGATCATGCGTGCCGTCTTACGGCCAAAGAACGTGTCCAGCGGACGATTGTTGACCGTGATCTCGCCGCCGCCCGGCTTCAGGAATACCCGCGCCGTCGACGTCTTGCGACGGCCGGTACCATAAAATTGGGTGTCACTCATTGCGTTGCCTCTTGCCCGGAGCCCGCAGGCCTCAGACGTTCACTTCTAGTGGGATCGGCTGCTGCGCAGCATGATCGTGTTCAGGGCCTTTGAAGACCCGCAGCTTGGAATACATTTTTCTTCCGAGAGGCCCGCGCGGCATCATGCCTTTCACGGCGTTCTGCAACACGCGCTCCGGCGCCTTCTCGAGCAACTTCTCCAGCGAAGTCGACTTCAGGTTGCCTATGTATCCCGTGTGATGATGATACATCTTGTCCTTGAGCTTGTTTCCGGTTACCCGGATCTTCTCGGCATTGACGACAACGATGTAGTCGCCCGTATCGACATGCGGCGTGTACTCGGGCTTGTGTTTGCCACGCAAACGGCGCGCGATCTCGGTGGATAGGCGGCCCAGGGTTTGGCCCGTCGCATCAACCACGTACCAGTCGCGGCGTACCTCTGCTGGTTTGGCAGAAAACGTCTTCATGATCTGTGTCTTCCGTAGGGAATTGTATCAGTCGCGGCCACCGGTTGCCGGAGGCCAGAAAGGCGCGAAATTCTACTTGAGGCACCCGCCCATTGCAAACAATCCCGGTTAATCGGGGCAAACGGCAGCATTTCGCCTCAACTCCCTTTTTTATTTTTATTTCAGCTACTTAGAGTAATCTCGCCGATCTTCAGAAGATGTACTCCAGCGACAAGGCCGTATAGGTGTCCGTCTTCTCGGTCAGCGGCGGCACGTCGGAGTTGTTTTTGACGGTGTAGGACGCCACGAGCGCCAGGTTACCCAGCAACTTCGCGGACAGCGCGGTAACCGACTCCACGTAGGTATTCGCAGAACCGGATTCCACGACGAAATTCTGCCGGAATTCGGAGTTCTCACCGAGCAGCCAGGTGTATTTCAGATCGCCGCGAAGAATAGTCTCGTTTTCGCTCGTGCCATCGGCCAGGTCGGATTGCCGCGCACCAGCACCGATTTCCGCATTGAGCTTGTGCGCCTCTTTGTCGATCAGCCGGCGCCCGTAACCAACCGTCTGCGAGAACTGGGTGTCATAGCCGCTGAAACGGTCGTTGCGCCAGTTCAGGCGCCCAAACAGGAAACTGGCGTCCGAAAGATTTCGCTCGCTCTTGAACGCCATTTCGTAGGATTCAGCGGTTGTCGCATTGTCCTCGGTCGAGTTGATGGCCTTGGCAATCAGTTCATGGCGCCAACTACCGGTCGTGTAACCGACCTCAAGGCCGGAATTGAGACTTGAATTGTCGGTGTTGCCCGATGTCGCGAGATAGCCCAAGGTGGCCTTGCCCGCCCAGGGGCTTTCCGGCGCCTCTTCTTCAGCCGCCATCAGTGGCGCCGCAAGAACCGTGATCAGTAGTGTTACCGTGCTTTGAATTCTCATTATTGCCTCCAAAAAATCGCCGCGGAGTATACGTTGACATCCCGCGCATTGCTATAATTTCGCCCATGTCCGAACGCGACCTGACCCCGCTCGACCAACTCCTCGCCGGAATCGATAACGCACTGCGCACCGTTGCGTCGCCGGTCGGCAGATCTGCGCGACAGAATCCGGCGGGCGATATTCCCGCAGGCGAACTTGATCCCGGGCAGCGCCAACACTCGGCAGGGCTGATGCGAGTCAATCATGCCGGCGAGATCGCGGCGCAGGGGCTTTACCAGGGCCACGCTGCCGTTGCCCGCAGCCCCGAAATCGAGGAGCAGATGCAGCGCGCAGCGACGGAGGAGCTGGATCACCTGGCGTGGTGCGAACAACGTCTCAGCGAACTCGACTCCCGGCCAAGTCGGCTCAGTCCTCTCTGGTATGCCGGTTCTTTCGCGATTGGCGCCGCAAGCGGCGTCCTCGGCGATCGCTGGAGCCTGGGCTTTATTGCTGAAACCGAAAACCAGGTATGCGAGCACCTGTCGGCACACCTGGACCGGCTGCCGGAGCGAGACGCCAGGAGCCGCGCCATTGTCGAGAGGATGCGCGAGGAGGAAAAGGCCCACGGCGAAGACGCGGTCAATGCGGGCGCCGCGGACCTGCCACTGCCGATCAAGCGACTCATGCGGCTGACCGCCAAGGTAATGACAACGACAGCCTATCGTTTGTAGCCTCACGATCGCATAAAAAACACGGACTTAGCTTGCCCTTCGTTGCTAACTGTATTAAAAGAGAGACCGCGCCCGCATTAAGGATTTGTCCATGCAAACAACAGCGAGAACCCTGAGTGAAATACCGGCGATCAACCGTTTCCTGAGCTACTGCCGCGTACGGACGGTTCCATCCAAGACGGTCATGATCCATGCAGGCGATTTGCCGGATGTCTTGTATTACATCGTCGACGGTTCGGTCGAGGTGATGATCGAAGACGAAGACGGCAACGAGATGGTTCTCGCCTACCTCAACAAGGGGCAGTTCTTCGGTGAGATGGGCCTGTTTTATGAGCAGCCAACGCGCAGCGCCTGGGTGCGTACGCGCACTGAGAGCGAAATCGCCGAGATGACCTATCCGCGCTTTCGGCAGATCGCAAGCGAAAGCCCCGGGCTCGTCTTCGAACTGGCAACGCAGCTTGCGACCCGTCTCGATCGAACCAATCGCAAGCTCGGGGATCTCGCTTTCGTCGACGTAACAGGTCGCGTCGCACATGCCATCATGGACCTGTGTAACGAGCCCGACGCAATGACCCACCCGGACGGCATGCAGATCAAGGTCAGCCGTCAGGAGCTGAGCCGGTTGGTCGGGTGCTCGCGCGAGATGGCGGGACGGGTACTCAAAGTACTCGAAGAGCAGGGTCTCGTGACCGCAAGCGGCAAAACGATTGTTGTCTTCGGCGCGCGACCGAACCGCAACTTCTGAGGTCAAAACCCGCCGCAGCGGTTAGCAGCGGGCCAGGTTCTCAGCTAAGGCGCTTTTCCGATTTCGTCCCGCATCGCGGCTATCGTGGCCGCGTAATCGGCGCTTCCGAATATTGCCGAGCCCGCAACAAATGTGTCCGCCCCTGCAGCGGCAATCTGGCCGATATTGTCGACCTTGACGCCGCCGTCGATTTCGAGACGAATCTCGCGGCCGCTGGCATCGATGATCTCACGCGCCTCGCGTAGCTTGTCGAGCGCGGTAGGAATAAATGCCTGTCCGCCGAAACCGGGATTTACCGACATGATCAACACCATATCGACCTTGTCGATCACGTGGTGCAGACAGTGCAGCGGCGTCGCGGGATTGAATACCAGGCCGGCTTTGCAGCCCTGCTCGCGAATCAAGGCAAGCGATCGATCAATATGCCGGCTCGCTTCCGGATGAAACGTTATGTAGCTCGCTCCGGCTTTGGCAAAATCAGGAATGATACGGTCCACGGGCTCGACCATCAGGTGAACATCAATCGGCGCTTCGATGCCGAAATTGCGCAACGCGTCGCACAGCAGGGGGCCGATCGTCAGGTTCGGTACAAAATGATTATCCATGACATCGAAGTGCACGATATCCGCACCCGCATCAAGTACGGCGCGAACATCCTCACCAAGACGCGCGAAATCTGCAGAAAGTATCGATGGTGCAATAAGTGGTGGCACGGCGTTTTCCTTCGTGTAGCTGGCAAATGTACCTGAGGTGGCGCCGGTAGGACAGGCCCCGGATCGGCTCAGCGAATTGACCGTCGGGCCTTGAGCATTTCGTACGCGCTCCGAATCTCCCGCGTGCGCCTTTCGGCATCCGCCATGTCACTCGCATCAGGTTTTCGCGACACAATCTTGTCCGGGTGGTTTTTACTCATCAGGCGCCGGTAGGCTTTCTTGATCTCGTCGTTCGTGGTCGACTCGTCGACACCCAGGGTCCGGTACGCGTTGCGTACACGCCGGGCATCCGCATTGCCTTCGGGTGAGTGCCTGAACCCCTTTTGCGCCCGAATCATTGCCTCCAGCTGTGCAAGCTCTACTCGTCCGATCTCGAGTGCTGAGCAAATGCTCCAGATCAGCGCGCGCTCCTGCTTGGGCAGGTGATCCTTGGCCAGGGCCACCTCGAGCAACAGCCGCACGAACAACATTCGCAGTTCGGGTTTGCGTGCCGGTCCACGTCGAAGGCGGTGAATCGCCGGCAAGACGTCAAACCCGGGGCGCTTGCCATCGTCGAACCAGTTGATTGCATTACGAACTTTCGCCGGCGCGAGTCCCAGGCGATGCATGACCGCACGCGTCGCGCGTATTTCTGCCTCGCTGACCCGGCCGTCGCTCTTCGCAATATGCCCCATCGCCTGGAACAGCGAACGCAGGTAGTCGTCCGGCAGGTGGCCGGCGGCAGCGCCCTGTTGTTCAAAGTTCCGGTATCTTTCCGCAAATCCGCGATCGAACTGGTGACCTATAAACAAACCGAGCAGCGCGAACCACGGCTTCAGGGTCGCCATCCCGGCCAGTGTGCCTATGACTTTACCCCAGTACACCACGCACTCTCGCAAGCGATCGTTGCGTAATCCTAACGTGTGTGCGACAGCTTTCCTATTGGTGCAGCTTGCCACGCCCGCGCTTTGCGGCGATCATCCGTAGCGCGCTGGCAAACGGCTGAATACCATAACCATGAATTCTCAGGACACGCTGTTCGAATCCATGATCCCCGGCCTGCCCCTGATCGGGCGCGGCAAAGTGCGTGACATATACAGCGTTGATGAGGATCACCTGCTGATCGTCACGACAGATCGGCTGTCCGCCTATGATGTCGTTATGCCGGATCCGGTGCCTATGAAGGGCCAGATACTGACACGGCTCTCGGTGTTCTGGTTCCGCATGATGACGGACCTCGTCGACAACCACCTGACAGATCGGACCGTGGACGATGTCGTCGAGGACGCCGATATTCTGCCGTCGTTGCGTGGCCGCTCATTGGTCGTGAAGCGCCTGAAGCCGTTGCCGATCGAGGCCGTAGTCCGTGGCTACCTGATTGGCTCGGGCTGGCGCGATTATCAGGCCTCGGGACAGGTCTGCGGAATCCGCTTGCCGCCCGGTCTCAGACAGGCGGAGCAGCTACCCCAGACCCTGTTTACGCCGGCCACAAAAGCCGAGGCCGGCGCGCATGACGAAAACATCAGCTATGACGCGGTCGTGGAACTGATTGGGGAGAAACTCGCCCAGCGAGTCCAGGAACTGTCAATCGCGGTTTACCAGCGGGCGGCCGCTTATGCGCTCGAGCGCGGCATCATCATAGCCGACACAAAATTCGAGTTCGGCCTCGACGATGAGGGTCGCCTGTTTCTGATCGACGAAGTGCTGACCCCGGACTCATCGCGATTCTGGCCCGTCGACCGCTATGCCGTGGGCATCAGCCCGCCGAGTTTCGACAAGCAGTTCGTTCGCGATTATCTCGACACGCTGGACTGGGACAGGACAGCGCCGGGACCCGAGTTACCCGCTGACGTGCTGCGGCAAACGAGTGAGAAGTACCAGGAGGCATCAGCCCGGCTGATGTAATTGCCACGCGCGGATTATGCTCCGTAACCTGGCAACACCGTCAGTCAGCGCCGCCGGACCCGGCTGCAGGATCATCGCCGACTTGACCTCGTGAATTTCACTGTTGCTCACGGCGGGGATCACGCCCCAGCCGGGGCGCTCCGCAACGCGCTCCGGCCGGAATTTCTTGCCACACCAGGAACCGATGATGATATCGGGGCTGCGACGAACGACTTCTTCCGGATCGGCGATAATCCGATCCTTGCCCAGCGACTGCTTGGCGAGTTCGGGAAAACAGTCGTCACCACCAGCAACGCCAATCAGTTCGGAGACCCAGCGAATGCAAGAGATCTGCGGCTCGTCCCACTCCTCAAAGTAGACGGTCGGTCTGCGCCCGGCCGTGACGGCCTCGCGCCGAATCGCCTCCAGGCCCTCTGCGAGATCGTCGGCATAGTTCGCTGCCTTGTCCTGCTCGCCGATCAGGCCTCCGAGAGTTCTGATCATCGCGAGAATGCCCGGCACACTACGCTGATTGAAAACGTGCACGGCAACGCCGCGGCGAATCAGTTCGGCGGCGATATCAGCCTGCAGATCAGAGAAGCCCAGAACGAGATCAGGTTCCAGGGCGAGGATCTTGTCGATCTTGGCGCTGGTGAAAGCGGAAACCCTCGGCTTCTCCTTGCGCGCCCTCGCCGGCCTGACCGTAAATCCCGATATACCAACGATTCGGTCCTCCGCGCCAAGCTCGTAAAGCGTCTCAGTCGTTTCCTCGGTCATGCATACAATGCGTTGGGCGTAACCGCTGGCGCTCGTCATTGACATATACTAGCGCTGCGATGATTACGACGCTACGTAACCGACTCGACCAGCTCATCTGGGGCGACCTGCTCGAGCAGCGGGGCCTCTGGGGCCGGTTTGCCGCAAACGTGCTGCGTTACCTTTATGCGCTGCTGCGCGACATGTTTGCTGGCCAGCTCATGATGCGCTCGATGAGCCTCGTTTACACGACCTTGCTGTCGGTTGTGCCGCTGATTGCTTTCAGTTTTTCAGTTCTCAAGGGTTTCGGTGTACACAACGAACTCGAGCCGCTGCTGTTCAAAGCCCTGGAACCGCTGGGCCAGCAGGGAGCGGAGATTACCCGGCAGGTCATCAACCTCGTCGACAACGTCAAGGGCGGCGTTCTCGGTGGCATCAGCCTGGCTTTCTTCATCTACACGGCCGTATCGATGGTGCAGAAAGTCGAGGAGAGCTTCAATTACGTCTGGCATGTCTCAAAACGCCGCAATTTTGCACGTCGCCTGACCGAGTACATGGTGGTCATGCTGATCGGCCCGGTCGTCATGGTGATCGCCCTCAGCATGATCGCATCGCTTGGCAGCAATACGATCGTGCAGTTTTTCCAGACCATTGCCTGGCTGGAACCCGTATTCAGGATGACCAGCAAACTGACGCCCTACCTGCTTGTGACGGGTGTGTTCACGTTCCTGTACATGTACATGCCGAATACCGGGGTCCGCTTTCGTTCGGCATTGATCGGCGGTATTGCCGGCGGGTTCATCTGGGCCAGCATCAGCGTTATTTTTGCATCCTTCGTCGTTTATTCAACGCGCACGCTGCTCATTTATTCCGGCTTCGCCGTGGCGATCACGACACTGATCTGGTTGTACCTGAACTGGCTGGTCCTGCTCGTCGGCGCACAGCTCGCTTTCTATCATCAAAATCCGGCGTTTCTGAAAATCGGCCGCCGGGAGCCGCGCTTGTCCAATGCGATGCGCGAAAAGCTGGCACTCAATATCATGTTCCTGGTTGGCCGTGCCTTTCGTGACGCAAGCAAGACCATAACGGTTCAGTCGCTGGCCCGGTCTCTCAAGATTCCATCGATTACTCTGACGCCGATCGTCGCGGGACTCGAGGACGTCGGTTTGCTTACCTCAACCGAGGACGAGGCGCTGGTCCCGGGTCGCGAGATGACGCGAATACGACTGCAGGACATCCTGGCGGTCGTCCGGGAGCATGGCGAAACGGGATCGTACCGGGATCCAAAGTGGGCCAAGGAAATCAAGGCTCTCGGGAGCCGGCTCGATACCGCAGTGAGCACGACCGTCGGCGACAGAACGCTGGCTGATCTTCTGGACGAGAGCGACGCTGTGAGCGCCTAGCTACCCGCAATCGTCATTTCTTCGACGAGCAGCGATCCACAGCGTATACCGCCGCGCGTATCCTGATCATTCCCGATAGCCCCGATTCGGCCAAACAATGCGCGTAAATTACCGGCAATCGTCACCTCGTGAACCGGATATTGTATCTCTCCGTTTTCGACCCATTGGCCGACGGCGCCCCGCGAATAGTCACCGGTAACGGCATTGACCCCCTGGCCTATGAGCTCTTCGACAATGAGGCCTGTACCCATCTGCTGCGCGAGTGACTTAAGATCACCTGCGTTTCCAGGCACGACGATGTTTTGCGTACCACCGGCATTCGCCGTGGTCTTTAGCCCGAGGCGGCGGGCCGAGTAACTGCTCAGCACGTAACCTTGCAGAACCCCATCGGTCACGATGTCGCGATCGTAGGTTGCAACCCCCTCTGCATCGTACGGTGCGCTGGCCATGCCTTTCGGCAAGTGCGGACGCTCCTCGATTTGCACGAAGTCCGGGAATATTTTCTCCCCGGCAGCACCGAGCAGAAACGATGCACGACGGTATTGCGCACTGCCCGCGATCGCGCCAATGGCGTGACCAAGGAAGCCACGCGCTAGTTCGGGTATGAATAGCACGGGCGCGCGCGTGGTCTTTATTTTGCGTGCCCCGAGGCGGTTGACGGCCCGGCGGGCCGCTGTTTCGCCGATATGCCGGGCCGCTTCGAGATCAGCCGGGTCACGCGCAACGCTGTAGTAGTAGTCGCGCTGCATTTCTCCGTCAGCCGTGCCCAGAACGACACAGCTTATACTGTGACTCGATTTCGCATAGCTGCCGATAAATCCGTGCGTATTGCCGTACGCGCGAACCCCGCGATTCGTCGATACCGTGGCGCCCTCCGAATTGGTGATGCGCGGGTCGAATCGCAAACCTGCATCCTCGCAGGCAACAGCCAAATCGATCGCGGCGGTCGATTCAATCGGCCACGGATGGTCGAGATCGAGATCAACTATGTCTGTACACATCATTTCCGGGTCGGCAAGCCCGGCATGCTCATCGGCGGCCGTGTATGTCGCAAACGTGCAAGCTTTCGCAACGGCTTCGCTCACCGCGGCTGGCGAAATATCCGAGGTGCTGGCGCTGCCCTTACGGTGTCCCGAATACACCGTAATGCCGATACCGCGGTCGTTCGTGTATTCGAGGTTCTCGACATCGCCAAGGCGCGCCGTTGCCGACAGTCCCGTATCGTGGGTCGCTGCGACTTCGGCCTGGTCAACGCCGTGCCCGCGTGCCTCTTCAAGCGCTTGTTGCACAAGCTGCTCGAGTTCTCGACGCCCCAGTGAATGCGTTGCTGCAACCTCGCCCATCTTGATCGGTGTCCTCAGTGATTTAGCCGGTGGCCTCGATAGCCGCGTGATAGACTGCCGCGTCCTGATATCGCGGTCGATTCATCCGGGGTAGCTTAGCCGGTGGCAAATACAAAGCCCAGCAAAAGTGCCAGAAAACGTGAGTTCCTGGCACTGCAGGAACTCGGCGAAAAACTGATTGACCTCAAAGCGCTTGAACTCGATTCGTTGGGACTGGACGAAGAATTGCATAACGCGGTGCGCGCCGCCCAGTGCATGAAGTCACACGGTGCATTGCGTCGGCAGAAACAGCTCATCGGCAAGCTGATGCGCCAGGTCGATGCCGAGCCGATTCGCGCTGCCCTGAATCGACTCCGAGCCGACGACCTCAGCGCCAGGCGGGTATTCGCAGCATCCGAACGTTGGCGCGACCGCCTTGTCGCCGAGGATCCCGGGGCCTGGGATGCATTCCTGTCCGAAACCGGCTGCGATGATACCGAGCTCAAACAACTGATTGCCGAGCTGGCGAGAACGATCGATACGCGCCGCGAGAAATTCCTCCGCCGGCAGATATTTCGGCGCATTCATGCCATTCTGGTGACACAGACCCAAGGCGGTTAGAATTCTCCAATGAACATACAGGTCGGAATCATCATGGGCTCCCGGTCAGACTGGGACACCATGCGACACGCCAGTGAGATGCTGGACCGTCTGGCCATCGAGCACGAGGTTCGCGTCGTCTCGGCCCATCGCACGCCGGATCTTCTGTTCGAGTATGCGGAAACCGCCGTGGACAGGGGTCTGAAGGTAATTATCGCGGGCGCGGGCGGCGCCGCGCATCTTCCCGGCATGACGGCCGCCAAGACGCGAATTCCCGTGCTCGGCGTTCCGGTTCAGTCGAAGGCACTCAGTGGACTGGATTCGCTGCTCTCCATCGTCCAAATGCCGGCCGGCGTTCCCGTAGCCAGCATGGCGATCGGCAAGGCCGGCGCGATCAACGCCGCACTGTTCGCCGCGGCCATCCTCGCCGCAGACGACGAGGACATCGCCGGGGCCGTCGAGGCCTATCGACAGCAGCAGACCGACAGGGTTCTTGCTGACAGCGACCCGACGACCTAGGTCGCAATAGCGTGCGCATCGGCATTATTGGCGCTGGCCAGCTCGGCCAAATGCTCGGTTTCGCTGCACGGAACCTGGGAGACCGCTGCCGGTTTCTCGACCCGTCTCCGGCGCCGCCCGCTGCCGTTGTCGGCCCCGTGGCACAGGCTGATTTCGACGACGTGGAGGCACTGGTGGCGCTGGCCACGGCGTCTGACGTGCTTACGTATGAATTCGAGAACGTTCCGGTCGACGCACTGCAGTCGATCGCTGACCGGGTTCCGGTTTACCCGCCCTGCACCGCGTTGCGTCAGGCACAGGACCGGCTTCTGGAAAAGCGGCTGTTCGATCGTCTCGATATTCCGTTGCCGGCGTATCACGCGATCGATTCGCTGCAAGATCTTCGTGATGCAGTCGACGCCATCGGTCTGCCACTTGTCGTAAAGACACGGCGTCTTGGCTACGACGGCAAGGGTCAGTTCATGTTGCGCGAGCCCGCGCAGGTCGAAACTGCGTGGCAGCTGCTCGGGGAGAGCGAACTGATCGCGGAGCAATGGGTGGACTTCGACTATGAAGTGTCGGCAATTGGCGCTCGCAGTGTTGCGGGCGACGTTGTCCTGTATCCGCTGACCCGCAATTCGCACCAGGATGGAATTCTCCGTGTATCGCGCGCGCCCGTCGCAAACAATCGCCTCGCGAGCCGCGCCGATGTTTATATGCGCGCCCTCCTGGAGGATCTCGATTATGTCGGGGTACTTGCCCTCGAACTGTTCGTGGTTGGCGACGAACTGCTTGCCAACGAGTTCGCGCCCCGGGTGCACAACTCGGGACACTGGACCATCGAAGGCGCGGTCACAAGCCAGTTCGAGAATCACCTGCGTGCAATCACCGAGCGGCCGCTGGGATCGACAGAAATGCATGGCTGCGCGGGTATGCTCAACCTCATCGGCGAAATTCCGGCCACCGTAAAAACCCTGCAGATTGGCCACCTGCATGATTATGGCAAAGCGCCGCGCCCTGGCCGGAAGCTCGGCCACATCACGGTTTTGGGTGATTCAGAGGCCGAGCGCGATAGAAAACTCGCGGAAATCCGCAGTTCCGTGACCGGGGTCCCGCCGGGATCAGGACCTGTGTCATAGCCCGGAACGCAATAAAACGGTTAAACTGCGTGCGCCAGTAATAAAAACTATGTCCTATCTCGAACACTTCAGACTCACGGAGCAGCCGTTTCGGCTGACGCCTGACCCGGATTTCCTTTATTGGAGCAAGCAGCATGCCCGGGCCAAAGCTTATATGGAGTCGACGATCTGGCTGGCGGACGGGTTTGTCATCATCACGGGGGACATCGGCTCCGGCAAGACGACCCTGCTGCAGTCGTTTTTGACCGAGCTCGACGACGATGTCGTTTACGCGGTCGTCTCCCAGACCCAGCTGACGCCGACCGAGTTTCTGCAGGCGATTCTGACGGAATTCGGCTTCAAGCCGTTCGACAAGGGCAAGGTCGAACTGCTCGACATGCTCAACATGTTCCTGATCGAGCAGTATTCAAACGGCAAGAAAGTCGTTCTGATTATCGATGAGGCGCAAAACCTGACGCGTAAGGTACTCGAGGAGGTGCGGATGATCTCGGGAATCGAAACGCACAAGGAAAAAGTGTTGCGGATCATCCTGGCCGGCCAGCCCGAACTCAAGGACAAGCTCGATTCGCCGAATCTCGAGCAGCTCGTACAGCGTGTGCGGCTGCGCTTTCACCTCGGACCGCTGGACCGTCGCGAGATGCAGGAGTACATCGAGCACCGGCTCGCCGTGGCCGGCCGCGCCACCACAGACCTGTTCGAGGATGACACGTACGACATCATTTTCCGGTATACAGGCGGCGTGCCGCGGCTCATCAACACGCTGTGCGATACGGCATTGCTGTGCGCTTTCGCTGACGAGAAAGAGACCGTTGGCGTCGACGACATCATGGCGTCCGTTAACGAACTCAACTGGCAGGAACACGGCACGGTGACGGGCCTGAACCGAAAGCTGCAGCAATTAGAGGCCAGGACAGACACGGCCGCGCATGTCATAAAGATCGAGGTTCGCTCCGAGGGCAAGACGGTGTCGGTGCACGCGTTTCCTCCCGGACGGATAATCATCGGACGTTCACCCGATAACGAGATCTACATCAGAAGCAAGTTCGTCAGCCGGCATCATGCGCAGCTCATCAGCGACTACCACGGCTGCGTGATCGAAGACATGCAGAGCACGAACGGCATACTCGTGGGCGGCCAGCAGGTCAGGAAACGCCGGCTCAGAGATGGTGATGTGATCACGCTAGGCGTTCACGATCTCATCTACACGGATTTGCGCAGCGTCATCGATTTCGCAGACACGCAGAGCGGCGAGGAAACCGCGCCCGGCGAAGCCGAGAACGACGATGACGACGAGGATGCTGTCGTCGGAGAATAGTGCCGCGGAGCGTAATTATCGCCCGGTGCGCCGTTCCGTAACGCGGTAGTCGCGCCTTTTCAGCAGTACGACGAGTCCGGCGATCAGGCAGCTCAGCCCGGTGACAAAACAAATCGTCGGCCAGTACCAGTGGTTGATATACATTGACGCGCCCAGCGCAAGCGCGCCGACGAGCAGATAGACGTAGGGCAGACTCTCGTAGATTGGCTTGGCGACCCACATGATGTGGTCAATTGTCCATAGCCGTTGCTACGGAGTCCAGTCTCTTACAGCCAATTGAGCGGCTTGCGGCGGTCTTACAGGGCTTGCGGTACGGATGCGTACCCTTATCCCTTGCGGAATAAATGGGGTTACTTGCCGAAACCAAACAGGCCGAGGAATCTCGATAAAGGCGAGTGCGACATTCCGTCGACGTTGAGGTCCGGGTCGAAATCCAGATGGTCCGCGCTCTGTCCCTGCGCAAGCTGCTGCGCATTCGCGTCCGGATCCTGCTCCGTAACCGTGCTTTCCGATGACATTTTGTTGTTCCTCATTGGGTTAGATGAACCCTACACAAACGACGGAGCGAATTGAGTGAACGGGCTCACAGTGCCTGTCGCGCCCGGTGCGCTTATGTCAAACATCAGGCCGTCCCGCCGACCGTGATTTCGTCGATCTTCAGCGTGGGCTGACCGACGCCGACCGGCACGGACTGGCCTTCCTTGCCACAGGTGCCGACCCCGGAGTCGAATTCAAGGTCATGCCCTACCATCGAGATTTTGCTTAGCGCCACGGGGCCGTCGCCAATCAACATGGCGCCCTTCACGGGCGCGGTGATCCTGCCATTCTCGATCAGGTACGCCTCGCTCGCCGAAAATACGAACTTGCCGGATGTGATGTCGACCTGGCCGCCGCCGAAATTGGGCGCGTACAGCCCCTTGTCGACCGATGCGATAATTTCCTCGGGATCATGCGGGCCCGCCAGCATATAGGTGTTGGTCATGCGCGGCATTGGCATGTGGGCGAACGATTCACGGCGGCCGTTACCGGTCGGCGCAACACCCATAAGGCGTGCGTTGAGCTTGTCCTGCATGTACCCGCGCAACACGCCATCTTCGACCAGGACGTTGTATTGCCCCGGTATGCCTTCATCGTCGACGGCCAGAGAGCCGCGGCGGTTCGGCAACGTGCCATCATCGACGATCGTGCATAACGGCGAGGCAACTTGCTCACCGACGCGCCCGCTGAACGCGGACGTGCCCTTGCGATTGAAATCGCCCTCCAAACCGTGCCCGACCGCCTCGTGGAGCAGGATGCCGGGCCACCCGGGTCCGAGTACGACCGGCATCGCGCCCGCGGGCGCCGCCACGGCATCGAGCTGCACGACGGCCTGCCGAACGGCTTCCCGCGCATACTCCATGGGTTCGTCGCCCGCCAGGAAATAGTTGAGATCGGCACGGGCGCCACCACCCGCGTAGCCCTGCTCCCGGCGGCCACCCTGCTCGAGGATGACGCTGACGTTGAGGCGCACAAGCGGCCTGACGTCGGCCGCAAGCGTTCCGTCCGAGGCAGCGACAAGCACCATATCGTGACAGCTCGTCAGGCTGATCATGACCTGCTCGATACGCGTGTCGAGCGCTCGCGTAGCGCTCTCGATTTCACCGAGAAACGCTATCTTCTGCGCATCACTGATACTCGTTGTCGGATCCGTCGCCGCATAGAGCGGCACCGGCGCACTGCGGCTCCATGCCTGCAGCGACCGCGCCTCGCCCTGGCGGGCAATAGCCCGCGCCGCCGTCGCTGCCTGCTGCAGCGCTGGGAGCATCATCTCATCGGAGTAGGCGAAGCCGGTCTTCTCCCCGCTCACGGCCCGCACGCCGACCCCCTGGTCAAGACTGAAACTGCCCTCACGAATAATGCCGTCCTCGACGGACCAGCTTTCCTGGCGGCTGACCTGGAAATACAGGTCGGCGTAGTCAATGCCGCCGCGCATCATGGAACCCAGCGTCGAATTCAGCTGCTTTTCGTCAAGACCCACAGGCTCCAGCGTGCGCGAAATGACCGTTTCAATGGCCCCATGCTCTTCGTGACTCAATTTGCCCTTCCAGTTGCTTGAATGCTCATAAGCGCCGGTTCGCGAGCGCCGGAAAATCCGCTCGCACTTTCGCCGGCATGTTTGGATCGATATCGGCCGCTATGTGGCAGTCCTCATCACCGGCCTCCGCGAGAATACGCCCCCACGGATCAATGATCAGCGAGTGCCCGTAGGTCGATCTCTTGTCCGGATGCTCGCCATATTGCCCCGGCGCGATGACATACGCCAGATTTTCGATCGCCCTGGCACGCAACAGCGTATGCCAGTGAGCCTCGCCCGTGGCCGCTGTAAACGCCGCGGGAACCGTAAATACCGTCGCGCCGTCATCGACGAGGTGTCGATACAGCTCCGGAAACCTTACGTCATAACAGATTGTCAGTCCGATCGTACCAATCGGCGTCGCTACGGTGACCGGATCATCTCCCGGAAACATCGAGTACGACTCCTGGTACGACTCATCACGGTCGGGCAGCTTTACGTCGAACAGGTGTATCTTTCGGTAACAGGCGCGCTGGCGGCCATCGGCATCGAATACCGGGCACGCGCCGAATACGCGCTCGGCCTCGGGTGAAACATACGGCATGCTGCCGCCGACGATCCACAGCTTGTGGCTGCGCGCAGCGTCGCTGAGAAATGACTGTATCGGGCCCTCTCCGGGCACCTCGGCATGCGCCGCTTTCTGGCGGCTGCCCCTCGGCATGAGCGCAAAGTTTTCGGGCAATACGGCAAGCTCGCAGCCATCGGCCGCCGCCGCGTTTAGCAAGCTGTCTGCAAGCCCCAGGTTGGCATCGACATCGGCGCCACTGTTCATTTGAATTGCTGCTACACGCATAGGCTGCCTCTCCGCTCCCGACGTCTACTGTTCGACGGCGATACAGCCTGCCGCCGCCGCTATCTCGGCGAATTCGGCGGCCGTGGCCGATTCAATCACGGGTTCATCCCAGGACCCGCTGAACCCGTAATAGATCTGCGTCACCTCCTGCAACGGCTTTTTAAACAGCTGCGAAAACACGAGCATCACCACGGCGACCTGCGGACCTCCCAGAACCCC
Organism: Gammaproteobacteria bacterium; assembly: GCA_009937615.1. Taxonomy (GTDB): domain Bacteria; phylum Pseudomonadota; class Gammaproteobacteria; order Steroidobacterales; family Woeseiaceae; genus UBA1847. The sequence continues at coordinate 18,471 of JAACFB010000027.1, read as the reverse complement.
GCCAACCACGGGCAGGGTGCTGCCAAAGTTGGCGCTGACGACCGCGACCTGATCGTAGTCGCGTCTGACCAGCCCGGCGCGCCCAATTATGCCGATATCGGCCGCCGGGCCTTCGAGCGACAGATCACAAGTATACGTTTCACCGTCTTCAATGCGGAACGTGCCGCTGATCTCGTCGAATCCGAACCCCTTGCTGAAGACGTCACGAAAATCCAGCGACAGGCGGCGCGGCAGCGCAACGATACTCATCAGGCCGAACATTCTCCCGGCGCCCGGCTCGACCTCGTCGAGCTGACCGGTGCCGATGCGTACCTCGACCTGGCCGTCGAGCGTTTCCATGAAATCCTCTCGCGGCCCGCCAGACCAGTTGAAGTCAAGCTGCATCTTCAGGTCATCCGCGACGATACCCGGATCGTAATTGAGTCGTTGCATCGTGCGTTCGACGTTCTTGCTGGTCAGGGAAGCCCTCACGTAGCTACGATGGCCACGCGGATCTGATTCGTCAACCGTCCAGCCGCCGCTACCGGTGATGTCGAACGTCGCATCACTGGCGACCATATTATCGGACTGAAGGCCATCGGCAGTGTGCCGGAAACGGGCCTCGACAGCGCCGAGAAAGCGGTCGCCGAATGCAAACTCGGCCGCTTTGACCGAAATCGGCGGCAGGGATCGCGGATCGATTTCTGCCCTGTCCTCGCCCGAGACCCCATCGTCGCCCGGCAGCACGAGCCGCTCCATATCGATGACGAGTTCGCGGCCGGACTGAAAGTCGTAGGGCACGATGGCCGAACCGACGACATCCGCGCCGTCGATCTGCACGAGCCAGTCCCAGGCGCTGCGATCGACCTGAATCCGGTGATCCACGAGGTGCTGGCCGATTATGTGCAGGTTCGTTATCGCCATGTCGATCGAACGAATTCGTTCACCGATGCCTGTGCGCGTGCCACCTCCCTTTGCAAGATCGAACCAGTCCTGCATGCGCACATAGTCGGTGCTCCCGCGCAAATGCAGGCCACGCGTCTCGGGCATTTCCGCGATGACATCGCTCTGGGCCCCGCTGAAGGTCACGACACCGCGGTCGAAGTCCCAATGCTCCTGGTCCTTGGCGAAGGCAACGTCCCAGGCCATCAGGCTCTGTGCCACGCCCCGACTCACGATCACGTCGCCGCCGGCCGGCAGCTCTATGGTCGCCTGCACGGCGACGGCGGCATCCTCCGGCTTATTCAACGGCGCCGGCAAATCTATCCCGAGGCCCGTGAGGTCCGTGTCGATCTCTATGGCAAACGGCGACGGCGCCTCCAGCTTGCCGCGAGGAAAGAGCAATCGTGCCGTGTAGGCCGTCTCTCCCGTCATCCTGCCCTCCAGCGGCACGCCCAGCTCCTCGATGATCGCCGCAGCAGTCGTCGAGCCTGCCGCATTGGCGACGATTCGATAGGCCGGCAGGCTCTCCGGCGCGGGGACCAGTTCGATCGACACGGGCTGACCAAGGAAGGTGCCACCGAGCGACTCGCTGCTAATGTCCTCGCGCTGTATCGTTATGACCCCATTCAAGTCAGTGATCGGTGGCGCAAATCCGTCAAGGCGCAGCGACGCATCGCTGGTCTGCAGCCGTGACGTGAACTCAAAATTCCGAATGTCTTTTATCGGCACCCTCAGGTCGATGCTGAACGAACCATCGCCCGTAACGGCAATCTGCTCGAGCTTTCCGCCAAATATGTCCGTCCCGAGCGGGCTTTGCACAATGAGCTGCCGCAACGACTCGAGCTCGCCCGCCGAGTCCGCACTGATCGTGAGTACCGGCTGCCGAAAATCGCCAATTTCGAGCCGCGCATTTCGGACCTCGTTGCCTGCATTGATAACGTGATTCCGTTCCGAATACAGGCGAGTGTTTTCAATCGTAAGATCGAGATCGAGGACATCAGCAACCGGCCACCGTGGCAAATACTTGACTCGCGCATCGCGAACATTGGCCTCGACAATCAAGCGGCCCTCGCCCGCATCGAAGGGGAACTTGTCCAGCGGGCCATAAAGTCGCACGGTGCCGCTCGGAACACGGCCTGCAAGAAGCCCATCCTGAAACCATTCACTGGTTTTCGGAATCCTCGGAATAAAAGGTATGTATCGTTTCGCCCTGGCGAGGTCGGTGATGCTCCACGTAGCACCGAGATCTACAACGGGTGCGCTACCGTCGCCGGCAAGTGTAACTTCGATGTTCGTTTCTATATCGAAGTCGTCGTTGCGAATGACAATGCTGTCGGACAATATCGTCGTGCGATTGTCGCTGCGCCGCCAGACCAGCGTTCCGAAAGCGTTGTCCAGGTAAACCACGTCTCCCAGGAAGACAGGTGCCGTGACAACCATTCCGGTCGAGTCGATCTCCAGTCGGCCACCGGCCGCGTCCGTGCGGAGGCGGCCCGAGAATCCGCGCACCCCTGGCAGCCTGTCGGACCCCGCATAGCCAACGTCAACGAACTCGGCCGCCACGTCAAAGCTCGGTGACTCGGTATCGATGTCTTCGATTGTGACTGCCAGACTCCGAACGACGCCTTCCGGAGCATAATCGGCTATGCGGTCATGCTGTTCGGCACTGAACCAGGGAAAAAGAATTTCAATGTCGTCGAGCTTGAGATAAGACGCTTGCAGGTCAGCCGTGAGGATCTTGCCGCTGGCATCGGTGCCGGTCTTTATGCTCAGCGATGAATCCGGCCAGATGCCGCCCGGCGTCTCCAGCTGGAAGCGGTTCGAGGCAACCAGCCATCCGTCTGTATCCCGGCGAAACTCGAATCGGCCTGCAATCGAAAACCCGGGCTCATCACCAACGCGCACATCACGAATATTGACGTTTGCCGTGGCGTTCTGGACCGCGCCGTTCGCATAAGCCAGTGCGACGTTCAGGCTGCCGTTCCCCGAGCTGAACTTCGCTGCTTCCGTCGTGTGCAGCGTAGACGCGCCCGCCAGGTCGATATCGTCAATCGCCACCGTTACGTCCCAGCTCTCGATGACGTTTGACTCGCCGAGCAAGTGCGTCGCGTGCAGTGAAAGACTCCCCCCGAGGTCGCCGGGCAGGTCAACGCTCGCGTCGACGGCCAGGCGGACATCGTCCCGACTGACGACCATTCGCGGCACCCGGAATATCCGCACGGTTTCGTCTCCGGGCTGCCGAAACAGCAGCTCCACGTCCTCGACAATGATTTCGAACTCCCCGACGTCCGTGGCACCAGCGCTCTCTGCCGGCAGTAACTCATCGAGCGGGCCGCCCTGAATCCACCATTCGCCATCGTCGAGCTGCCGAATCTCGATTGTCGTATCGGTCACAACGACTCGGTCGACAACGAGCTTTCGGTCCATCAGCAGCCGCATCAGACCGACACCAATACTGACCTCGTCCGCATCGACTATTTGCGTCCCTTCATCGAGCGACAGCAACTCGGCGTCATAGAACTCGACCTCAGGGCCACTGAGTCCCCAGCGTGCGTCCATCCCCGAAAAATCAACACGCATGCCGATTGCGGCACTGGCCCATCCCTTGATGTCCTCCTGGTACTCGGGTAGCCGTGGCAGGAACAGCCGAAACAGCCCAACTGCGATAGCGAGCAATATCACGACGCCGGCAGCCGTATAGGCAAGAAATTTAAGCAGGCGTTGCAGGAATTTTTTCATCGGCTATGCACTTCTCTCAGCATCAGATCAGCACGACGTCGAATTGATCCTGCAGATAAAGTGCCTCGGGCTGCAGTCGAATTGATTTACCGGTCTGCTCCTCGAGCGTGGCCAAACTCGATGCCTGCTCATCGAGCAGCAATTCGATGGCATCCTGGTGGGCCAGCACCAGCGCCTCGTCAAACTCGAATTGTCGTGATTGCCGGATAATTTCACGAAATATCTCAAAACAGACGGTTTCGGCCGTCAAAACAAATCCTCGGCCGCTACAACTTGGACAATCCTCGCACAGGATATGCTGCAAACTTTCTCGCGTGCGCTTGCGGGTCATTTCCACGAGGCCCAGCGGCGAAACCGCAGAAATCTGGTGCCTGGCATGATCCTTCGCGAGCGACTGTTCGAGCAGCTGCAAGACATTATCCCGATGGTCCTCCTCTTCCATATCGATGAAATCGATAATGATGATGCCGCCGAGGTTTCGCAGGCGCAGCTGTCGAGCGATCGCGACAGCCGCTTCCAGATTGGTGCGATAAATGGTTTCCTCAAGGTTGCGGTGACCGACATAGCCGCCCGTGTTGATGTCGATCGTGGTCATCGCCTCGGTCTGATCAAAGATCAGGTAACCGCCGGATTTAAGCGGAATACTGCGCTCGAGCGCCTTGCGAATTTCTTCTTCAATAGCATGCAGATCGAAGATCGGCCGGCGGCGGCTGTATAACTCCAGCATGGGGGCCACCTCCGGTAGAAAAGTCGCCGCAAAATCATGCATCGCCGAGTAGTCGTCCTGGGAATCCACGAGGATATGGTCGACATCGCTGGTTACAAAGTCACGTAAGACACGCAGAGGGAGCGACAGGTCTTCGTGCACCAGCGTTTCCGCGGGTGAGTCAGCGTAGCGCTTCTGGATCACGCTCCAGAGCTTGCCCAGGTATTGCAGATCGGCGCGAAGCGGTTTGAGATCGGCCCCCTCGGCAACGGTTCGAACGATCGCCCCGCATGCGATACCGGCCTCTTCAAGGAGTTCCTCGACCATGGATCGCAGCCGTTCCCGCTCCTCGTCGTCCTCGATACGAGCCGATATGCCAACACCCTCGCCCTTGGGGAGCAGGACGAGATACCGAGCCGGCAGCGTAATATACGCGGTCAAGCGCGCACCCTTGTTGCCTAGCGGATCCTTGACGACCTGAACCATGAGGTCGTCGCCTTCTCTCACGAGATCCTGGATATTTGGCAGATTTTCGGCCGCACTGTCGCCGTTCCGGGGGCGCGCAATGTCAGAGACATGCAGAAATGCCGTACGCATCAGTCCAATTTCGACGAACGCCGCCTGCATGCCGGGCAATACACGGGTTACCCGGCCCTTGTAGATATTGCTGATAACGCCGCGGCGGGCAGCACGTTCGATATGGACTTCCTGCAGCACACCGTTTTCGAGCAGCGCGGCACGGATCTCGCTCGGCGTCACGTTGATCAGGATTTCTTCTTTAGGCGACTCGTGCGTCATTGCCTCGCAAACCTTCTTTCTTTACGTGTTGATGTCATCGCTCGTCGGGCGGGCCGGTGTCGAGAATATCGACGCCGGCCTTTTGCAGGAGCTGCGACGTCTCATATGCCGGCAGACCGACAACCCCCGAATAACTTCCGGATATCGCCGCCACAAAGGCGCCACCTTGGCCCTGGATCGCATACGCGCCTGCCTTGTCGAGTGGCTCTCCACTTTGCCAGTAAGCGATCGCTTCGTCAGGCAGTATTTTTCGAAAGCTCACTTCGGTAATCGAGATAGCGGTCTGCAGCACCGACCCGTCCAGCAGGGCAACACCGGTCATTACCTCGTGGGTGCGTCCGGAGAGTCGCATCAGCATGTCGATCGCATCATCCTGGTTCCGGGGCTTGCCGAACACCGCGTCACCGAGCACGACGGCTGTGTCAGCGCCGAGGATGAGCCGGGATCCGCACGCTGACGCAGCGTTCGCCTTGGCGCAAGCCAGTCGTAAAACCATCGCATCGGGAGTCTCGTTCGCGAGCCGTTGCTCGTCGATATCGACCCCGGCCGCGCTAAAGCGCAGACCGAGCGCCGCGAGGATGTCGCGGCGTCGCGGCGACGACGAGGCCAGGTGGAGTATCGGGGCTGACATGGGAGCGTCGTCGTTTCTCATTCTCGATGGTAGGGGTGGCCCGACTGCAGCGACCAGGCCCTGTACAGTTGTTCGGCAAACAATACGCGTGCAAGCCCATGTGGCAGCGTCAAGCTCGATAATGACCACACGAAATCGGCGCGGCTTCGGCAGTCTTCCGTAACGCCGTCAGGGCCGCCGATGACGCAGCACAGGTCGCGCCCGTCTGCCTGCCATTTGGCAAACCTCGCCGCGAGCGCCGGGCTGGTCATTTGCTGGCCACGTTCATCGAGCAGGACGACCTGTTCGCTCGCGTCGATCCTCGCGAGAATCTGTTCGCTCTCAGCTTGTTTCGCGTCCTGCGGCGACATTTTCCTGGACCGTCGCGCAGTCGCGATCTGGTCGAGGCGGAATTTCCACTGCGGCGGCAACCGGCCAGCGTATTGATCAAAGGCATCATCGACCCAGGAAGGCTGTCGATCGCCGATTGCTAAAAGACGAATGTGCACGCCCTAACCCGAATATGACAAGGGTGACCCGGCCGGCCCGCTTCAGCGGTCGGTCGCTGCCCGGTCTCCGGGCGCTCCGAGCGACCAGAGTTTCTCCAGGTTATAAAACTCGCGCACGCCGGGCAGCATGACGTGGACCAGCGCATCCTGCAGATCCAGCAAAACCCACTCACCGCCTTCCTCACCCTCGACTCCAATCGGCCGGTGACCGGCCTGCCTGGCTTTTTCAGCAACATTGTCGACAAGCGCCTGTACGTGCCGGCTCGAGGTGCCGCTCGCGATGATCATGTAGTCAGTCACGGTCGTCATATCACGAACGTCCAGCAGGACAATATCCTGCGCCTTGACGTCATTGAGTGCGTCGACGACAAGACTGCACAGTTGCTCACTATTCATGCGCAAAGCTCTTTTTAATCAAATCACATCTCCTGTGGTGACAAGGTGCCCGCACGCCGGCCTCACAGAGACTCCCGTGCTGTTGCGTCTCATTGGTAGCAGCCGCTGGTGATAATCACGTCGCGAATCACGTCGGGGGTCAGGAAGCGCGGGTCCCGGCCCGCCCTGACAAGGCTCCGAATTTCGGTCGAAGAAACTTCGAGTTGAGTCACAGCCTGTACATAGATTCGCCCGTTGAGTTCGGCATGAATATGGTCAAGGTTTTCTGTCGAATGCCTGGCCACCAGCTCACCGAGCGGCCCGCTGTCCGGTACCCGCCAGCCCGGCCGATGTGCGACAATAATATGTGCGAAATCAAGCAGTTCTTCCCAGCGATGCCAGCCTGTCAGGCCGAGAAACGCATCCATTCCTATTATCAGACCCAGCGGGGTCGATGAAAATTCCGCGCGTTTGGCCGCCAACGTATCGACAGTAAATGACGGCCCGCTGCGCCGAACCTCGCAGTCATCGACGGTAAAACCGGGCTCGACGGCTATGGCCGAGGTAACCATCTGCAGCCGCAACCCGGCGTCAGCGAAGGTATCGCCGCGATGCGGCGGATCGCCGCTCGGGATAAACCGGACTTCGCCGAGGCGCAATGCTTGTAGCAATTCCAGAGCTGTTCGCAGGTGTCCGTAATGAATGGGATCGAATGTGCCGCCGAATATCCCGATTGGGCTCATATCGCCTCGTCCCGGTCGCGACTGCGCGTCACGCCGCCCTCCTCTGACCCAGGGCCAGTCCGAGCGCGATATCGGTCGTCAGTTGCCAAGGGTCGGCGCGAAGCTGGCCTTTGGCTGCGAGATCGGCGCGCCCTGCTGCCTTGAGCAAGCCGTGCAAATTGCCGGCCGTGTGCCGCGCGACGCAGCTCCGCACAAGCGCCTCGCGATTTCGCCACACACCCGCCTTTTGCATCCCGCTCGCCAGGTCCGTTCCACCGGCAATCACCTCCGCGATACCGGCCAGCAGGCGCAGTTCCCGGGTCAGGGCCCAGACGACGATGACGGGCTCAGTGCCCTCGCCGCGCAGTCCGTTAATGACCTTCATCGCCCTGTTGGCGTCACCCGCCAGGGCCGCGTCGACGAGCTTGAAAACGTCGTAACGACTGCTGTTTGCGACGGCCTTGCTGATGTCTTCCGCGCTGACTTTACCCTCGCCGAGCAACAGCCTGAGTTTCTCGATCTCCTGTCCGGCGGCCAGCAAATTACCCTCGACCCGGTCGGCAATCAGCGATATAGCGTCCCGATCGGGCTGCAGGCCGGCGCGGCGCATGCGGTCTGCGATCCATGCGGGGAGTTCGCGTACGCCGATCGGCCAGACCGGAATATTGACCCCTTTTGCGGCCAGCGTTTTCGCCCACTTTGACGCCTGCCCGGACTTGTCGAGCTTCGCGGAGCTGACGATGAGCATCAGATCAGCGTCGCACTGGCCAACAAGATCGACGATTGCCTGTCCGCCGGCCCGGCCTGGCTTGCCCGTGGGTAGCCGCAACTCGATGATGCGCCGTTCGGCGAACAAGGACAGGTTCGCGCTCGAGTCACGCAGCTGCGTCCAGTCAAAACCTGGTGTAGCGATAAACAGGTCGCGTGTCGTAAAGCCCCTTTCTCTCGCAGCGCCGCGGATTGCGTCCAGTGCTTCGCTGACGAGCAGGTGCTCGTCTCCCGTAACCAGGTAACAGGGCGCCAGGTTTTTCTGCAGATGGGATGAAAGCTGATTTGCCTGTATTTTCACGCAATCACGTTCAGGGGTATTGCCTGCAGATCATACAGGGGCCGGTAAATCCGTGAAAGCGCGGTCAACCCAGTTGTTCCAGGTTGACAGCTTCATTCGCCAGCAACACCGGTATCCCGTTGGCAACCCGGTACAGCACCTTGCCGTCGTCGGTAACGAGTGCTTCCGAAAGCGCCTCGTCCAGTACCCGGCCATCGCAGCTGCTGAGTTCGCCGGCAGCGATCGCCGCATTAACGCTTTGCAGCGTCGCGCGCTTGGCCAGCGAAAGCCCCTTGTGCGTCACAGGGCAGCGCAGTATCGAGAGCAGACGTTTGTCCATCATGTCTCCGTGGTTATCCCGGTCATAAGTAACTGTTTTTAATAAGCTTGCCAGCGAAAATGTTATACTATATCCTTTTCGCCCTTCGCGCGATGGGGCAGGTTTCATCGCCCCCTGTACGCAGCATAACGGCATCGCTCAATGGATCAAAATCCGTCCAAATCAGCGGACTGGCTCGACGGCGCAGCGGTCACACTGTCCGCTCTTTGCCTCGTGCATTGCCTGACGTTGCCTCTCCTGGTTGCCGGCCTGCCGTTCTTGTCGCAGTTCTCGGAGGGCCACCTGCACGCGCAGGTGCTCGTTGTCGTCATTCCATTGAGTACGGTTGCCCTCTTGATCGGCTATCGCCGACACCGCGATTTGCGAATCGTTTTGGCCGGCGTGCTCGGTATGGCGCTGCTCGTCATCGGGGCGACCGTGGCGCATCAGCGGCTTGGATTGACCGCGGACAGGCTGTTTACGATTACAGGGTCGCTCGTGCTCGGCACCGCGCATCTTTTCAACAGTTACCGAAGAAAGCCGGTCAAGTCTTCAGTCTGACAGCGCTTTGCTGATCGTTGCCGGGTACAGAATCTCGCGGCTTGCATCAGCCGGTTTCGGCACGATCGTCGTCTTTTTCCGGCACGGGATCGTAACCGGACCCGCCCCAGGGGTGGCAACGCGCGATGCGGCGAGCCGTCAGCCACGTGCCACGAAACGCTCCGTGGGCGCGCAGCGCTTCGAGCGCATACCGGGAGCAGCTGGGCTCGAACCGACAGTTGTTGCCAAGCCACGGGGAAATCGTCAGACGGTAAAAACCGACAAGGACGAGCAGCGGCCAGGCTAACAGGCGGCCCAGTGCGTCAATCATCGGGCAGCCTGCAGCGCCTGGCTGGCAAACCTGCGGATTGCCTGCAACATCGAGGACAGGCCGTTGCTGCGAGTCGGGCTCAGATGCTGCTCGAGCTCCAGGGCGGCGACAAAATCCGGCGGCGTATCGAGGATATCCTGCGGGCGCCGGCCGCTGTATATGCGTAACAGCATCGCGATCAGACCGGACACTATCGCCGCATCGCTGGTCGCCCTGAAGTTCAGCCGGCCGTCCTGCTGCTCGGCGACGAACCAGACCTGCGACTGGCAGCCTTTGATCTTGTTTTCGTCGACGAGCTCTTCCGCTGGCATTGCAGGCAGACGGCGGCCAAGATCGATCAGATACTGATAACGATCCATCCAGTTGTCGAAGAAGCTGAACTCCTCGACGAGCTCATCCTGCGCGGCCTGTACCTCGTTGCTCACTCGATTACCCGCTGCGCCGCCAGCTTGTGCCGCCTGGACCGTCTTCGATGGTGATACCGGCATCCAACAGCTTGTCACGTATCGCATCGGCCGCATCGAAGTCGCGATTGGCGCGTGCCTCTCGTCGTTCGTCCAACAGCGCAGCGATATCGTCGGCTGACAGATCACCCTGCACGTGACCGGCAAACCAGGTTTCCGGATCGACCTGCAGCAGGCCCATGAGGTCGCCAGACGCCTGCATCGCCGCAGCCAGCCGCTGCCGATCTTCGTCGTCGGTCGCTTTGTTGAGCTCGCGCGCCAGCGCAAAGAACTCGGCCATGGCTCTTGGCGTGTTCAGATCGTCCTCGAGTGCAGCAATCAGTGTCTCCGGCGGCCCTGCAGCAGCCTGCACGTCCGCAGGTACGTCGATACCGCGAATCGCGCCGTAGAGACGGTCGAGCATGCGCCGGGCTGACTGGATCGTTGCATCAGACCAGTCGAGCGGTTGTCGGTAATGAGCGCTCAGTAGCGCGAGGCGTATCACTTCCCCGGGGATGGTCTCGATCAATTGATGCACGAGCAGCACGTTGCCCAGAGACTTGGACATCTTTTCGTGATCAATGGACAGGAACCCGTTGTGCAGCCAGTAGCGCGCGAAATCGGCGCCGTCATGAGCGCAACGACTTTGCGCGAGCTCATTCTCGTGATGCGGAAAGACCAGGTCCTGGCCACCAGCGTGAATATCAATCGTCTCGCCGAGGTGCTTCTCGGCCATCGCCGAGCATTCGATGTGCCAGCCGGGCCGGCCCTTGCCCCACGGCGAATCCCAGCCAGGCAGTTCGGGCGTCGAGGGTTTCCACAAGACGAAGTCCTGGGCCGACCTCTTGTAGGGCGCAACTTCGACGCGCGACCCGGCGATCATCTCGCGAAGATCACGCTTCGATAACGCGCCGTAATCAGGGTAGCTCGGCACGTCAAAGAGTACGTGGCCGTCGGCCTCGTAGGCATGACCACTGGCGATGAGTTTACCGATCATCGCAATCATCTCTTCAATATGCTGCGTCGCGCGCGGTTCGATATCGGGCAGCTCGACGCCCAGTGCACCCATGTCGTCGTTGTACGCATCGATGAAGCGCTCTGTGATCTCACCGATGGGTTTGCCGGTCTCGACGGATGCCGCATTTATCTTGTCATCGACGTCGGTGATATTCCGCGCAAACGTCAGTTTGTAGCGGCGACGTAACACGCGTGCCAGCAGGTCGAAGACGACCGCGGGCCGTGCATTGCCGATATGGGCGAAGTTGTAAACCGTCGGCCCGCACAAATACATCGTGACCTCCCCCTCCCGGAGAGGTTCGAAAAGGACTTTCTTTCCCTGCCTGGTATCGTGCAACTGTATCGTCATGGCCTTGCCGGACTCCTGCGCCTGAAGGCGTGCATGATAGCAATATTGCCGCAGGCGGCTACGCCTTGTATTCTGCCGCCCCCGCCGCCCGAATTATCGAGGACTTGAGATGTCTGCTGCTACGGTCAAATTTCAAGCACGCCATTCGATCGAGCAGGTCGAGGAGAGCAGCGACCTGGCGCCGAAATTCGACGATCGGGGGCTCATCACGGTCGTTACGACCGACGCCGACTCTGGCGAATTGCTGATGCAGGGCTACATGAATGCCGAGGCACTCGGCCTTACGATCAGCACCGGCGAGGCACATTACTACAGCCGCAGCCGACAGACGCTTTGGCATAAGGGTGCGACCAGCGGTTTCGTGCAGCACGTGCGGGAACTGCTCGTCGACGACGACCAGGATTGCATCTGGCTGCGTGTCGATGTCACCGGCGGCGCCAGCTGCCATGTCGGCTACCGCAGCTGTTTTTACCGGCGCGTGCCCGTGGGCGACGAATTCGAACGCAACCAGTCGGCGGGGCATGTCGATCTCGAATGGACCGATACCGAGAAAGTATTCGACCCCGAGGACGTCTACGGCAAAGCGCCGAATCCCACTCAGCTTTAGATTCACCGGCGCTGCCAAAGGGCGCCGGCGATTTTGCGCCGGCTCCGGCTAAAGGATCGGCGTCACGAGCTTACCGATGCCTTCCACCTCGATTTCCACGGTATCTCCGGGCTTCAGATAAACAGGTGGTTTGCGGCCGTTACCGACGCCCGATGGGGTACCCGTGGCGATCACGTCACCCGGCCAGAGCGTCATTCTCGAAGTCACGTAGCGCAGCAGCCGCTCGACGTCGTGGATCAGATAGGACGTGTTCGAGTCCTGCATCACTTCGCCGTTGACTCTTGTCGTGATACGCAGCTTCGCGTGGTTGGGCAGAAATTCTTTTGGCGTGATATACGGCCCCATGGGTGCCGCGTGATCCATGCTCTTGCCCGAAAACCAGTCCCGCGCGTAGCGGCCATTGACGGGTATTTGTGCCTCACGATCGCTGACGTCATAGACAATCGTAAAACCGAAAACATGGTCCATCGCATTGTCGAGCGTCAGGTTTTTCGACTGTTTGCCAACGACAATGGAAAACTCGCCTTCCCAGTCGATGCGGTCGCGCCCGGGTGGAATCACGTACGGCTGACCGGGGTCGATGATGGTCGAGCGCGGCGATTTGGCGAACAGGAACGGATTGTCCCTGTCCGGATCGATGTCAGTCGAGCCGCCCATCTCGGCCGCATGCGCGCGATAGTTCTGCCCCGCAGCAAGCAGGTTCCACGGATACTTGATGGGTGCTTTGATCGCCACGCCGTCGGGGTCGTAGCCGAAGTCGATGTCAGCGGTGTGACCGGCGAGGTAATTGGCAATCTGGAAAAGCCGCGGCTTTGTTCTTTCCGACTGCTCGATCAGGGTCTTCATGTCATCAGGCAGGTCGGTGACTGCCACACCAGTCTCGACTTCGAGATAGGTATTTGCTGCTTTCAGGTCCAGCAGCCGATCACCGATCAGAATGCCGACGCGCTCCTCTCCGTTAGCGGAAAATGTGGCCAGCTTGAATGCGGCATCGGGAGCATCAGACACCTGCGCTTGCGCCGCCGTCCATATCAGTCCGATCAGTATAGTCAATGCGCGATAAATCATCGTCTTTTCCCTTTCACTGCTGTTTGTGAGTTTTTGCTTTTTCTGCGCAGCGCGCGATGCACGATTCCTTCGTTATCAGTATAGATTCTTAACTACAGCGCAGAAACATCTTTCTCGTTGCCGTCTTGTTATCAGCATCGTCGAACGTCGTCGCGCATGACCATGTCCCTGGCGGGTCGCTTTCGACTTTTACCCGTACCGCGCGGACGTTTGCTCAGGCACGGGTTTCAAGTTCAACGCTATTGAGCCGCTGCCGCGGTGGCTTTTAAGCGCCAGTTTCGGTGAATTCGGCGGAGGGTTTTCATCGAGCTCTCCGGGTTTCAGGTTTCCGGAACAGTCCTCGAAAGGGCGCGGCATGAATGCCCGGCTAGCAAGGCCACCCACTGCGGGTCAGCGGGGACAATTCGTCATCAATCACAGCATTCGGGACCGTGACAGGGAAGCTGCGTTCAAATCCGAGTCGCGCGATGCCAACGTCAAGCCGAGCTGCACGTTCCGCCTCTAGCGGGCTCGCCCTCGTCTACTATACTCAACGATAACGGCTGCCGTTGGCAGCGACCCGGTGCAACAATCATATGAAACAAGGATAAGAAGATGAACAAACTGATAATAACGATGCTGTCCGCCGGCGTGATTACGCTTGTCAGCGCGAGTTGTGTCAATGCGCAGGATGACGACCGCATGGCCAGGTTTTTGCCAACCGAGCTGTATGCCTGCGACTTCAGGGAAGGTAAGGGCCCTGCTGACCTGGATGCGGTTGTCGACCAGTGGAACGCCTATCTGGACGAGCAAGGAACCGATGCGTATCAGGCCTGGACTTTGACGCGGCAGTTCTTTTCACCCGAGCAGGACTTCGATGTTCTTTGGCTCGGCGCTTCCAGGGACGGCAACACGTTCGGACAGGGCCGCGACAACTACCATGCAACGGGCGGTGAGAGCATCGCTGCCTTCAATAGCGTCGTCGAGTGCAATGCGCACGTCGGATTCGCGTCCCGGGCTTTCAAACTGCCGCCAGATTATGACGATGGGTCGCCGGAAACAGCCGTCATCACGTTCTCCGACTGCACGATCAAAGAAGGCGCAACGTATGACACGATTGCCGAAGGCATGACAGGCTGGGCCAACACGCTCAGCGAGAACGGATCAAATGCGGGAATGTACCAGTGGTGGCCTGCGTACGGCGGTGGCGACGCCAATTTCGACTTCAAAATGCTCGGTGTCTACCCCAACCATGCCTCGCTCGGTGCCGATTTCGAGCGCGTGGTCAACGGGGCTCTCTGGCGCACGAGGATGGAAATGCTCGGCGATCAAATTGACTGCAACGAATCGCGCGTCTATGACGCCAGGCTCAGGCGGTCAGCTCAACTCAGATAGTCGCCGTGCTGCGGAGGTCTAACCGCCCTGCAGGGGCGGTTAGACTTCTTGTAGGCGAATAAGCGGGGCGCAGTGCCAACTTATTAAGACGAGTAATCTGGACAATCGGGAGCAATTTCATGGGACGACCAACAAGATTTCTGTTCGCCGCCATCTCCATGGGGTTAATTTCTTTCGCAGCGTTGTCGCAGCAAGCAACTGATGCTCCGATGACGTTTTTCGTGACCAGTCAGACCAATAGCGGCAATCTCGGCGGGTTGGCCGGCGCCGACGCGATATGCCAGGAACTGGCGGCGGCCGTGGGCGCAGGCGAGCACACCTGGCGCGCCTACCTGAGCACCCACGGCACGCAGCAACAACCGGCCGTCAATGCCCGCGACCGTATTGGAAATGGTCCGTGGCATAACGCAAAGGGCGTCATGATCGCAGCGAGTCTCGCGGATCTTCACGGCGACGTTCAGCGCGACAGTAATCTAATCTATCGCGAAACGGCCCTGACGGAAAAAGGGGAACTCGTGAACGGTCGCGTCCGCCCCGAGGGAGAGAACAACGAACATGACATGCTTACCGGATCGGATTCCCACGGGCGCGCGTTTCCGCCGGGACTGTCCTCGGCGGGCGATGACCGCACCTGCAGCAACTGGACTTACGACGGCCCCGACGGCAGCGCCATGATCGGACATCATGACCGGGTCAGTTCGTGGAATACCTCCTGGAATTCATCGCACTCGACGAGGGGGTGTTCGCTGGAGAATTTCAATGACACGGGTGGCGCAGGTCGGTTTTATTGTTTTGCCGCCGATTAGATATCGCATCCGGACAATGCGGGCGAAGGTGTTGTTTGTTGCCCGTGTACCAGGACCAAAGCGCCAGCCGCTTGAGAGCGTGGCAACGGCAATGACTATTGCTATGCTTGACATCGGGCAAGCAGTCACTCAGGAGCGCCGCCGATGAGCGCACGGCCGACAAGAATAAACAGCCTGCAACTTGTTCTGTTCGGTATCGTATCGCTGACGCTGATTAGCTGTGGCCGCGAGGGCCCTGAGCCGGCGCAGTCGACCATTCCCATCGACGCTGACGATATCGCGGGGTTCGTCAGCAGTGCCGCGGGGCCGGAAGCCGGGGTCTGGGTCATCGCCGAAACCGCTGATCTCGGCACGCGATTCGTGCGTATCGTCGTCACCGACGGCGAGGGCCGGTACCTGGTCCCCGACCTGCCTGCCGCGGACTATCAACTCTGGGTTCGCGGGTACGGTCTGCAGGATTCACCCAAGGTTGCGGCAACGCCGGGCACCATTGTCGATTTGGCCGCCGTCATCGCTCCGGACCCCACGATCGCCGCGCAGGTTTACCCGGCAGCATACTGGTACGCGATGATGGGCCTGCCGAGCGACGAAGAAGTCGCCGAATTGCCTGGCGGCCTGCCCTATTACCTGACCTGGGTTAAAAACATGGGCTGCGTCGGCTGTCACCAGATGGGTAACGAGGCCACACGAACGATTCCGACGGCACTTGCGGACATCAGGCCATCACAGGCTGCATGGGCCCGGCGAATTTCATCCGGACAGGCCGGCGACAACATGCTGCGTACGGCGTCTGAGCGCCTGAAGGGTTTGCCCATAAAATACATGGCTGACTGGACTGACCGGATCGCCGCCGGCGAGATACCCGCACACGTGCCGGACCGGCCGAGCGGAGTCGAGCGCAACGTCGTGGCAACGATTCGCGACTGGTCGAGCCCGCAGTATTACATGCACGACCTGTCGGGCACCGATCGCCGCAATCCGACCGTCAACGCCTACGGACCGCTGTACGGCGCACCCGAACTCAGCACCGACGAAATGCCGGTGCTCGACCCGGTGGCGAACGAGGCCAGCGTTTTCAATGTTCCGGTCCGCGACGAAGATACGCCGAGCGAGACAGACAGACCCGTGGTCGCGCCCTCCCCCTACTGGGGCGAGGAGCAAATCTGGGACAGCCGCTCGAACATTCACAACCCGATGCTCGACGCGGAAGGCCGTGTCTGGCTGACGGCGCGAATCCGCGCGGCGGCCAACCCGGATTTTTGCAGGGCGGGCTCCGAGCATCCATCCGCGATGCTGTATCCCAAGGACAGTTCGTCGCGACATCTCGCTTTGCTCGACCCTGCGACCGGTGAGTACTCGTTTGTCGATACCTGTTTCAGCACCCACCACCTGCAGTTCGCCTATGACGATCGCAATACGCTCTGGACCAGCGGCGGTCGCGACGTCGTCGGCTGGCTGGACACCACGACCTTCCTCGAGACCGGCGACGCCGCGGCCGCGCAAGGCTGGGCGCCGCTGATCCTCGATACCAACGGCAATGGCCGGCAGGACACCTGGACCGAACCGGACGAGGAACCGGATCCTGCGCTCGACCGTCGCGTTGTGAAGGGCTTTTACGCGGTGATGCCGGAACCACGCGGCGACGCGGTCTGGGGATCGAACGCATTTGGCTTTCCCGGCTCGATAACCCGCCTGTTGCCGGGTGACAACCCACCGCAGACGGCGCTCGCCGAAGTCTACAATCCACCGCTGCCGGGCTTCGCTGTCCGCGGTGCGGACATCGACAAGAACGGCGTTATCTGGGCGTCACTCGGGAGCGGGCACCTGGGCGAGTTTGACCGCCGCAAGTGCAAGGGGCCGCTGAACGGGCCCACGGCCACTGGCGATCACTGCCCGGAAGGCTGGACACTGCATGACCTGCCCGGGCCGGGCTTTGCCGACCTGCCGGACTTCAGCGTCGAGTCGAGCTATTACACGTGGGTCGACCAGCATGATTCACTGGGCCTTGGCGAGGACGTCCCGATCGCGACCGGCAACCTGTTCGACGGCGTGCACGCGCTGGTCGATAACCGCTTCGTTACGTTGCGAATTCCGTATCCTTTGGGTTTCTACACCAAAGGCTTCGAGGGCCGCATAGACGATCCTGACGCCGGCTGGAAGGGCCGCGGCATCTGGGTTCCGGAGGGAGACCGCACACCGTGGCTGAAAGAAGGCGGCAAAGGCTCGAAACCCATCGTCGTGCACTTCCAGGTCAGGCCCGACCCGCTCGCAAAATAACGCGATCGGGAGGAGCCGGCGTTTCCGGGCCGGGGAGTGCCCGCTGCGCACGCAGCGGGCATGGCAAAATCAGCCCAACGCAGTCCGGTGTCGGCTAATCGCCGGTGCCGGCTACGATCTGTTCGAGACTGGCCTTATCGGCATCGCTGGGACGATGATTGAGGCTGATCAAAACGCCCGCCAGCGCGCGCAGGTCAGCGTCGGCGGAGTCATCCGCAGCAATCGAACTCAGCGTTTCCTTGTCGGCGTCGGTCAGGCGATGTTCTATATTCGACATCGCCGTCGCAACTGCGACTTCCGCCTCGCTGCTGTCACTGCTGCTGGCGATCGCCGCCAGCTTCTGCTTGTCCTCGTCACTGGGAACATGATTAAGGTTCAGAGTGATCTCTGCCATCGTGCTGACCGCTGCACTGTCGGCAAAAGCCTGGGTCGAGAAAACTAATATAACCGAGCAGGCTATACCGAAGATCGTAGCTATCGTTCGCATTTGAGGCGCCCTCTTGTTGTTGGATGGTTGTGGCATGCCGGAGTATATATCAAAGCTCGAAATTACAATGGCAGTTTCATGCCTGTAATTGGTTCGCCTCAATAGCGTCAACGCGTTGACATCACTGACGCCGTCAGTCGCCGTTCTCTGCCCGTGAGCCGTGGCTGCAAAACCCTGCTTCAGGAATCCCGATGCCCGCGCGCAGCGAGGCTAGGGCCGTGAATTCGCAGGGGACAGCGTGTAAAAAATCAGCCCCGCACCGATGACGCCGAGCGCGATGAACGCCTCGGCAGGTCGGTTTATCAGAACGAACGTCAGCGTCCAGCCCGTTAGCGCCAGGTAAATCAGGGGCGGAAGCGGGTACGCGAACGTTCGATAGGGGCGCGGCAGATCGGGCTGTCTCAGCCGCAACACGAAAATGCCCA
>JAACFB010000002.1 GCA_009937615.1 Gammaproteobacteria bacterium | reverse complement strand
CGGCTCGGATTGTCACTGGTCGCCAGCGGCGACCGCGAAGACTTCGGCGGAGTCAAGCTGGCAGGCTACGTCCTGGCCAACGTTACGGCCCAGATACACCTTAACGAAGACTGGAGCCTGAATGCACGTGTCGAAAACCTGCTCGACACCGAATACCAAACCGCCGCAAACTTCCGCATGCAGGAACGCAGCGGCTTCTTAGAGCTCAAGTACCGCTGGCGTTGAGGAGCCGCACCGCATGGGAAAACGTCTCAGCAAGATATATACGCGCACGGGCGATGACGGTACAACGGGCCTGGGCGACGGCACGCGCGTCAGCAAGGACGCCCTGCGCGTCGAAGCCTATGGCACGATCGACGAGGGCAATAGCGCAATAGGCATGGTGCTGGCACACGAGTCATTGCCGCCCGCTATCGCCGGCGTCCTGACGGAGGTGCAGCACGACCTGTTCGAGCTCGGGGGCGAGCTCTGCATTCCGGGCCATGCGGCAGTAACGGAAGACTTCGTCAAACGCCTGGAAACCGAACTCGACAGGCTGAACGAGCATCTCCCTGCTTTAGAAGACTTCGTCCTGCCGGGCGGCGGCCATGCGGCAGCCTCTTGTCACATGGCGCGAACAGTCGTTCGACGCGCCGAGCGCCGGGTCACGACATTGGCCGGTGTCGAGGACGTCCGCGCCGAAGTCCGGCACTATCTGAACAGGCTGTCAGATCTGCTCTTCGTCATCGCGCGCGTACTGGCCCGCAGTGAGAACGGCCAGGAGGTTCTCTGGAACCGCGATCGCGAATAGCGCGTCATCCCCGCGGCTGCTCAGAGGCGCTTGTGCATGACCACGGCATCGCCCGGGCACAAACTTTCGAACTCCGGCGTTGCGCGAAGCAAGGCAGGGACGTCTTCACGAGTCGCGGCAACGTAGGCCAACCCCGCAAAAAACAAATCAGCGCCGATCGTCAGCAACCAGAGTTCCCGGATACCGTTACGGTCCGCCGCTGATTCGAGCGCGGCGACGAGCTTCCGACCCAGGCCCACGCCGCGATAGCCCGAATCGACGACGAGCGAGCGCAGCAATGCGACGTCGCCGAAACTCTCCAGCCCGATCATGCCGAGCGTCATCCCATCGCGCGTGGCGATGATGAAGTCGGCCATGTGTTGCGCCGTCAGGTCTTCGACCGGCAGGCCTTGCGCTGCGAGCAGTGTTCTCGCAGTCTCAAGATCGGCAGCCCGGCCCTGCCGGAAACAGATATGGCCACTCAATCGATCGCACCGAGCGCGACTGCCCGCCTGCCGCGCGCCTGCTGCAACGCCTCGCAGACCCGCATGCCGGCGGCCAGCACCCGTGGCGTGGCACGGCCGATCTCGTCAGCCGGAATCAGGAAGTGATTGCCGAAACGATTAGCGGCGATCGTTGGCCACCGCTGCCACTCGGCAAATGTTTCATCGCCGGCCTCGTCACTGGCGAGCATAACCTCGGGATCATGTTCGAGTACGGCCTCGACCGAGATCGTGGGGGCCAGTTCATCGAGCCCGGCGAAAACGTTGTGGCCGCCACACAGTTCAATCAGCTCACTGACGAAGTGGCTGCCGTTGATCGTAAAAAGCGGCCGCCGAGATACCTGGTAGAACACGCGCAGCGTCGGCGCGGCCGCATGCTGCCGCCGCAGTGCCTCGATACCCCCGACGTATTTTGCGGCGGCCGTTTCTGCCTCATCCCGGTGCCCGGTCATCTCCCCAATTCGGCGCATCGCAACCGCAACATCGTTCAGGCTGCGCGTACGCAACACCTCTACGGTAAAGCCCGCCCGTCTGAGTTCGTCGACGACATGCGCCGGAGTCCCGCTTTGCCAGACGAGCAGCGCATCCGGTTCGAGCAGCGCCAGCCGCTCCTGGTCGACCGTAAACGCATCACCTATGACCGGCAGCTCCCGAGCCGCCGGCGGATAATCGGAATAGGCGCTAGCGCCGACCAGCGCATCGCCCGCGCCGGCCGCATAAACAAGTTCAGTCAAATTCGGCGCAAGCGACACCACGCGTGAATAGCTCGCCGAGACCGGGGGTGAATCGGTTGCCTGCGAGCAGGCGAGCAGTCCCGAGCAAGCGGTCGCCAGCGCGTACCGCAACCAGCGGGTCACCGGGTCAGGCCATACAACGTCATCGCCGCAATAATCACGGCCCAGATCAGTAACTGGCGAAACACGAGCCTGTTCGCCGCCGTAGCGCCGCGTATGCCGCGCTGTGTCAGGTCCTCATCCTCATCGTCCTCGATGGCCAGCGCACTGGAACCGACGCGTGCGAGCAAATACTCGCTGTATTCGGAGAGCGTTACCTCGCGCTGTTCGGTTGGCGCCCGCCAGGCGCCGATAGCCTCATCGAAGTGTCCTGCGGCCGCGTATCCGAGCGCAGTCAGCCGCGCCGGGACCCAGGCCAGCCAGCCGTGCAGGGTGACAGCCGCATCGCGAACACGGGCCGCGCTCTCGTTCTCCTCCTCCCGCGCTGCGCTGAAAACAGCGCGACGGCGAATCAGGTCCGTGGCCCGGTAGATCCAGGCACCGAGCGGCGGCAGCACCAGAAACCAGAAAATAACCGCGAACAGTCGGTTGTTCGCTTGCACGCAAACCGCCTCCTCAACCTTGCGTATACGCTCCCGCTCATTTTCCGGGACGTCGTCTTCCAGGATCGCCCTCGCCGTTTGTTCGATTCGTTCTCGATCACCATCCTCGAGAGCCCGGCAGTGCTCGTCGACGTCCTCGCCAATGTCCTTTGGACCGAGCGAGAAAAACAGCACGACAATCGCAACCAGCATGTAGAGAAACCCGCCCATCGCATCACCGAGGACAATAATCACGACGAGCACCGGAGTCGCCAGCAGCAGCGTCAGCAGGATGACCGGGATCAACGCCGGCCAGTTCGCTTGCCGTTGCGCCGTTCGAAAACCGGCATCGATGATCTGATCGAGCCACCGCAGCCGCCGCAAATGGA
Organism: Gammaproteobacteria bacterium; assembly: GCA_009937615.1. Lineage (GTDB taxonomy): Bacteria > Pseudomonadota > Gammaproteobacteria > Steroidobacterales > Woeseiaceae > UBA1847. Next base: position 128,279 of record JAACFB010000002.1, on the reverse strand, counting down.
AAAACTGCGTCGCGAGACGTTCGATAACCAATCCTATAAGCAGCGCAATCAGGTTCATCGTTAATCAACTCATCGTGTATTTGGCGTGGCTGCGTCGGGCCCGGGCGCAGCCACGCTGAGCCCATCATACAATCGAAGCCAATCGAAAGCAGGGCCGGGATCAGTTTTCCGCCCGGGTGCAATGTCTGAATGTGCGGCAATCCTGCGGGCCGAAATCCCCGGATAGGCGGAGAACAATGCCCGGGCAACCGCGGCAAGCATGACGTACTGGCGATCGTCATAGGGAATGTCATCCGAGCCCTCGAGCTCGATACCGATCGCAAAGTCATTGCAGCCGGTGCGCCCACGGAAACGAGAGGCACCGGCATGCCAGGCACGGCGGGTAAACGGCACAAACTGGATCAGCTCGGCGTCCCGGCGAATCAGCAGATGCGCAGATACCTCGAGGCCACGAATCGTGTCGAAATAGGGGTGGCAGTCCCAGTCCAGGCAGTTCGTAAACAATTGTTCGATATGACTGCCACCGAATTCACCCGGCGGCAAACTGATGCCATGCAGGACGATCAGTTCCACGGCTGAGCCATCGGGACGCTGGTCCTGGTTCGGGCTTGGACATTGTCGCGCCGGCTCAATCAGTCCGGTTTCGCTGTCGACGCATATCGCCGCACACATCAATACTTGCCCCGCTGATCCGGAAAGAAGATAGTCAGGGTAGCAGGCTTGCACTGTCAACGACTATCCATCTGCCAGGCACCGACGATGGCCAGAACCCGACTCTATTTCCCGGGCATGATCCAGCCCGGCCAGGACCTGCGGCTGGACGCGGATCAGGCACGCTACATCGGCAAAGTCCTTCGTCTTCGTACCGGAGACCGGATAAGCGTTTTCAGTGCGGACAGCGGTGAGTTCGATGCAACCGTGCAGACGATAGGCCAGTCGTCGGCAACCATCAGGTCCGGCAAACGGCTGGAAACGGCGACCGAGTCACGATTGAAGGTCCACCTGGTACAGGGAATCTCGCGCGGAGAACGCATGGACTTCGTCGTGCAAAAAGCCACCGAACTAGGCGTCAAGAGAATTTCGCCCGTGCTGACCCAACACGGCGTCGTCAAGCTGGTCGAGTCCCGCAGAGGAAAGCGCCGCGCACACTGGCAGAAAGTCGCGGAGAGCGCCTGCGAGCAGTCGGGCCGTGTTCGACCGCCGCTCATCGATGCGCCGATGCGCCTCAATGAATGGCTAGGCCAAAAAACTGCCGACTCGGATGTTGACGTCATCCTGCGGCCGGGCGCCGCGACAGCCTTGACGTCGATCGCGGCACCTCGATCCAAGATATGCATTCTCATCGGCCCCGAGGGTGGCTTTAGCGAGGCCGAATATGGCGATGCGGAGATCGCCGGATTCATGGCCGTTTCTCTCGGCCCGCGCGTATTGCGCACCGAAACGGCCGCGATAGCCGCCCTCGCGGTCGTGCAGTCGCTCTGGGGCGATTTACGCCTGGATTGATTCCTCGGCGAGCATGCTTTCGAGTTTTTCGAGATCCGGAATCAGGGGGAACTCGTTGATCATCTTTACCCGGCAAAGCACGGGTGCTGATTCCGGCCAGCCTTCGGTCGAATCGAGCTGCAGTACGTCTCTGTTGACACGCACGAGCTGCGGAAAGCCTTGCGTCAGAACGCCGAAATAACCGGTCTTCAATTGGCTGCCGTTCGCATAAAAAACGACAATTCGTGTGCGGCCCGTGATCGCCGGGATTTCCTTTCCAAGCGCTCCTTCAAACGACACGACCGGCAGCTCGCGGCCATTCCAGTTGACCTTGCCTATCATCCAGCGGTGCGCCCCCGGCTCCTGGTCCGGCCTGGAATAGCGCACGACCTCGGCAACACAGGCTCGCGGAACGATCAGCCTGTCGTCCGATAGCGGCACGAGAAGGCTGTAGAGTTCCTGGACTTCCGTGGTCACGACAACTTGATTCCTCTTTCGTCCAGCAATCGCTCTACAGCGGCAAGCATTTGCGAATCCTGATAGGGCTTGCCGAGGTAGTCGTTAACGCCGAGTTCGATGGCCTTTGCGCGGTGCTTGTCGCCGACCCGGGACGTAACCATGATGATGGGCACGTCTGCCACCTGCTCATCGTTTCTCACGTGAGACGCAAATTCGTAGCCGTCCATTCTCGGCATCTCGATGTCGAGAATAATGATGTCAGGCTTCGTGTCGCTCAAAACGCTGATGGCGTCGAGGCCGTCTTTCGCGGTCACTACGCGCACCCCGTTACGCTGCAGAAAGCGTTCGGTTACCCGCCGCACGGTAATTGAATCATCGACGACCAGCGCAACGGGCCGGTCATCAGCCGGCGCCGGCTTCGCCGACTTAAGTTCGACGACCGGGGCACCGGTTCGTACCAGCGCGACGACGTCCAGGATCAAAACGATGCGGCCATCACCGAGAATCGTTGCGCCGGAGATGCCGCGGATGCTGGCGAGTTGCGGACCGACCGACTTGACGACAATTTCGCGGCTGGCCAGCATTTCGTCGGTCAGGAGTGCGGCCGAGTATTCTCCGGCGCGCACGAGGATGACCGGGACGAAGGCATCATTTTCAGGCAACTGCGCGGCCTGACCGCCCAGGTACATTCCCAGGTGACGAAACTTGTAGGTCTGCTCTCCATACTCGTAACTCGGCTCAGGCTGACTGAGCAATGTTTCGAGTTCCGCGCGCGGTATGCGTACGACGCCGTTAACCGAAGGCAGTGGCAATGCATACACCTCGTCGCCGGTGCGCACGATCAGCGCCTGCGTGATGGCCAGGGTAAACGGCAGGCGTACGGTAAAGTTCGTGCCCTGGCCGGTAACCGACGAGATTCGCAAAGAGCCGCCGAGTTTTTTAACTTCGTTGGCAACCACATCCATGCCAACGCCGCGACCGGCTGACTGTGTCACCGCGCTTGCGGTCGAAAAGCCCGGTGTAAGGATCAGGCTCATGATCTCTTCATCGCTGACCTTGGCGTCCGGCTTGAGCATATCCAGTTCGTAGGCCTTGCGCCGGATCGCCTCGACATCGAGTCCACCGCCATCATCGGCGATGTCGACGACCATCTCGGCACCTTCACGATGCAGGCGAATCGTGATTCGACCGGCGGCCGGTTTTCCGGCCGCCTGGCGTTCTTCCGGAGACTCGATGCCATGCACTATCGCATTGCGCAGCATATGCTCGAGAGGCGGCAGCATCTTGTCGAGCACCTGGCGGTCGAGTTCGCCGGACGCCCCTTCGACCGCCAGCTCGGCGCTGATGCCCGCTTCCTTCGCGATCTGCCGCACGAGCCTCGTCAAGCGCGGCACGTGGCGCTCGAACGGCACCATGCGCGTGCGCATCAGCCCATCCTGCAACTCCGCGGTGACACGTGACTGCTGTACCAGCAGGCCTTCCGCCTCCGTCGTTACAGACTGCAACAAGTCTTTCAGACTGCTCAGGTCATTCGATGACTCCGACAGGGCGCGAGACAACTGCTGGATATTTGAATAACGATCCATTTCCAGCGGATCGAAATCGCGAGTCACCAGCGTGTCATGGTGACCGTGCATGATCTGCGCTTCGGTCTCTATCTCCAGCTTGCGCAGCTGCTCGCGCAATCGACTGATGGTTTGTTCCAGCTCTTCCACATGAAATTCGAAGGAGCTGACCTGCTGGCTCAATCGCGAGTGGTAGATACTGATCTCGCCGGCGGCGTTCAAGAGATCTTCGAGCAGGTCCGCGTCGATGCGCGCCATTTCCTGTCGTTGTTCGGGACGCACGGCTTTGAGTGAAACAGGCCTGGCCGAGGGTTCGATGAACTCCGGTTCACGATCGGGCTCCGGCTCGGGCTCAGCCTCGTCCTCGAGACCAGCCTCGAGTCCCGCCCCCGATTCAGCTTCGGGCAGTTCCTCAGCCTCGAGTCCCGCCTCCAGTTCAGCTTCGGGCAGTTCCTCCGCCTCGAGTCCCGCCTCCAGTTCAGCTTCGGGCAGTTCCTCCGTCTCGAGTCCCGCCTCCATTTCAGCCCCGGCTACGGCTTCGCCCTCGAGATCAGCCTCGATCTCTGATTCTGCCTCGCCTTCCAGCTCGGACTCGACCTGGGCTTCCGGCGGCGCCAATGCGGCGCCCGAAGCGTCCTGTTGCGCAGCGGCCTTTTCCTGCTCGTCGGCAAATGGCGTATCCACGATGACCATGCTGACCGGCTCTTCAGGCTCGATCGTGAAGCGAGTCGTTTCCGCCGGCTCGGTTTCGGTCTCCACTGCAGCTCTCGAAACGTCCTCGGCAACTTCCAGGCCGGCGTTCGCCTGCTGGATGCGCTCGACGAGGTCGGCCGTCGCCGCAACGGCTTTACCAGCGATCACCGTATCGCGCATGCGATGCAGTTCATCAACGCTGTGCTGCAGCAGCTCATCGATCGCGGGCGTCGGCTTCACGCGCCTTTCGTCCAGCGAGATCAACAGCGTCTCGAGCTCATGGCTGAAGTCGCCCATCGCCGTTATGCCGGCCATTCGGGCTCCGCCCTTGAGCGTGTGCAGGTAGCGTTTGAGTTCTTCTATCGGCTGCCGCGCATTCCTGTTCTGGCTCCATTCGATGAGCGCTTTGTCTGCCATTTCCAGCAGTTCGGCTGACTCCTCGGTGAATATGGCCGCGATCTCGGCATCGTATTCGGCACTTTCCGCAAGCGCCTCATCGTCTGCTTCCTCGGCCGTTTGTTCGACAGGTCGCCGCAAGGTCTCGACGACGCCGGCACGAGGCTCTTCTGCGATCGTATGCTCGGGCTGCATCGAGCTCGAAAGCTCCCCGAGCTGCTCGATCAAGGATCGATAATCCGCGCGAACGCGGTCCGGCTGATTAATGTCGGCAACAATCGTTCGAACGGCCTCCGCCGCCTCGCGCAACAACGTAATCCCGTGATGGTCAAGGCCGACCTTGAAATCGTATACGCGTCTCACGAGCCGGTTTATTGCGCCAGTAACAGCGACTCCGCGCTCCACGTTCGCCATGTTCGCGCTGCCGTGCAACGTGTGGCAGGCACGATGTAACTGATCGGTAATGTCGAATGGGGGCTGCTGTTCCTCGCAAGCCGCGAGGTAGTCGGTGATGACCTGGAGATGTCCGGCCGTCTCCTTGGCAAAAATATCGAGCAGAACCGGATCCATTTCGAGTGCGGAGTCCGCCGGTTCCGCAGATTGCTCGACACCGGTCGGCAGTGTCATCACAGCGGCGTTCGGGTCACCTTCTGTGAATGCCCTGGCGCGCGCCATCAGTAGGCCGATATCGGCCGCAGGCTCGGTACCGACCTCGAGCTGCTCGACCAATTCGGGCACGGCAGCAGCGGCGGCGACGATAAATTCGACCATCGGCGGAGTGCATACGAGCGTGCGATTGATGAGGCGGTTGAGCAGGCTTTCCACACTCCAGCAGTACTCGCCGATTCGCTCGGCGCCGACCATTCGCCCGCTGCCTTTGAGCGTATGAAACGACCGCCGTACCGTGATCAGCATTTCAAGGTCGTCGGGTGCCTCCTGCCATGCGGGAAGCTTGCGTTTAATGGAAGCGACTTCCTCTTTCGCCTCTTCGATGAACAGCTCCAGCAGTTCGGGATCTATATGTTCGGCATCTTGCGCAACGACGGGCAGCGGTATGACCTGGGTCGCCTGCATCTCCACCGGGCTGGCCGCCGCGGTTTGCTCCGCCGCCGTTTCTTCCGCCTGCGCGACCTGCGGTTCCATCTCTTCTTCCTGCGCAAGACGATGCTCAACGTCCCGCAGCACTGTTAAACAGGCTTCCGCGTTATCGAGCATGTACCACGGTTCACTCCGGCCGGCCTTCACCGTTTCCATGTAGTACTCGATACTGACGATTGCGTCGGCAAGCCGATCGGTTTCTGCTTGCGACAGCCGTGCCGTCCCGCCGTTCGGTATCGTCAGGGCAATCAGGTCACCGACACGGTCAACGACTTCCATTGCACGCGTTTTGTCGAGCAGCATCAGGCCGGCTTTGATCCCGCGAATCAGCGACGGTACGCTGTCGAGCGCCTGCGACGGTACCTGTGATTCGAGGCTCTGGCCGACCGCTTCCTTGATACGCGCGAGATTGATGATGCACTCGCGCATGACGGACTCAGCTACCTGTTGATAGTCGGCCGCTTCCTCTGGCGGCAGCTCGAGCGCCTGGTCAACGGCCACTTGTTGCTTTGGCGCAATCAGCCGTAACAACTGCTGGTCCAGCCGGTCCTCGACACGCAGAAGCGTAGACGCGATATCCAGGATAACCTGGTCGTTTTCCGCACCCCCCCGCTCGACGACCGATTTGAGCTGATCGATTTCACCCTCGATATCGCCGCGGAGCTCGCCGAGCCCGAGAACACCCAGGGTATCGCTGATCTTCTTGAGCAGCTCGAGTTGCGGTACGAGCTCCGACGACTTGTTCATGCCTGTTCGAACAAAAATATCGAGCACATCCTTTACCCGACCCAGGTCTTCTTTGATGGCTGCCGCCACGGTCTTCATCAGCCGTACGCTCGGCGCAGACAGCGATTCACGGGCACGCTCGACCTGCTCGTCGCCCGGGAGCAGTTCGGAAAGGTCGAAGGCGGCGCGTACATCGCTGATACGTTTACCCGCCGTACTCGACCGAGCAACGTAATACAGGAGATTGTTGAGCAAATCGTCGGCCGGGTGAGTGTCAAATGCGGCAACGCCGTCGTCAATCAGGTGCTTGATCTGCCGGTCGGCCTGCCCCAGCAGGCGCTTCAACGCGACAGACGTGTCCAGTCCGCCTTCCTGCAGCGACTCGAGTACAGCACCGACAACCCACCAAAGCTGATGCATGTCGTCGCGAGTTGCCGCTTTTTCGAACCGCGCCGCCACGTTTGCGAGCGCTTCAAGATGCTGTTGGGTATTGCCGCCCTTGATCCAGCCGAGCAGCGCCAGCTGGAATTTGGGTCGTAACCGCGTCGCCAGCATAACCGGGTCTTCGCCACTCCCCTCCCGCCTGCCGCTGGACCTTTGCATCTGGTTTGGCGACAAATTCAGTAGCAGCAGCGTACCCTCGGACAGCAAGGGTTCGCCGCGCGCCGCGCGCAGGTCGTTTAGCATTGGCAGCAACACGAGCGCGATGTCACGGCCTCCACCAAGCAGGCGCTCGATATAGACCGGCAGCTGCACCATGGCCCGCGTCAGTGCGTCGAGCCCGTCATCACGCCCTTTGCCTGCCTGCAGACTGGCCAGGTATTTGCAGCCCAGCTCCATTTCCTCGGCGAGCAGCGCCGCTCCATAGGTTTCAGTGATTCTTAATGCGCCGCGAACCTGACGAAGCAGCTCGCCAGCGCGCAGCAGCGCGGCAGACCCGCCACGGCCATCGACACAATCCTCCAGTGCAAGATGTGCATTGCGAATGGTCTCCATGAGTTCGTCGCCGACAATCGACAGCGTGCTCACGATGGCCCCGCCATGCGCCTGGCCCTGCACCTGCACCTGCTCCTGTATACCGGTATCGCCTGTCATCAACAGTCCGTGTTCTTACTAGCTTGCCCGTGCCTGCTCATCCACCTGTTGTTCGGCGAGAACGTTGGATGAGGTCGCTGATAATGTGCTTGCCTTCAAAGCGGCGTTCGGCAAGGTAAATCCGGCGACCGTGTTTCTGAGCTGCGACGCCAGTTCTGACAATTTTGAGATCGCTGCCGCTGTCGCGGTCGTGGCCTTGCCCGTTTGTTCACTGATCTCTCGCAGTCGTGTGGTTCGCCGGGTTACGTCAGCGGCGGAACCAGCCTGCTGCCGCGCGGACTCCGAAATGTTTTGTACGAGGCTGGCGATCTGATTCGATACCTGCTCGATCTCGTCCAGGGCTGCGCCCGCATTTTCGGCGAGCAACGCGCCGCCAACCACATCCGTAGTGCTGCGCTCCATCGACACAACGGCTTCGTTGGTGTCGGCCTGGATAGTCCTGACGAGAACCTCGATTTGCTTGGTCGCATTCGTCGAGCGCTCTGCCAGCCGCTGGACCTCGTCCGCTACGACGGCAAAACCGCGGCCTGCTTCGCCAGCCATCGACGCCTGGATCGACGCGTTCAGCGCCAGGATGTTTGTTTGCTCGGCAATGTCGTTGATCAGTTCAACGATATTACCGATCTCTTGCGAACTTTCACCGAGCCGCTTGATGCGTTTGGACGTATCCTGAATCGTTTCTCGTATCGCGTTCATTCCGTCGATCGTCCGCCGGACCGCTTCACCGCCCTTGTGTGCCACCTCGACCGAATGCCGCGCAACGTCCGACGACCGCTCCGCGTTACCCGATACCTCCTCGATCGAGGCAGCCATTGATACGATCGAGCCCGTCGCAGCATTGATTTCACGCGCCTGGTTGTCTGCGGCTCGCGCCATGTGCACGGCTGTGCTTTTGGTTTGCTTTGCGGCCGAATCAACCATGATGGCTGTCTCGTTGACCGTCGCAACGAGTTTTCTGAGTTCTTCGATGGCGTAATTGAAGGAGTCGGCGATCGTCCCGGTTATGTCTTCGGTGACGGTAGCCTCGACGGTCAGGTCGCCATCAGCGAGACTGCCCATCTCATCCAACAGGCGCAATATCGCCCGCTGATTACGCTCATTCTGGTCCGCTTGCTCCCTGGCAGCCTCTTCGAATACCGAGCTCCTGGAGTTAAAGAATTCCAGAACGCCAAGCAGCAGAACCGCGATCATGATCAGACAAATTGGAAGCCAGACAGACTGCAGAAACCCCGACGATTCGCCCGCCACGGCCCCGGAGGCAAATGCGCCGGCCAGCCGGGCTGCGCTTGCGGCCAAATCTGCCGCCGCGTCCGGGAGCCCGCCGACCTGCCCCGCCGCGGCATCGATGCGCTGCACCTGGTCGCCGATTTCATTGATACGCTCTTCGAGTGCGATCACGATGGCCTCACTGTCCTCGCCAGTGAGCGGAGCGACATCGAGCTCGGTTTCCAGTCCGGCGAATGCGTTGGCTACGACGCGCAAGAAAGCCGCATCACCGTTAATGCGTGCGGCCGCTCCACCCGTCCTGGCCGGCGGTAGCAATTGTGCCGACAGCTGGCCAATGCGAGCCGCGCGCTGCTGAAATTCCTGGATGACCCCAGTACTCCCGGACCGATCAAACAAAGCGTCAGACAATTCCAGCAGTGCCGCAACGCTCGCTTCGACATCCACTGCAACGCCTGCCAGGGCTTCAACCTCGGCGCGCTTTTCAAGTATCGCCGCCGCACTTGTCTCGAGTGCACGCCATGCGTCCGGCGCACCGGGCACGGCCGGTTCACCTTCGCCACGCAGGGTCACGATCCGCTTCAGCATGCGATCGACCTGGTCGAAACCTTCGGCGTCGCCGGCCAATGCAGCGCCGGCCTGGGCGGGCATCGCCTGCGACAGTGCCGCCAGTTCGACCGCCGCCGAGCTATCACGTCCGCCCTGCAGATAGGTGAACACGGCTGCTGCCAGCAACAACACTGCAGCTGCGATAACGATAATCCGGAACGTCGGTGCAATTTCTTTTCTTTTGACCATGGTTGTCTATAACCCGTTGTGGTTGTCAGTCAGCTTCTTGCGCGCGCCTTCTGACTGTCCGCTCATTTCTCCGCCGCCGCCTGCAGAAAAAGGTTGCTTTCAATAAAGTCGAATAGATTCAGCACGGGCCAGGTTTCTTCGCCTCGTGCATAGGCCCCCGTCAGGAAGCGGTCACACCGGACGACCGTATCAGGCCAGGTCTCGGTAAATTCATGATCGGCAAAGCGGCGGAACCCGAGGACTTCATCGACGACAAGTCCTGCCGGTATTTCACGGTGATTGACTGAAATCACCCGGGTCGTGCGCCGCAACGACGTGCGGCCGCTGCCGAGCAATAACTTTACGTCGACGAGCGGCAGCAGGTGCCCGCGCAAATTGGCTATACCGAGCAACCAGCGCTGCGCGCCCGGCACTCGCGTCATTTCCTCGGGCAGCATCAGCACTTCCCGCACCTGCTCCCGATCCGCAACAAATAACTCCTCGCCGATGCGAAAACCGACACCGACCCATTCCGACTGCAACCCGACCGCGCTTGGCCCGGCATGGGCCTCGCGGCTCCGTCGTTCAATCTCGGCCAGCAACTCGAACGGTTGCTCGACCAGATCGGCGAGATCCCCGGCCGTATCCATTCAGCCGGCCATGACTGCGTTGATCTTGGCCACGAGCTCCTGTTCCGAGACAGGCTTGACGAGGTACTCGACAGCACCCTGGCGCATTCCCCAGATCTTGTCGGTTTCCTGATCTTTCGACGTGATCATGATGACCGGTATTCCGGCGGTGTCGGGGTCCTGCGTCAACTTGCGCGTGGCCTGAAAGCCATTCATCCCCGGCATCACGACGTCCATGAGGACACAGTCGGGTCGAGATGACCTCGCGTGCTTCAGCCCTTCTTCGCCACTGTCGGCGACAAGCGTGACAAAGCCGTTCTTCTCGAGCATGTTCTGAAAGAGATGCAGCTCGGTCGGCGAATCGTCAATGATAAGAATGACTGCCATTAGCGATTCCTCTGCAGCGTGCTCATAATAATTTCGGTGCCTTTGCTAATTGATCTGGTTGGAGATAGCACCTAGCAATTCGTCCTTCGTAAACGGTTTGGTCAAATACTGCTCGGAACCAACGATGCGTCCCCGAGCACGATCAAACAAACCGTCCTTGCTCGACAGCATGATGACCGGCGTTTCCTTGAAAATGCTGTTGTGCTTGATCAGCGAGCATGTCTCATAGCCGTCCAGCCGAGGCATCATGATGTCCACGAATATGACATCGGGCTGATGATCGGCGATTTTCGATAGTGCATCGAATCCGTCAATCGCCGTGAAAACCTGGCAACCTTCCTTGGTCAGCAGCGTTTCCGCGGTTCGCCGAATTGTCTTACTGTCGTCGACGACAAGAATCTTGAGGCCGTTGAGACTTCGAGATGGGTTACTGGACACAGGATATCCTCACGCGTCTTCCGAATCGCCCCGGATTCGGGCTCTTGAATATTGGTTGCACGCCGGCGCTGCCCGGAACAGCCATTAAAACCGTATGCAAAATGACTTGTACCATATTGACATAAGTCCTGCTACGACGCGTACCGCAACCGGCAAAAATCGAGGGATTTTCAACGCTTAGCTTTTGATTCCAATGTATAGTTGGGCGCTGACGACATACGCAGGATTCACCGCCAACGATGGCAGACTCTCCGCTTCGGCTGGGCATTGTCATGGACCCCATCGAGTCCATCTCGGCCTACAAAGACAGTTCGTTCGCGATGCTGCTGGAGGCGCAGCGGCGCCATGCCGAGATTCACTATTTCCTGCAGGCCGACCTCAAGCTGTTATCGGGCAGGGCAATCGGCCGTTCGCGGCGCCTGACCGTTCGTGATGACAAGGCGTCCTGGTTTGAACTCGGTGACGACGCGGATATCGATCTCGGCGACCTGGATGTCATTCTGATGCGCAAGGACCCTCCTTTCGATATGGAATACATCTATACGAGCTACATCCTCGATCGGGCCCAGGTGGCCGGCGCACTGGTCGTCAATCGACCGCAGGCGCTGCGGGACATGAACGAAAAGGCCTATACGGCCTGGTTCCCGGAGTGCGCGCCGACGACACTCATCACGCGATCGATGCAGGAAATGAAAGAATTTCTGGCCGATCACGATCGAATCGTCGTTAAACCCCTCGACGGCATGGGCGGACGATCGATTTTCGTCGTCAGCAAAGGCGACAACAATGCCAACGTCATATTCGAAACGCTCACGGACTTCGGACAACGTTTCGCAATGGCGCAAACGTATATTCCAGAGATACGCCTTGGCGACAAGCGGATTCTCCTGATTAACGGCCAAGCGGTGCCCTATGCGCTGGCCCGAATCCCCTCGGACGATGACAACCGCGGCAACCTGGTCATGGGTGCGAAAGGCGTCGGTCAGGAACTCTCGCCCGCCGATCGCGCGATTTGCGAGCGCGTCGGCCCGGTCTTGCGAGAAAACGGCGTCCTGTTCGCAGGAATCGATGTCATCGGCGATTACCTAACCGAAGTGAACGTCACGAGCCCAACCGGTATCCGCGAACTCGACAAGCGCTTCGATCTCAACATCGCTGGCATCCTGTTCGACGCGATCGAAGCCGAACTAAACTGACGATAAGACTGCCGCCTGGGCTGAATCGGGCCGCGGAGCGCGGGCGGTCGGACGACCACCCTCGGACTCAACTGGCCCTGACAGCATGCCGGTTCGACTCAGGTAGCTAAGCCCTTGTTTAGCTGAGGAAATTAGCGGATCATCCGGGACACCGATTATGGCCAGCTCTGCACTGCAAACGGATTCGAGTGACGACATCCAGCTTGTCGCGCCACAGGCTCCCGACCGACTGCCTGCGATGCTGTTCCTGGCCGCATTGATCCACGGCATTCTGATAATCGGCGTTACTTTCAATCCTTATCTGAGCGACGACTTCGGGGACGCGATTTCGCTCGAGGTCACCATCGTCGCCGACCCGAATCAACAGATCGATCGTCCGGACGACGCCGAGTATCTCGCCCAGGCCTCACAGGAGGGAGGGGGTACTACCGCCGATCAGGTCAGGCCGAGCGCACCGCTCGAGAGTACCTCGCCGATCGACAATGCCGGCCAGCCGGACGGGGATAAACTGCTCGAGTCGAACGCGCATGAGGTCGCGGCCGACCAGGTCGTCTCGACCCGGAATGACCAGGACATCAAGATGGGCGACAGTCTCCGCGAGGAACCTCAGCGCGAGAGCAATACCGCAATTCTGCTCGAGTCCGGCAGGGACCGAACTCTGCCGCTGCCGCGGGATGATGCCGCAACCTTGCAGATAACCGATGACGACCCGCGCCAGCTGATCATAAGCGCGGACACGCGCGAGTCGACGATCGCCGCCTATCTCGACACCTGGAAACGCCGTATCGAGGCGGTCGGGGACGACTATTTTCCGGAACTTGGTCCGCTCGACGGACTGACAGGCAGCCCGACACTCGAGGTCAGCATCGAAGCATCGGGCCAGCTGAACGAGGTTATCATTCGCAAGTCGAGCGGCTCCAAGGTGCTGGACCAGGCCGCACTCGATATCCTGCGCCGCGCATCCCCGTTCGATCCGTTTCCCGACGAGATTCGCGACGACTATGACCGCCTGCGATTTGCTTACAAATGGTTGTTCAGCGAACAACTCATGCCGTCCAGCGGTACCAGCAATTAACCCGGCGGTTGTGCCCGCCCGTCCCAGGGCCGATACTGTAAGTATGGCTCTTGACGGTTCCTTCACAAATCAATTGCTTATCGCCATGCCCGGCATGGAAGACCCGAATTTCAGCACGACCGTAACGTTGATTTGTGAACATAACGAAGACGGTGCCCTGGGAATCGTCATCAACCGGCCCCTCACGCTCAAGCTCGGCGGCCTGTTCGAGCAACTCGATCTCGACGAGGCAGACCAAGGCGTTGCCGACAGCCCGGTTCTGCTCGGCGGCCCGGTGGGCCCGGAGCGGGGCTTCGTTCTGCACGACCCCGGACGGACGTTCGAAAATACGATTGCCGTTTCAAGCGATATTCAGCTGACTTTGTCGCGCGACGTGCTTGATGCCATGGCCAGGGGGACCGGTCCCGACAAATCGCTGGTCGCTCTCGGGTACGCAGGCTGGGAGCCGGGGCAATTGGAGAACGAGATGCTGTCTAACTCGTGGCTCAGCGTACCCGCGACCGCCGCCATCGTGTTCGATACGCCGTTCAACGAACGCTGGTACAAGGCGGCACAAACACTCGGTATCGACATTAGCAGGATGTCAACTGATGCCGGACACGCCTGAGGCAGGCCGCCCCGAGACTATTCTGGCCTTCGATTTTGGCTTGCGGCGCATCGGTATCGCCGTAGGCCAGGAAATCACGAGCTCCGCCAGCCCTGTCGGCACGATCGACAACGGCGCGCGCGGACCTGATCACGCACGCATTGCCCAGCTCATCGACGAGTGGCGCCCGTCGCGACTCGTCGTCGGCATGCCCGCACACGGCGACGGTTCACCAAGCGACCTGCAGGCCGATGTGCGCGCCTTTATCGAGGATCTTGGCCGCTATGGGCTACCCGTCGCCAGCGTCGACGAACGCTACACGTCGCTGGAAGCCGAAGCCGTGCTGAAAAGATCTCGCGCGGCTGGCCGCCGCGGACGGATCAGGAAATCGTCGATCGACAGCGCAGCGGCCGTATTGATCGCCGAACGGTATCTGGCCGGCCGTCAGATTTGCCAGTAGACTGACCACGCCATGCAAGCACCAGAAACCTTCCCGAACCAGGACGACGAAGCCGGCCTGCAGCTCAACGCCGACGGCAGTTTACGGCATCTTCTGACCCTGAAGGGGCTCGACCGGACGCTCCTCGTGCAGCTGTTGGACGACGCGCAGCGCTTCGTCAGCCCGATCGGCGAAGCTGCGGCGCGCAGCCAGTCACTGGCAGGACGCACGGTTGCCAATCTGTTTTTCGAGCCCAGCACGCGAACGCGCGCATCATTTGATCTCGCCGGGAAGCGCCTGGGAGCGGATGTATTGAACCTCGATGTGAACACGTCTTCGCGCAAGAAAGGTGAAAGCATCCTCGACATGATCTACACGTTGCAGGCCATGCGGGTCGATATCATGGTCGTCCGCGACGCTAGCGTGGGCGTGCCGGCTTACATTGCGCGGCATGTCAGTGACTACGTGAGCATACTCAATGCCGGCGAGGCAGACGTCTCGCATCCGACACAGGGGCTGCTCGACCTTCTGACCATCCGCCAGCACAAGAAGCGGTTCGATGAGCTTACGGTTACGATCGTCGGCGATATTGCCCACTCACGAGTGGCGCGGTCGACGGCACAAGGCCTGCACACACTCGGCGTCGGCGAACTACGACTCGTGTCGCCCCCGCCGCTTGCGCCCGATCCAGGAGAGATGCCGTATGCGTGCCTGTTGGATAATCTCGATGAGGGCTTGCGCGACGCCGACGTGGTTATGGCGCTGAGGATTCAGCGCGAGCGCATCGGCAGTCTCGACGGCATTCCCGGGATCGACGAATATTTTGCCAACTATGGAATCAGCCGCGAGCGCATGCGGATCGCCGCGCCCGATGCAATTGTCATGCATCCGGGGCCTATGAACCGCGGCATCGAAATCGAGTCGGCGCTTGCCGATAGTCCGGCCTCGGTCATCACACAGCAGGTTGCTAATGGCGTCGCAGTGCGCATGGCGGTACTCGAACACGTCAGCAAGTCGATGACCTGGCAGTGATCACCGCGGCCCAGGAACAGGCGCAGCGAAATCGCAATACGCTGTTCGTCGAAGACGGTGAGCTGCTGCAAATCGACTCATTCCCGAATGAGCAGTACATCATGCGCATTCGCGCGCCGAAATGTGCGGCGGCGGCGGCTCCCGGTACCTTCGTTCATGTCAGCTGCGACGTGGCATTGCCAATGCGCCGGCCTCTGTCGATCATGCGCGCTGCCGGCGACTGGATCGAGGTGCTTTACAAGGTCGTCGGCGAGGGGTTGCGGCTACTGGCCGGCAAGCGCCCGGGTGACGCCATCAGCGTCCTCGGACCGATCGGGCAGCCGTTCAGGCTGTCGACCGAGCGGCCGAATGTCGTGTTGATCGGCGGCGGCGTAGGCATTCCGCCAATGGTTTTTCTCGCCGACAGCCTGCGACGCGAAGCGGACCAGTGGCGTCCGCTGGCACTGCTGGGTTCCGAGATTCCATTCCCTTTCGACCTGCAGCCGTCGAGTCTTCCAACGCCATGGCTCGATAACGACATCACCAGCTCCATGCCATTGCTCGAGAGTTGGGGGTTCACGAGCCGGCTCTCGAGCCTGTCGGGCTTCCCCGGTTGCTATAATGGCTATGTCACCGACCTGGCCGAGCGCTGGCTGCAGGGTCTCGATCAAGAGCAACTTCAGCAAACCGAGATATTTGCCTGCGGGCCGACGCCGATGCTCAGGGCCGTCGCAGCGCTGGCCGCACGTCACTCTTTGCCGTGTCAGGTTTCACTTGAGGAGTTCATGGCCTGCGCCGTCGGTGGCTGCGCTGGCTGTGCTGTCGAAGTACTGACACCGACCGGCCCGGCGATGAAACGCGTTTGCGTCGACGGCCCCGTATTTGATGCCCAGACCGTCGTCTGGCGTTAGCCCGCGATCAGGCTCTTCCGGCCGATGCAAGACCCGCGCACCGCATTCGAACGGTACGGATAAAGTGCGAACCGCTCTCGGCCTAGCCTCCGAAGTTTATCTTGGCTTCGAGATTCGAGCGCGAGTCTGCATGCGACATCGCCTCTTCGAGAGTGACGGTACCCGCCTTGTAGAGATCCAGCAATGCTTCGTCAAACGTCTGCATGCCCTGCTCACCGCTGTCCTTGTGCGCCTCTTTTACGGCCGAAATATCGCCCTTCAGAATCAAATCCTTGACATGCGGCGTATTCAACATGAGTTCGACGGCTGCAACCAACTTCCCGCCACGGGAGCGAACGAGTCGCTGCGACAGAATCGCGCGCAGATAGTGGCCGAGGTCCATGAAGACCTGGCCGTGCTGCTCCTGGGGAAACATGTTGATGATGCGATCCAGAGTCTCCGACGCGTTGTTGGAGTGCAGGGTGCCGACGACGAGGTGCCCCGTGCCAGCCATGTCCAGCGCCGCCTGCATGGATTCTCGGTCGCGAACCTCACCGATTTGAATGACGTCGGGTGCGGCTCGCATCGCGCTCTTCAGGGCCCGCGCATATGATTTCGTGTCGAGGCCGACCTCTCGCTGGTTGACGATAGACTTTTTGTTGGGGTGCAAAAATTCAATGGGATCCTCGATCGTGATGATGTGCGATGAGGATTTCTCGTTTCGGTGGTTGATCATGGCGGCCAGCGTCGTGGACTTCCCGCAGCCTGTCGCACCGACCATCAGGATCAGGCCGCGACGCATCATGATCAGGTCCTTGAGCACCTCGGGCATCCCCAGCTCTTCGAGCGTGGGCAGCTCGGACGTGATGTAACGGAGCACCATCGCAACATTGCCACGCTGATGAAATACATTGACGCGAAACCGCCCAAGCCCTGGTTCGGAGATCGCGAAATCGATTTCAAGCTCCCGGGTAAACTGTTCGAGCTGATCTTCGTCCATCAGTTCTATGGCCGCCTGCCGGACCATCTTGGGCGTCATTTCGAGCTTGTTAACCGGCATGATCTTGCCTTCGATCTTGATTTTCGCCGGTGCATACGGCGAGAAGAACAAGTCGGACGCCTTCTTCTCGACCATCAGTTTGAACAGCGGTTTTACGTTCATTTATGCGTTCATCCGTGAGGCTCAGAATGTCCGAGCGGTGTCTTCTTCTATAATTTTCAGACTTTCTGACTGCTGATCCGCTATCGAGGAATCGCGTTTACTTTCCAGCTTGACTCGCAGACGAAGCTCGTTCTTCGAATCGGCATTGCGCATCGCCTCCTCATAGGAAATCACACCTTCTTCGTACAGATGAAAGAGCGCCTGGTCGAACGTCTGCATTCCGAGGCGAGTCGACTTGGCCATGATTTCCTTGATTTGACCCACCTCGCCCTTGAAGATGAGGTCGGCAACCAGCGGCGTATTCAGCATGATTTCCATGGCAGCGACTCGACCGACACCGCTTTCACGGGGCACGAGGCGCTGCGAAATAAACGCCTTGGTATTCAGCGACAGATCCATAAGCAGCTGCTGCCGCCTCTCTTCCGGGAAGAAGTTGATAATGCGGTCCAGCGCCTGATTGGCGCTGTTGGCATGTAGCGTCGCGAGGCAGAGGTGCCCCGTTTCCGCGAACTGAATCCCGTATTCCATGGTCTCACGATCGCGAATCTCGCCGATCAAAATGACGTCGGGAGCCTGGCGCAGAGTATTCTTGAGCGCCGCATGCCAGGTCTCGGTATCTACACCAACTTCCCGCTGCGTGATTACGCAGCCCTTGTGCGGATGCACATACTCGACCGGATCCTCTATCGACACGATGTGGCCGCGCGAGTGCTCATTGCGGTGTCCAATCATCGCTGCCAATGTTGTCGACTTACCCGAACCCGTGCCGCCAACGACAATGCACAAACCGCGTTTGTTCATGACGATGTCTTTAAGGATAGGCGGCAATTCGAGGTCCTCCAGCGTTGGAATCTCGGTCGTTATCGTGCGCAACACGGCGCCGACCATCCCCTGCTGAATAAATGCGCTCACCCGAAAGCGGCCGATGCCCTGTGGCGCAATTGCGAAATTGCACTCTTTCGTTGCGTCAAATTCCTTGATCTGCTTGTCGTTCATGATGGAGCGGACCATGATCGCTGCCTGATCCGCTTTCAATGGCGTATCGGTCGCCTTGTGAATCGTGCCATCGACCTTGATCGCCGGCGGAAATCCGGCCGTCAGGAAAAGGTCGGAGCCTTCCCGTTCAACCATCTTGCGCAACAGATTTTGTGTCAGCCGTACCGCTTGTTCGCGTTCCATCTTCCAATTCTCCTGTCAGGGCTACCGCGCTCGCGCCGGGCTAGAAGTTCTCTTTCTGAACAGCACGGAATCGTGCCTCTTCCTTGTTGATCAAGCCCTTTGCCATTAACTCGGCGAGGTTCTGATCCAACGTATGCATGCCAGAGCCCTGGCCTGTCTGGATCGCCGAGTACATCTGCGCAATCTTGCCTTCACGTATCAGGTTGCGAATTGCCGGTGTGCCGATCATGATTTCGTGCGCCGCAATTCGCCCGCCGCCAATTTTCTTCAGTAGCGTTTGTGAGATGACCGCGCGTAGCGATTCAGACAGCATCGCACGAACCATTTCCTTTTCCGCAGCCGGAAACACGTCGACGACACGATCGATCGTCTTTGCGGCAGAACTCGTGTGCAACGTGCCAAATACAAGGTGGCCTGTTTCGGCGGCAGTCAGGGCGAGACGAATGGTTTCCAGGTCGCGCAATTCGCCAACCAGGATAACGTCAGGGTCTTCGCGAAGCGCGGAGCGGAGGGCTTCGTTAAAGCCGAGTGTGTCACGATGCACCTCACGCTGATTGATCAGCGACTTCTTTGACTCGTGCACAAACTCGATCGGATCTTCAATGGTCAGGATATGATCGGGCTTGTTCTCATTGATGTAGTCCACCATGGCTGCAAGCGTCGTCGATTTTCCGGATCCGGTTGGACCCGTGACCAGGACAATGCCACGCGGATGCATCGAGATATCCTTGAAAATGCTTGGCGCACCCAGATCATCGAGCGTCAGGATTACGGATGGAATGATGCGAAAAACGGCCGCAGATCCACGGTTCTGGTTGTAGGCATTGACGCGAAAGCGCGCGAGCTTGGGTATTTCGAATGAGAAGTCCGTTTCGAGAAATTCCTCGTAGTCCTTTCGCTGCTTGTCATTCATGATGTCGTACACCATGCTATTGACATCTTTGTGGGTGAGCGCAGGCATGTTGATGCGCTTGATGTCGCCGTCAACACGAATCATCGGCGGAACGCCGCCGGACAAGTGTAGATCGGATGCGTTGTTCTTTACCGTGAACGACAATAGCTGGGCAACGTCGACGGCCATATTTAACCCTCTTGAGTACGTGGCCGGACTTACCATAACCCGGCCCTGATCGAAGCCTAGTATAGCGAAGCACCCGGAGCAAAACGTGATTAGAGTCACGGAAAACTTGCGAAAAATCCGAGATTTGCTGGCGAAAGCTGCTGTCGATGCCGGTAGAGACCCGGCTAGCGTCCGATTGCTGGCCGTGAGCAAGAAAAAGCCCGTGTCCCTGATTCTCGAGGCTGCGGCCGCCGGGCAGCACGATTTCGGCGAAAATTTCGTCCAGGAGGGCCTGGAAAAAATAGCGCAGGCCGGTCGAGAAGACCTCCAATGGCACTTTATCGGACATCTGCAGAGCAACAAGACCCGGGCTGTCGCCGAGCAATTTCACTGGGTGCATACCGTCGATCGACTGAAGACCGCACAACGTCTGAGCCGGCAACGCCCGGCGTCCATGGGTGCCCTGAATATCTGCCTGCAGGTTAATATTGACAGCGAACCGGGCAAGTCCGGCAGCAGCGAGGACGACCTGCCGCAGCTTGCGCGGCAGGTCGCCACTTTGCCCGGGCTGCGCCTGCGAGGTTTGATGTGCCTGCCGGCCCAGCACGACAGTTTCGAAGCGCAGAGAGAGCCATTTGCCCGCCTGCGGGCGCACGCCGCCTCCCTGCGCGCTGAAGGCATCGACGTCGACACGCTGTCGATGGGGATGAGTCATGATTACCGGGCTGCCATTTTCGAGGGCAGTACAATGGTGCGTATTGGTACCGCGATATTTGGAGAGCGATAGTGGAGACAGTTTTGCGCATCGGCATCGTCATTTTCAGCGACCAGGGTTAAGCATGATTAACGGAACTGTCGGCTTTATCGGCGGCGGCAACATGACGCGAGCCATCGCCGGCGGCCTCATCTCGGCAGGATTCAACCCATCGGGGATACTGATCGGGGAGCCGTCGGCCGCGCAGCGCGATAGCCTCGGCAACGATCTGCCCGGCGCCCGGATCGAAGCCGATAATCTTGCCGTTGCGGCGCAGGTCAATTGCCTGGTGCTCGCCGTCAAACCACAGGTCCTGGCCGGCGTCTGCGAGGCTTTGCGTGACGTCGTGCAGAAGAACCGGCCAATGATCATCTCGATTGCAGCAGGGGTGCGCAGCGAAGATATCGATGCGTGGCTCGGCGGAAACATGGCTATAGTTCGGGTCATGCCGAACCAGCCCGCGCTGCTGAGGAAAGGTGTGTCAGGTATGTTCGCCAATGAACGGGTCAGCGACAGCGATCTTGCTGAGGCAGATAAGATTATGGGCGCGGTCGGCAGCGTCGTTCATGTGCCACGAGAAGCGGACATCGATGCGGTAACCGCGATCTCGGGCAGCGGGCCGGCCTACTTCTACCTGCTGATCGACATGTTATTCAAGTCCGGCCAGGATCTTGGGCTGGACGAGGTAGCGGCCGCGACTCTTGCTATCGAAACGGCGGTCGGTGCAGCAGCATTGGCAAGCCATAGCGTCGAACCAATGGATACGCTGATCTCGAGGGTGCGATCTCCGGGTGGGACGACCGCGGCGGCCCTGGATACGCTGGATGCAAATGACGTTCGTGCTATCTTCGATAAGGCATTCATAGCAGCGCGCGACCGTGCCGTCGAACTTGCCGATCAGGCGCATTCAGCAGGGCAGGACTAAACCATGCCAAAAAATATCGCCGATGCCATTGTTTTCATCGTCAACGCGATCGCGAACCTCTATTTGCTCGTGCTGTTACTGCGCTTCTGGCTGCCGTGGCTACGGGCGGACTTTCGCAATCCGCTGGCGCAGGCGATTCTCAAGCTGACATCACCCCTCGTGATTCCAATGCGGCGAATTACGCCCTCATTCGGGAAACTCGATACCGCGACCGTCGTCGTTGCGTTTGTCGTGCAGTACCTGACCATACTGCTGATTTTACTGCTTTACCGGCAGTCGGCCGGCTTCGCTCCCATCGCAATCACGGCGTTGGTCAACCTGGTCTTCCTGTCCTTGCGCCTGTTCGCTTTTGCAATCGTGATTCGCGTCATTCTGAGCTGGTTGTCGCCAGGCGGTTACAATCCGGCAACAGCCATCATTGCGACACTGACGGAACCGGTCCTGCGGCCCTTCCGGCGATTGATCCCGCCCATCGGCGGCCTGGATATCTCGCCGATTTTTGCGATGATCATGCTTTTTGCCGCCTCGATCGTCGTACACGGCCTGAAGCCGATCGGAATTTGAACCCGAAGCTGGAGCCGTTCGTCCAATGCCGCGGTAGCGATCTGCTGCCGTCCGTACGGGTGCAGCTGCCGGCATCCTGTATCCAGCTAACCAGCGGCAACAGGCGCTTTATTCTGCGAAGTCCGGTTGCGATTCCGGGCCGGTTATCTGTCGCCGAA
This sequence comes from Gammaproteobacteria bacterium, assembly GCA_009937615.1. Taxonomy (GTDB): domain Bacteria; phylum Pseudomonadota; class Gammaproteobacteria; order Steroidobacterales; family Woeseiaceae; genus UBA1847. The sequence goes on along the minus strand of JAACFB010000002.1, from coordinate 106,311 downwards.
CCGACGCTGAATAGTCTAGAGCCGGTGTGCCGGAGGTAGATAATTGTCGATCTCTACTGGCAGAACGATGTTTGCCGTGGCGTTGCTCGGAACGCTGTCTGCTTGTGGCGGGCCGGGTGAAACAGGCCGCATACCGGAGGCTGAGCCGGCCGGCCCGACGAGTGCCGATATTGGCGAACATGTCGTTCATTTCAGCGCACAGTCCACCGACCAGTTACCAGCCGAGATAGCACGCGCATACGATATCGTGCGCAGCAAGAATCGCGCGATGCTCAACGTATCGGTTCTACGGAAGCCGGACAGCGTGCCCGTCAATGCCGTCATTACGGTCAAGACCCGGAATCTTGCGGGTCAGCTGAAGTCCGTTTCGATGCGCCAGATCAATGATGGGGATGCGATTTATTATATTGGCGAGTTGTCTGTCGCCAATCGGGAGACTCTCGTTTTTGATATCAGCGTCACTCCGGAGGGCGCTACGACACCTGCCGATGTTCGTTTCGTGCGGCAATTTTTCACCAACTGATTCCGCATATCTTCAGTCGCCGGGACAGCGCCCAGAAAAGCGCTGATTCGGCTTACCTGTCAGACCGACATGTGCTATCGTCTCGCGGCTTTTTTCCGCGGGCTATGCCCGTTTTTTTATTTTTGAGGAGTCAACTTTTCATGGCAACGAACACCAGGAAGCCGCCTACCAAATCTGAAATTTACGGAAAGATCGTCGAGGACACGGGTTTGACCCGTAAAGATATTGCTGCTGTCTTCGACTCTTTGAACGCTCAGATAAGCAAGAACCTCGGCGGCCGCAACGCGCCAGGCACATTCACGATCCCGGGGCTCTTGAAACTGCGCGTTGTGAAAAAGCCCGCGCGAAAGGCGCGCAAGGGTGTCAACCCGTTTACCGGCGAAGAGATGATGTTTAAAGCGAAACCTGCGTCGAAGGCCGTCAAGGTATCAGCGCTCAAGGGACTAAAAGATATGGTTTAGCGCCTAACGGCAGCGGAGTCATAAAAAGCCGGGTTCAGTCCCGGCTTTTTTTTGCGGCTCGATTATTGCTCTTCCGCCATTTGCTTCGCCACGAAAGCCGTGACAGCGTCCTGAAGCTCGTTGAGGTTGCCGTGAAAGAAGTGTTCGACACCGGGCATGACCAGCAATTCCGGGCCGGGCGCCAGTCCGTTCACCCATTCTATGGTCGCATCGACATCGACCAGCTCGTCTACATCACCCTGAATAATCAGCCATGGACAGTCTGGCTGTTCAGGCTGTCCTGGCGCGAGTCGACGGATCGCGGGCGCGACGGTAATCAGCCCGTCGACGCGCGCCGTGGCCGCCGCGCGAACGGCAATAGCCGCCCCAAAGGAAAAGCCTGCGAGCCATTGTGGGCCGTCTGGACAGCGGTCGCGGATCCAGGCTAGCGCCGCAAGCGCGTCATCGAGCTCCCCAATGCCGTTGTCGTAGGTGCCTTCACTGGCTTCTGTGCCGCGAAAATTGAACCGCAGGCTTACAAAGCCGAGCCGCACGAATGTTCGCGCCAGCGTATGTGCCACCTTGTTATGCATCGTGCCGCCGTGCTGTGGATGTGGATGGCAAACCACGACGGTGCCATAAGGCTCGCTATCGGCAGGCGTATCCACGATCGCCTCCAAGCGGCCGACCGGCCCTTCGATGAAACGCTTTTCCGTTATTGGCGCCTGGCTCATTGCCGTTTCACCCTTTGCTGGCTTAGGTGCATGTTATTGCTGTAAAATTAATACTTTATACGGCTGGTCTTCGGCCGGACAGCGCAGTGCGCGGGTGTCCGGATGAAAAGCCGCATTGATCCAGAGGCGCGATACTGTGCCCAAAACGACCGTCCCTTGCCAGTGGTATTGACGCGGGGCGGAGAAAACCATACCTGGGACGGGAACAATAAAGTCCATCTGGCGGTATAGGGAAACATCGGCATGCCTGAGATCAGTATCCTTCATATTCTCGCGACAGCAATCGCTCTGATTGCGGGCCTGGTTGTCGGCTGGGTATTCAGGGACCGGCGCAGCAGTGGCGAGAAAGCGGCCATTCACGCAGGCTGGCGGAACCAGCTCGAGGCGCAACGCAGCGAGCATCAGCGGCTTGTCGAGCAAAATAAGAGCCTGATGGAACAGAACAGCGACTGCCAGGCATCCAACAAAGACGCCAAAATGCGTGCTACCGAATTGTCCGCCGCGCTTAAAGAGGCTTTCGAGCGTCGCGATGAGCTGCAGCGGCAGATCAAGGATATCCGCAGCAATCTCGAGGTCGCGGTCGCGCAAAGAGACCAGCTGCAAACCGATATCGCCAGCCGCACCGGGGAAAATGACGCGAGTGCCGCTGCGCTTGCGCAGCGCGATGCGATCATCGCGAAACTGACCAGGGAGCTCAACAGTTGGCAGGAGCGTGTGCCTCCGTTGATCGAGAAGTTTCGCGCCCGCAATGAAGAAGCCCGGCAACTGGAGGAACAACTCACTGCGGCACAAGAACGTATCGCGGCTCTCGACGCGATGATCGGCTCCGATCAGACGCGGGTTGAACCCGTGGACCGGGAAGCGCTCGGCGAAGACTTAAGAGCATCGAACGAGCCGATGGAAGCAGCGAACGTCCGCCCCAGATCAGACGACATAGGCGAACAACCTGCGGAACTCGTTGCGGATAACGAAGACCATGCCGGCGGCGAAGGCGAAGCGGTGGACGCCTATGAAGATCTTGTTGATCCGGCTGATTTTGCGGAACTCGTCGATGATGCCGCATTTGCCGAAGACGAGCCGTTACAGAATGGCGGCCGCCCGGCAGAGTCTCCTGTCGAAGGCCCCGACGGCGATGCTCGTGACAACCTCAAGGAGATCAAGGGTGTCGGCCCGGCAATCGAAAAGACGCTCAACGAAATGGGCATCTGCCGTTTCGACCAGATCGCCGAAATGAGCGAATACGAGATCAATCGAATTGCCAGTAAACTCAGGGGTTTCCGCAGCCGCATCTATCGCGAAGACTGGATCGGCCAGGCCCGTGATCTCCATGATCGGAAACTGGCCAGCCAGCATTAACCGTATTGCGGCTGCTCTCCGGCGCGATCCCGGGCTAATCATAAGCGTGCTGCTGTTCGGCAGCGGCCTGCTTATGCCCACGCCGATCGACCCCGGCTCGTCGGGAACCGGCGCGACGACCGGGCCGTATACGGTACTCGACGCCCCGACCTTCGAGGTTCAGCTGAGTCGTGGTTGGCTCGAACTGACTGCCACCACGGCATCACGCAAACAGCAGGCAGGTCTCAAAAACTTCATTGCCGACCGGTTCGCCGATCACGGCACCCGGCTGACATTTATACCCGCCATCAAGGTCCCGGACAGCTGGGATACGATGAGCAAGGGCCTCTTGAACGCGCTCGCCGCTACTGAATCGGCTACCGCCTCGGTGCGCGACAGCGACATCAGTATTCGAGGCGTGACCGCCGAACCCGAAGCGTTTGCCGCACGTCTGAGCCTCATGCGCACCGCCCTGCCGGCAAATACCGTCATTGATCTGGATGTAACAACGCTTGCCGACACCGCCTCGCTCGACGCGCTGTGCAGCCGAACCTTTGCGGAAATCGTCGCGGAACCGGTGGCATTCGAACACTCGAGCGCCGAAATTCGAACGTCATCCTACTCGATGCTCGACAAACTCATCGACTTTGCCTATAGCTGCCGGCATGTGCAGATCGTGATTACAGGCCATACCGACGCATCAGGCGACGAGTCCTGGAACCTCAAGCTGAGTCGTCTCCGCGCTCAGGCCGTGGCCGACTACCTGGCGCGTGGCGGAATCGCGGCGGAGCGTTTACGGGTAGATGGCAAGGGTTCCAGCATCCCGATTGCCGACAACAGCACGAGGTATGGCCGCAGCCTCAATCGACGTATCGACTTCGCGCTGAGCCAGCCGCTATTGTGAAGCCGGCTCGCTCAGGCTCGCTGCGCTGAATAACTCCACCTCGAAAATGAGCGTAGCGCCCGGCGGAATAACGCTGCCAGCGCCGCGGTCTCCGTAGCCCATCTCGGGCGAAATCGTAAGCTCACGGACTTCGCCGATCTGCATCCCGGCAACACCCTGGTCCCAACCTTTGATGACTCGGCCGGCGCCGAGCGGAAACTGGAACTGCTGACCACGATCAAGCGAACTATCGAATTTGTTTCCTCGCTTGTCATCGGCAGTTTCGTCATAAAGCCAGCCCGTGTAATGCACCGCTACGTTGTCACCGGCCTGGGCCGCCGGGCCATCCCCGCCGCGAAGGATTCGTGCTGTCAAGCCAGGCGCTATCTCGAAACTTGCCGCGCCGACTGGCTCGCTAACGCCCGCGTCAACGGCTGGCTCGCTGGCTGCCGGCGTCTCGATCGCAGCCGTTTGATCGGTTTGTGGGCTACACGCGATCGTACCCGCGGCAAGGGCGATCGTTATCGATAGATGGCGAATATTCATAATTTGTTGCCCTTGATTGGAAGTCATTCAGGCCGGCTTTTCAGGGTCGGTTGTCTCCGAGTCCTGAAAATCCAGCGAAGCAGAATTGACGCAATAGCGCAGGCCCGTCGGCTGCGGTCCGTCTTCAAATACGTGCCCGAGATGCGCGTCGCACTGACTGCAGACGACTTCCGTGCGAACCATGCCATGGCTATTGTCCACGACGGTCCGCACCGACTCGCCGGCCAGCGGTATCCAGAAACTCGGCCACCCGGAGCCCGAATCGTACTTGTGCGTCGACGAAAACAGCTCTGCACCGCAACAGACGCAGCGATAGATGCCGTCTTCCTTATTGTCGACATACTGACCGGTGAACGGCCTCTCGGTGCCCTTGTTTTGCGTCACGTCGAATTGTTCAGCGGTCAGCCTGGCCCGCAACTGGCCCGGATCCGATTTCGTGTCACCCATTGTGTACCCTGATAGTTTGGCCGCGAGGTGCTCTTTTATCCCGAGCCCGGAGCGGAATCAAGCTCAAGCAATAAATCGTTCATTCGCCGTACGTATTCGGCTGGATTTTCGAGCTGCGATCCCTCGGCCAGCAGCGCATGATCGAGCACGATATTAGAGAGCATCTCAAATCGCTTGTCGTCAGGCTCCGCAGACAACTTGGTCAGCAGAGGATGACCGGTGTTGATTTCGAGGGTCGGCTTGGACTCCGGGAGTTCCTGGCCGCTAGCCTCGAGGATTCGCCGCAGCTGAGGATTCAGCTCATCAGCAGCGGCAACAACGCAGGCCGGGGATTCCACAAGGCGGCGGCTGACAGTGACCGTTGCGACGCGATCCTTGAGTACCCGCCTGAGTTTTTTCAAAAACGGTTTGTTCGCCTGATCGTTCGCATCCTGAGTGAGCTTGCCCTCACCCTCAGGCAATTCCAGGTCACCTCGCGCAACGTCCTCGAACGGCTTGCCGTCATATTCACCAAGACTTTCGACAACCCACGGATCGATGCGATCGGTCAACAACAGCACTTCAATGCCATTTTTCTTCAGCCCCTCGAGGTGCGGGCTGGCCGCAGCCATGAGATGGTTTTCGGCAAGCAGGTAATAGATCTTGTCCTGCTCCTTGCCCGCTCGGCCCATGTAATCGTCAAGCGACTGGTCCTGCTTGCCTTCACCATGCGTCGTCGCAAAGCGCAACAGCTTGGCAACCTTGTCCTTGTTTGCAGGATCCTCTACGGCGCCCTCCTTGAGCACCTGTCCGAACTCGCGCCAGAACGTCTCGTAATCCCCGGCTTTCTTGGCGGCCATTTTTGCGAGCATATCAAGGACGCGTCGCGTCAGCGCGCTCCGCATTGAAACGAGATCCGGGTGTTGCTGCAGTAACTCGCGAGAAACGTTGAGCGGCAGATCCGATGCATCCACGATTCCCTTGACGAAACGCAGATAGAGCGGCAAAAACTGCTCGGCATCGTCCATGATGAACACGCGCTGGATGTAAAGTTTCAGGCCGCGCGGAGCATCCCGGTTCCACAAATCGAATGGCGCGCTGGACGGAATGTACAACAGACTCGTGTACTCGCGCTTGCCTTCGACACGGTTGTGACTCCAGGTCAGGGGATCGGTGAAATCGTGCGAGAGGTGCTTGTAGAATTCCCGGTACTCTTCGTCACTCAGTTCGCTTCGCGAGCGCGTCCAGAGTGCCGTCGCCGAGTTGACCACTCTGGGTTCCTTGTCGGCATCATTACGATCGACAAGTGCGACTGGAAACGCAATATGGTCTGAATAGCGGCGAATGAGGTGCTCGACGCGCGACCCCTTGCAAAACTCCCCGGCATCATCCTTCAGGTGCAAAGTAACGCTTGTGCCGCGCTGGCTACGCGTGATCGACTCTATCGTGAATTCGCCCTCGCCATCCGACTCCCAGCGAACGGCTTGATCGGCATCAAGCCCCGCACGGCGTGTTTCGACACTAACCTTATCCGCGACAATGAAAGCCGAATAGAATCCAACGCCGAACTGGCCGATCAATCGCGCGTCTTTTAGCTGGTCGCCCGACATTTGCTTGAGAAACTCGGTAGTCCCCGATTTGGCGATCGTGCCGAGATTATCGATCAATTCTTCCCGGGACATGCCGATGCCGTTATCTATGACAGATAGGGTCCGGGCCTTGTCGTCATATTCGACGGATATGGATAATTCCGGCTCGTCGCCGAGCAGACCGGGCTCCGCAAGCCCTTCAAAGCGCAGCTTGTCGGCGGCATCCGACGCATTGGAAATCAACTCACGAAGAAAAATTTCCTTGTTGCTGTAGAGCGAGTGGATCATCAGCTGCAACAGCTGACGGACCTCGGTCTGAAAGCCAAGTGTTTCGCGGCTAGTGTTATCGCTCACGCCTGTGATCTCCTGACATTGGGAAGATCACCGGTCAAACCGGTGATCACGGTCAGTTACGATAGGGGCTTGAGCAGCTATTTCAAGGGGTGTCGGGCTTTCCGTCGAAAGAATCTGTCGCCAGGGCCTTGTGCACCGACGTCACTTCCCTGTACAGCAACGCGACGAAAAGCAGCAGCGCGATTGCCAGAGCAAGGGGCGGATGGCGAAAGGCCAGCAGCACGCCACCAACCTGAACGGTCAACGAGGCAGACACGATCGCCAGGAGAAGTAATCCCTTTCGCACGCGTTCGCCGACCAGGCCGATCGAGCCGACCAGGTCGTCGCAGTCATCGAGTATTTGGAGCAATCTTTCCATACGATCAACGAACTACGGACAGTGCCGGCCCAGCAGCGGCAGTATCAACCGGTTCCGCTTCTGTTTCGACAAGCGCAGCATCGTTGCACTGCTTCGCATGTGCTATTGCTCGGTGAAACAGTTCCCACCGCTGTCGGGCTGTTTCGTTTTTCAGAAAATCAACTGGCGATTCAACTTCCGTGTATTTGTTTGACATACTTTTAAAATCGCAATTAGGATCCTAATTGCGGACTATAAATAGCCGTTCAAGCCGCCTCCGTGAGATAAGTCACAGCCTGCTTAGAAAGGTTCGAACCTGGGTGCGCAATCGCTAAAAATCAGACGCAGTACCGGTTCAGAGCGGAGATGGATTCCGGGCCCTGACGCGACCTCGGTCACACTGGCTCATCCAGACTCTTATTAAAAAAAACGCCGACAAAAAAGTCGGCGTTTCATAACGAGTCAGTCGGGGACCGGCGCTTAATCGGAATCTTCTTCCGATTCCGGTGACCAGCTGCGCCGGACCTGCTCCGTCCAGTTCCGATACCCCTTCCACGTGTACAGTGCCGGATCAATGCCGGTGCGGCGACCTCGCGGCGCGGGCGCCTTCGTTATCCATTGCCGATACTGTGCCCAGCCATCCGCGTCGTTTGCAGCAGCTGGAATTTCATTGTTCGATTCGGTGGCCGTCGACTCCGTATCCATTCGGAGGTCTTCCGCCCAGTTCAGGTGTTTTTTGTCAGACATCTGATTAGCCCAGTCAATCCTTTGAAAGAATCCTAAGCGCCCGAACCCCATAAGCACAGGAACTACATCACAGTGCAGAACGGTATTTTTCACAGAAATTTCATGGCTTTATTGATCTTCTTTACTTAATCAGCCGGCCCCTGATGGCGACAGTGGTCGCGATTTGACAATAACCGGTACGCGGGCACCGTTCAGAGGATGCGGTAACAGGGCTTGTAATCGTTGCCACTGATTTTCATGCGCTTTTGCGCGACGAACCCAGCGAGCAAATCATCGAGCAGCCGCATGATTTCCGCAGAACCGTTAATCTGAAACGGACCAAGCCGCTCGATCTCGAGAGCCGTGTCTTCGCGGACATTTCCCGAGACGATACCTGAGAATACGCGCCGCAGATTTGCCGCAAGCTCATGGCCGGGCAGCGACTCGTGAATTTCGAGTTCGCTCATCGCCTCGTGGGTTGCCCTGAACGGTCGTTGAAATTCGGGCTCAATTGCAAGCCGCCAGTTGAAATAGAATGCATCCCCTTGCTGCTTTCGAAACTCGCGGACTTCCTGGAGGCCCGCACGCATAGCCCGCGCCACCCCGCGAGGATCATCAATCACTATCGCGTATCTTGCGCGAGCCTGCTCGCCGAGAGTAGCGCCGATAAACTTGTCGATCTGCCGGAAATAGGGCTCCGCCGCAGTGGGCCCTGTCATAATCATCGGCATCGGCTGATTCTGGTTGTTCGGATGCAGCAGCACGCCCAACAGGTACAGGATCTCCTCGGCCGTGCCGACGCCGCCGGGGAATATGACAATGCCATGCCCAACCCTTGCGAATGCCTCGAGGCGCTTCTCGATGTCCGGCATGATCACCAGGGAATTGACGATTGGATTCGGTGACTCAGCTGCGATGATGCCGGGCTCTGTGATGCCAACGTAACGTCCCGTCCTTACGCGCTGCTTCGCATGGCCTATGGCTGCGCCTTTCATTGGTCCCTTCATCGCGCCAGGTCCGCAACCTGTGCAGACGTTCAGGCCTCGCAGCCCTAATTCATAACCTACCTTCTTGCTGTAGTCATATTCCGCGCGACTGATCGCATGCCCACCCCAGCAAACAGCGAGATTGACGTCCGCTGGTAATCTGAACAACCCGGCGTTTCGCACGATGTGAAACACGGCATCGGTTATCCCATCGCTGGAGTTCAGGTCAAAGCGGCCGTCGCCAAGAATCTCATTGCGTGTAAACACGAGATCGCGCAAAACCGCAAACAGCAGTTCGCGGATGCCACGAATCATCTTGCCGTCGACGAACGCGATGCCGGGCGCGCGATTGAGTACTAATTTGAGCCCGCGGTCCTGCTGGATGAAGCCGACGCTGAAGTCGCGATATTTGTCGAGTAGCGCTCGTGCATCGTCCGAATCACTGCCCGAGTTCAGGACTGCGAGCATGCAGCGACGCAACAATGCGTAGAGCCCGCCTTCGCCGCTGGAACGCAGCTGGTCTACTTCGAGCTGAGACAGGACCTCGAGGCTACCCTCGGGCCAGACCTCCGCATCAACGAACTCATTTTGGTCCGGTATCAGGGCTGGATCTCAATCGGCGTATTGTCGTCGGTCATCAGCCAGATATCGATCATGTCGGAATTCGACACGGCAATGCAGCCGTTGGTCCAGTCCTGGGTACGGTAATAGGCCTCCGAGCGCGTCGGTTCGTTAGGCTGGCCGTGAATCATGATCGCGCCGCCGGGATCCACACCTTTCGACAAAGCATCGCGAACATCATCAGGACTCGGATAGGACACGCGAATGGACAGAAAATACTCGCTGTTAGGGTTGCGGGTATCGAGGCGATATTCGCCTTCGGGTGTCCTGAAATCGCCCTCGCGCTCCTTGTCCCCTTCGGGCCGAATGCCCAGCGCAATATCAAAGGTACGAAACGATTCGCCATTTCTTATCAGGTGCAGTTTGCGCTCGGCTTTGACGATCAGCACCTTGTCGGCGATCGGAAATTCGCCCGCCTGCGACGCATGCTGGCAGCACACGAGCAACGTCAGCATCATGCTGCCGCGCAGCAGCCCGGTAATTCGCGGTTTTTGTCGAAGCATTCGAAGCCACCGTGGCAATAACCTGTCAAAAGACTACCAAACCTCGCGGGCAGGGAAAACGGTATACGTCACACGTTTCGGCCTGCGATCCAGCCTATTGCGAAGCCAATTCCGCCCGCAACCGTCGTGTATACAGGCAGGAAGCGAAACAGCTGGCCCGGGCTCGCCGGGTCGCCGAACATGCCGTTGAGATTGACCGAATACGCGTAATGGAGGTAGATAGAAAGGCCCAGCGCGGGGATGGCATAGCCTGCCGTTCCCAGTACGAATCGCCAGCCGGATCCGGTCCAATGCCCCCGGCCTTGCCACAGCGTTAATGTCGCCAGCACTAAGGCTAATGCAGGTGGCAGCAGGTTTCGGAATACGTATGGCCCGCCCGACTGGACATCGCTGAACCAGATGCCCGCCGCGATCGTCAGCAACAGAACCGGGAGCAACCGGAGAAAGATCAACCCGGCCATGCCCGCACTACGACTCCGCCCGCGCCGCCATAACCGGGAAGCGAACGACAGTGCCCGGCCTCACGCTGTGCAGATCCAGCTCCGGGTTGTATTGGCGGAACAGCCATATCGGCACCTTGTACTGGCGCAGCGACAGGATCCAGATTGACTCTCCGGAACGAATGACGTGCTCGGTGATGCCGGTTATGACGTTATTGCGAAAGAAGCTGTCCTGCTGAGCACGATGGTAAGCGACTCTTCGGGCCTCGAATGTCTTGGCATCCACGGAGCCCAAGTCGAGCCGTATTCTGTGACCAACCTCGACCGGCGCACCGAATTTGAGGCCGTTGAGATCACGAAGCCTCTGCGTCCGGATCTGCAACCAGTCTGCATAGTGACCCAGCGTCTCAAGTGGGTGCACCTCGATCGACCCGTCTTCCCCGACGGTGTAATCGCTTGGATCCGACAACAGGGCCGTCTGGGTCGTTCGCGGCAGATCCGCCGGCAGGTCGCCGGCCATTATTGATGGCGTTATCTCGTCAACTTCCTCGCTATCGGTTGGCGCCGTGGTCGCAGCAGCCATTACCGGGGGCGGCGGCGGTGTGGCCGCTACCGTTGTTGCCGGGGGTGTCGCCGGCGGCGGGGCCGTAACGGTGGGCGCAGGCCCTGCAGCCGGCAGCCGCAGTTCTTCTCCCGCACGAATCCTGTTCGAGCTGCCGAGACCGTTCAGCGCGACGAGGGTCGAAACGCGAGTTCCATAGGTCTCGGCAATTTCAGACAGGGTTTCGCCCCGGGCGATCCGGTGGAAAAGATCGGGCAGCTGCTCGTTCTGCCAGCTTACCGGCGGAATCCCGGAAATCGCATCGGCCATCGACGTATCGAACAGGCTGGCTGGCAGGCGCACCTCGAACCCCTTGGGAACATGTTTGCTACCCTGCCAGATCGTTGCCTGCAGTCCGGGGTTATGCGATCGCAGCTGCGCAGCAGTGACACCGAGACTCGCTGTCAGATCCTCGGCGGAGATATAGGCCGGCAACGCCACTTCTTCAAACTGGGTCGGGAGATCGGCGACGAGGTTGGGAAAGTACTGGTCGGCGTTTTGGTCGACATGCTTTGCGGCAAGAAATGCGAGGTAAAAGTTTCGCGATGCAAAACCGAAGGTGCGGCCGTTGTACTTCCTGAAGATGTCGACGTAGGCCGTATCTCCGTATTCGCGCATCGCGCGACGCACGCCACCGAGACCGTGATTGTAGGCCGTGATCGCCATTGGCCAGTTCCCGGCGATGGAGTAATTGTATGCGAGCAGCTGACCGGCCGCGCGGGTCGCAGCGAAGGGATCATTACGCTCGTCGACGACATGGTCGACGCGCATGAAGCGCCTGCCTGTACTGCGCGTAAACTGCCAGATCCCGGATGCGCCAACATTTGAACGTGCGTTTGGATTGTAGGAGGACTCTACATGCGGCAGTGCCGCCAGTTCGATTGGCACGCCAAGTTCGCGAAACTGGCCCTCTATATAGCTGCGCCAGCGGCCGGAGCGGATCAATCCCTGGCGGAAGCGGTCTTTGAGGCCCTGTTGGTACCGGACGCGTCCCACCGCCGCCGCCAGCGTTTCGTTACTGACACCGTCGGGCCACAGAGTCAGTACTCGTGATTCCTCTGCGTCCAGATTTTCGCGCTTGCCACCCGCCAGGCTTCGCAGCACCGCCCGCAGGCGATCGCGACGCTCCGCTATGCGCCGTGCCCGCGCGCGCTGACTCTGCCCGGCCTCGAAATCAATGCGTTCATAGACGATTCCGAGGTCGCGGTTATCGTGCAGCACGCCCTGATTCGTCGTATAGCGGCTGAAAATGCTGACCCAGAAGTCAACATCGGGCTGCAGCTCCGCGGGCTGCGGAAACCGCTCGTCGGCGCCCGCAACGCCCAGAAAAAGCAGGCATATGAGGCACCAGAATCGACTTTTGCTTGTCATTTAGATTAAATCAAGTTTCAATCGTAAATTATTGATTAGTTCACAGAAAAGATCGGGTTTCCCAGATACTTTGAATAATGCTAAACAGCAGGACGCGGCAGAGCAAATCCTCTGCCCGAAAAATCTCCGAGTTCGCGCAGAAATGACTTATTTTCACCGGCCACTGACCGACCTCCCCGTTCCGCTTGCGGCGATCGTCCTGCTGCTGGCCGGAGGCGCTGCGCTGGCTGGCGAAACAGCGATCGATCCGGCCGACAATACACTTAATGTCAATCCCGTTACGACAAACGTTTCGGATCCGAATTCCAGCGAGGTTCAGACTGCAACGGATATCGGCGTTAGTCCCGCTGCGGCTGGCGAGCCCGAAGTTCCGCTTGCGGACGCCGTGGCGGCGGCGGCCGGCCTCGCCGAGCCAATGTACCTCCTGAATACCCGGGTGTGGCCAGGCAGGTCGCAACGGCTATCCTGGTCGGCAACGGAGCTTTTCGAGGGCGTACCGGTCTCCACCCCGGTACTCGTCGTGAACGGCACACTGCCCGGCCCGACGCTTTGCCTGACTGCCGCTGTTCACGGTGACGAACTCAACGGCATCGAAATGGTGCGCAGGGTCATGCACGACCTGGCGCCCGAAAAGGTCGCCGGTGCGGTGATCGGCATTCCGATCGTCAATGTACAGGGATTTCGGCGCGGCTCGCGTTACCTGCCGGATCGCCGCGATCTCAATCGCTACTTCCCAGGCAGTCCCATTGGCAGCGCAGCGGCACGCATTGCTTACTCATTCTTTACCGAGGTCATCGCACATTGCAGCGCACTGATCGACCTGCACACCGGGTCTTTCGAGCGCGTCAACCTGCCCCAGATTCGCGCCGATCTACGCAATCCGGATGTCGTTACGTTGACACAGGGACTGGGATCAATGGTGGTACTGCACAGCACGCCGACGGCCGGCACACTAAGGCACGCCGCGACGCTGGCAGGCATTCCGACTGTTACGCTCGAAGCCGGTGGCCCTTCACAACTCGAGCTGAACGAGGTGAAACACGGGGTCAAGGGAATCGAGACACTGATCAACAAGCTCGGTATGGTCAAAAAGAATCGGCTCTGGGGTGCGCCGGAACCGGTCTACTATCGGTCCTCATGGGTTCGCGCCGACAATGGCGGAATCCTGCTCGCCGATGTCAGCCTCGGCAGCACCGTACGCGAGGGTGACCGGCTCGGCACGATCACCGATCCGATGAACAACGCAAGAACCGACCTGCGATCGCCATTTTCAGGCCGGATTATCGGCATGGCGCGCAATCAGGTCGTTATGCCGGGCTTCGCTGCATTTCATGTCGGCATCCAGACGGCCGAAGCCCCGTCGGTCGAGGACGACGAGGCCGACGAGGCCGATATGGTTTTAAGCGACGCACCCAGCCTGAGTTCCGACTACCTGGATGGCATGTCCGAATAGCGCGGACTTAGCGGTCACAAACCGCTGGACTCACTTCGTTGCTATTCATAAGCTTCAATAGCAATGTCCGCTGAACGTAAACCGCTTTATCACTTCTGGTCACCGAGATACTGGCCTGTCTGGTTCGGCTTTGCCCTGCTTCGCATTGTCTGCCTGCTGCCCAATGCGCCCGCTCTCGCTATTGGCAGGGTGATTGGTCGGCTGGCGCACCGCATCGGCAGCAAGCGCCGGGCGATAGTTCGCCGTAACCTCGAACTGTGTTTTCCGGATTTGCCACCGGAAAAGAGAAACGCGCTGGCGCGACGGCATTTCGAGGCGCTCGGCATGTCGCTGATCGAAACAGGTCTCGCACGCTGGGCCAAGGACGACCGGCTCACTTCAATAACCTCGATTGACGGCTTAGAGCATTTGCAGGCGGCGCTCGATACGGGCAACGGTGTTATCTTGCTTGGCGCTCATTTCACGACCCTGGAAATCAGTGGGCGGGTGATGCGCCTGAAGTGTCCGCCTTTCGATGCCGTGTATCGAAGAAATCGCAGTGAATTCATTACCGAATTACTGCGCACCGGGCGCGAACGGTCTGCCGACACGACCATCGAGAAGCGCGAAATCAAGACCATGGTGCGCAGCCTGCGAAACGGCAGGATTGTCTGGTATGCACCGGATCAAAGTTACCGAGGTAAAGGGGCGCAAGTCGTCCGCTTCTTCGGCGTCCCCACTATGCACACGACGGCAACCTCTACGCTGGCGCGCCTCGGAAAAGCCGTGGTGCTGCCTTATTTCTCACGTCGATCAGACGACGGCCGTTATGAAATCACGATATTCCCGGCTTTGCCCGAATTCCCAAGCGATGACCCGGTTGCGGATACCGAAAAATACGTAGAAGCGCTCGAAGCTTTTATCCGGACCTGCCCGGACCAGTACTACTGGATACACCGAAAATTCAAGGACCTGCCCGAAAACTACCCTGACTACTACGCTGAGCTGGACGCGTTGAAGTAGCCTTCAAGAAGCTGTTCCCAATCCTGCTGTTCAAAGTGGACGCCGGGTTCCAGCGTCTTGATCTTTTGCAGGGACCGGTGCAGCCGTGCCAGCGTCTTCTGTTGCCAGGGTCCCGGGGAGAGCAGCCGCCCGCGATCGAAATCGAGCATCCAGAGTTTATCCTGTGCATCAATCTGCAGGTTGTGTGCGCTCATGTCCGCATGGTAAACGCCCCCGGCATGAAACTGCCGGACCGACGCACCAATCGACCTCCAGAATTCGGCGTCGCGCGCACGATCGCTGATGCACGCTGAAAGCGGCCGGACCCCGGGTATCCGCACCGTAATCAGATCGGCCGAATAAAACGGCCCCTTTCGACAATACCTCGCAGCGGCCGGACGCGGTACGCGCAGACCGCTGTCAGCCATCTTCGCCAACATTCGCCACTCGACGAACGGCCGGCTCCTGTCTTCCCCGGACCACAGGTACGTGTCCCGGATCAATGTGCCGACAACGCCACCGCGCCTGTAGTGCCGGAGCACGAACTGCCGCGGCACATTGCCCACATACAGCGTGTTACCACGCCCCTCCGAGCCGAGCGCCCCGGTCACGACCTCGGCGTGCAGCCAACCCTGAGCAGTGAACCGCGATTCACTGATCTCGCTAATGACGGACCTGTCGTAGAGGATCGCGCCCGTCGCGGTTCTTTCCAGCGATTCCGTCAACGCTGGCTCCGATCGATCGATGTCGAAGCATACGCCCCGGCGGCAATCAAAGAATTCTCTGAAAAAGAGCTCGTTTTTGAGTTTTTTCCAGACTTTTCTGCTTTTTGGCGTTTTTTAAAGACATTTTTTGCTATATGAACGCCGTGAGACAGGCCAGAAACAAGCCCGTTCGCTAACGGATCGAAATTACAAAAAATAGACGACTTTTTAGACACGTTTGATAATTTTAAGCTCTAATTATGTGCTTTTTACTGATTTTGGCGATCTTTACGCTGTGTTTTAGCCGAGAAGATCGGCGCTTTAGCTGCCGGGCGCCGAGAACGCAATTGTTACCTGACTCGTCGAAACGTCACTTTTTCCGACAATCGGCGACATTTATATAAATAAAAGCGTATTTAACGACAAACTGCGCCCCGTTCGACGAACGCGCAACCCCGCCGAAGTCGCTTGCCTGTAAATACGCTTTTTACGATTTTTGCTCTCTTTTCCCGAAATAATGCGAGTTTTACGGCACATTTTGAGAAGTTCGGCTGATTAACCGTCTTTACCCAT
This sequence comes from Gammaproteobacteria bacterium, assembly GCA_009937615.1. Taxonomy (GTDB): domain Bacteria; phylum Pseudomonadota; class Gammaproteobacteria; order Steroidobacterales; family Woeseiaceae; genus UBA1847. The sequence continues at coordinate 90,185 of JAACFB010000002.1, read as the reverse complement.
GAAATACTGTGCGCCACAGTACGGGCACATGGCTTCGCCGGTTTCCTCGATCGGCAGGAACACCTTGGGATGTGAATTCCACAGGTACATGCCGGGCATCGGGCACGACAAAGGCAAATCCGCCTTTCGCACCTCGTAACGGTGCTGCGCGCTTGCGGGAATAAGATCCTCGTCAACGTTGCCTGCTCTGGGGGTCACGGTTGGTCCTGCTCGCTCATCCTGCCAAGTTCCGGAGTATAAGCGAACGCGAACCGCCTCCGCCATGCACGATCAGTCGCCCAACAGCTGCTGCCAGACCTCGTTGACGAATTCGCGCTCGGACTCGAATGCGTCCTGGCCGACGACCGGCGTCTTGTCATCGAGCGACAGGTGATGCAAGCGGTTTCGATAGCTGCGGTAAATGTCCTGCAGTCGAAGTGCGCTGGTCTCCGGCAGGCAACCGGCCGCCGCGAGCGTCGCCAGCTGGCGGATATTGTCCGGATAGTGGATCACCGCCCGATGCTCGGCAGCGTTGGTAAGCACGAGATACTGCACGATGAATTCGATGTCCGTGATCCCGCCACTGCCCTGTTTCAGATCAAAATATTGCGTATCACTTTTGTCGAGCTGGTCGCGCATTCGCTGCCGCATGGACCTGACATCGTCGCGCAGCGTTTCTCGACGAACACGCGCCGTCAGGGTGTCGGCCCGGATGCGCTCGAACTCGCGCGAAATGACCGCGCTTCCGGCCACCGGTCGCGCCCTGAGCAAGGCCTGATGTTCCCATGTCCAGGCGTTTTCCTCCTGGTAACGTTCGAACGCGTCGATGCTCGAGACCAGTAGTCCTGACTGACCGTCGGGGCGCAGCCGGGTGTCAACCTCGTACAGCATTCCAGAGCCCGTCTGCGTGGTCAGAAAATGCGAGAGCCGCCTGACCAGGCGCGTAAAGAACATTGAATTATCTATCGGCTTTGGCCCGTTCGTGATCTGCCTGTCTCCATGTGAGTCATGCAGAAAGACGAGATCAAGATCCGACCGATAGGACAACTCGATACCGCCTAACTTGCCGTAGGCAATAATGCCGAAGCCGGCCTTGTGCAGTTCGCCATCGACAAGATACTCGGGCTCGCCATGCACCTCGCTCATGTCCTGCCAGGCGACCCGCAGTGCATAGTTCAGCACCGTCTCAGCGAGATCGGTGAGGCAGTCGCTAACGCGCATTATCGACAGGCTGCCGGCAAAATCCGCGACTGCGATGCGAAACTGGTTGGCACGCTGAAACCGTGCAAGAAGCTCCATTCGTGTTTCACTGTCGGCAGGTTTAATCGCTCGCAGGCGCTGCTGTAAGTCTGCATCAAAATCAACGCGGGTCATGCGCGCCGTGTGGATTCGTGCATCCAGCAGTTCATCCAGAAGTATCGGGTAGCGCGCGATTTGCTCAGCAATATAGGCGCTGCGTTCGCAGAGACTGACCAGGCGCTGCATTGCGCGACTGTTCTCGTTCAGCAATGCAAGATACGCACTCCGCCTCAGTACCTGCTCGACGATGGCCAGTGTTCTCTGCAGCGCCTGCAAAGGCTGCTCGCTGTCTCTGAGCAACAGCAGCAGTTCGGGCATGAACTGCCGTAACCGTTGGCGCGATATCGCATCGATTCGCTCCGTTGTCCGCGCTTCGGCAAACCCGCTTATTTCTTCAGCCAAAAGCATTGCGAGCTGGAATCCCTCGGCTTCAAGCACCGCCGCCCATTCGTCTGCATTCGCCGTGCGGCCCCAGAGCTCGGCGAGGCGATTCTTCAGCGGATCGTCGTCCAAGGGATCCCGATGCCGGAACGCAATTTTCCTGAATCGCTCGGTGACGCTGTCCCGGTGAGCGTTCAGGTCGGCCAGCATCGAATCCCAGTCCGTGTACTGCATGGCCGTTGTCAGCCGGGCGCGATCGATGTCGTTTTTCGGCAGCTCGTGCAGCTGCTGATCGCGCATGGCCTGGATGAAGTTCTCCAGGCGCCGCAGAAACCGGTAGGCATCCAAAAGCACGGTAGCATCTTCCGCACTGATCCCGTCGTGACCAACAATTCGCGGCAGAACCTCCTGCAGACTTCGGCCCTGAAACTCCGAGTTGCTGCCGCCGCGGACCAGCTGCAGCGATTGCACGATGAACTCGATCTCACGGATCCCTCCAGGGCCAAGCTTTATGTTGTCAGCGAGTTCCCTGCGCCTGACTTCGGCAGCGATGAGCGCCTGCATGTTGCGCAGTGACTCGAATACGCCAAAGTCCAGGTAACGTCGGTACACGAACGGAATGATCAGGTCGTTATAGAGTTCCTCGACCACCGCAGCCGGTGGTGCCGGACCGACGACACGCGCCTTGACGTAGGCGTAGCGCTCCCAATCACGCCCGTGCTGGAGGAGGTAGGACTCGAGCGCCGCGAAACTGACAACCGGTGGTCCGCTGTCACCGAATGGCCGCAAACGCGTATCGACGCGAAACACGAAACCATCGCTGGTTGTTTCATCCAGCAGCGCAACGACCTGGCGGGACAAGCGCCCAAAATACTCTGCCGCACTTAGCTCCCGCGCACCGTCACTTCTTGCCTCGCCAGGGTAGAGAAAAATGATATCGATATCCGACGAAAAATTGAGTTCGCCTCCGCCCAACTTGCCCATACCGAGGATAACGATTGATACCCGCTCACCACTCGCATCGCGCAAAACACCGAACCGTGCAGTCAACTGCCGCTCCGCAACCGCGGTGGCGGCATCGAGCATGCGATCGGCCAGCGATGAGAGTGCGGCAAGAGTTTCATCGAGCGTTGCGATGCCGCCGACCTCACGCCACAGCACGTGCAGCAGGTAGCGATTTCGATAGTGCCTGAGGCGCTTTTTCGCGGTATCGACCGGCTCGTCCCGAGCGGCCATGTCGGTTACGAATTCGTCAACTTGACCAGGGTCAGGCACACGATGTAGCAGCTCGCGCTGCTCAACGAGCCAATGCCACTCTTTCAGGGACGTGCTCGCGGCAAAGTCGCTGACCGCGACGAGACGCGCAAGCGGTTCGATCATTTCGCTTGGAACTGAGGTGCCGGGGTACAACTCATCATGGCGCTCGAACCAGAGCGATACTGTGGCATGCAGCGGCGCTGGGAGCGCTTTGAGCGCGTGGGCTAACGCCCGTTCCGATGAGGCATTCATTCCGTCAAGTCTAACAGCCTGGCTTCTTCCGAAAGGCTTCTACGCGGTACACTGACAGCTTGAACCCGGCCACGGCAGACTATGTCGAAACACTTACTGATTGTCTATCACACGCAGTCCGGCACGACGTCACGAATGGCAGAAGCGGTAATTCGAGGCGCCCGGGACCCGGCGATCGACGGCGTGGAGGTACGAGTCAGATCGGCGCTGGACGCTGATGCAGATGACCTATTGTGGGCGGACGGCTTCATTCTCGGCACCCCCGAGAATTTTGGCTACATGAGCGGCGCGATGAAATATTTCCTGGACCGAACGTTTTACGCTTGCGAGAACCGCGTCAACGGCCGGCCGTTTGCGCTCTTTGTGCGTGCCGGTAATGACGGGACGGGCGCGATCAATAGCATGCGGCGCATCCTGACCGGGCTCGCGGTGAAGGAAGTTCAGGAGCCCATACTGTTTGCGGGCGAGTTCGATGAGTCGCGCCTGGTCGAATGCGAAGAACTGGGACTGACTATGGCGGCCGGGCTTGAGGCCGGCATATTCTAGGCGATCGACGCCTCCAGATCGGCTGCCATGCACTGCAAGACGTCGTCGAGCGATATGGGCTCTCCAACATAATGGCCCTGTGCGTAGTCGACGCCGAGTTTTGCGATCAACTCGTGGATTGCTTCGCTTTCGACATACTCGGCGATGGTCTCGAGTTCCATTACCTTGGCAACCTGCGTAATTGCTGCAACCATTGATTCCGAGATGCGGTTCTTCTCGATGTCTCGGATAAAACTGCCGTCGATCTTCAATGCATCGACGTTAAAGTCCTTGAGATAGGCAAACGAACTCAGCCCGGCGCCAAAATCGTCCAGCGCGATGCGATAGCCGCGTTCGCGTAGCGCATCAATAAATGCCTGGGCCTTTTTGAGGTTTGAAATAGCTGCTGACTCGGTCACCTCGAAGCACAGACTTTCTGCCGCAACACCGCTATCTGCAATTTCGTTGTCGATAAACTGAAGGATATCGTCGTCACTGAGCGATTGTCCGGATAGATTGATCGAAAATATTGCGCCTAAAACATCGATCACATTGTCCGTGGCGGCAAGCGTGCGGATCGTCTTCGATACCACCCAGCGATCAATCTGCGGCATCAGGTGGTATCTCTCGGCAGCCGAGAAGAACGCGCTGGTGGGCACATGGCTGCCCGCCCCATCTCTCATGCGTAAAAGGATCTCAAAATGTGGCCGGTCAGCGGGGTTTTTCAAATTCGTAATCGGCTGCGCCACCAGTTCGAACCCCTGGTTGTCCAGGGCCTGCTGAATTTCCGATACCAGGTGCATGTCGTCCTGACGCCGGATGACGCTTAGATTCTGGTCATCAAAGACCTCGATGAGGTCTCGGCCGTGGTCCTTGGCCGCCTCGCAGGCCATGCGCGCCGTCGTCAGCGCAGCGCTGCCGTCTCCCGCCAGGGGGTCGAATTCCGAGATGCCGACACTCATCGTTACCTGCAGCGACTTGTCGCCCTCGAGATAACGCAGGGCCTGGCACCGATCACGTACCAGTGATGCAAGCTCGACAGCTGCCTCAGTGTCGGCGTGGGTCAGCAGAATGCAGAAATCGTCGCCAGTCAGTCGCGCTACGGCGGCGTTATTCGGCAGCACCTCCTCGACGATCCGGGCGAAGCTAGTGATAACCGAGTCACCCGCTTTTCTGCCGAACGTGTCATTGACAAGCTGCAGGTTATCGAGGTCGAAATACAGGAGCTGATGTGGCACGTCTCCTTCGGCGAAGGCTTGCGATGACTCGCTTAGCTGAGCGTCAAAACCGGACCGGTTCATGAGTCCAGTCATCGTGTCGAATGATCTTTCGATAACGTATTCCACTTTCCGAACGATGTGCCCCATGAAGCGCCGCTCGGCATCATTAAAACCCCCTCCGCTGACGCGTCCCAGTTGGGCAAGTACGCCCTCAAGATTGCCCTGCTTATCAAGTAGCGGGCACAGCATGACCTTATAGCCTTGTTCTGCAGGGTTACTCGCACCTTCGACACCCGGAATCTCGAACACTCTTGGCCCGCGCTTGCCTTCGAGCTTCGGCATCATGTGGTCAATCAGGTAGCGATCCAGCAGCTTGCGATTGACCTTCTTCCAGCTCGCATGCGTGGCGCTCACGCGGATACGTTTCGACGGGATGAGCAGTACGCTGTATGCGATACCGAGGAAACGACCGCTATGACCGATCAGTTCGGCAAATCCGCCCTGGCTCCGCGACAAGCTGTGAATTTTTTCATCAACCTGGTAAACGAGGGACAGTTCGCGCTCGATCTCTTCGTGCTGCCGCGAAACATCCCGGAGGTCTCGGCCGAGCGTCAGTGTTTCCCCGATAATCTCGAGAGCCGGCGCGAGAATTTTTGCGATGGAAGAGGGGTTGAACGACGACGATTTTCCTGCATTAAGCGAAAACGCGGCGATCAGCGTGCCGAGGTTCGAGGTTTCATCACCTTTGACAGGCAACGCAAGCACCGTGCGGCCCGAGTGCAGCGTATGTCGGACGCAGCCTTCGGCCGTATCTGCTGAGCTCATAATTTCCGCAGGAAGGTCGGCGACGAAATCGTCTATTTCGTAGTCATCTGTGCCGTCGCTGTTCCATATGCAGTGCCGATTCGCGTCATAGAAAATGAAGCACTGCGCTCGCGGCACGAGCGTGTACAGCAAGTTCTCGGCCTTGCCGATATCTCGTCTCGATTGCAGCTTTTGCGGATCGGCCAACACCATGGCTCCCTGGATCTTTCGATCCTCGAGGATGCCCCACGATGCCAGCAGACTGGCGTCCTGACTGTGACCTAAGTCTCAAGTGTAGCCAATTTTTGACCAATTACTCAGTAATGCGGCACTACAAGGCGGCAAGCCAGTCGTCATCTGAGCCTTCGTTAACGCCCTCGAACAGTGGCGTCGACAAATAGCGTTCCCCGGTGTCGGGCAACATCGCGAGCAGAACCGATCCGGGCTCCGCGTCCGCCGCCACATCCAGCGCTGTTGCAAGCGTTGCGCCGGCCGAAATTCCGGCGAAGATTCCTTCTCTGGCGGCGAGCTCACGCGAGACTGCAATCGCGCGATCGTCGCTCACGGTCAGCAGCTGGTCATAGATGTCACGGTCCAGCACATCGGGAATAAAGTCCGGCGTCCATCCCTGGATCTTGTGCGGACTCCAGTCGTTGCCCGCGAGCAAAGCGGCCGCCTCGGGCTCCGTCGCGACAATCCTCACATCGGGACGAGCCGCTTTTATGACCCGGCCGGCACCGGACATCGTGCCGCCGGTGCCATAGCCGGTAACCCAGTAGTCCAGCCGTCGGCCCGCGAAGTCGCGCAAAATTTCAGGACCTGTGGTGCTGGCATGATAGTTGGGGTTCGCGGGGTTCTCGAACTGACGCGCCAGAAACCAGCCGTGCTCTGCGGCCAGCTCCTCGGCCTTCCTGACCATCCCGGTGCCGCGCTCGGCTGCCGGTGTCAGAATGACCTTGGCGCCCATGCCGCGCATGATCTTGCGGCGCTCGATAGAGAATGAGTCCGCCATTGTCGCCACGAACGTATGACCAAGCGCCGCACAAACCATGGCGAGAGCAATACCGGTATTCCCGGACGTCGCCTCGACAACCGTCTGACCCGGCTTGAGGTCACCGCGTTGCAGCGCATCAGTGATGATCGCAAAAGCGAGACGGTCCTTTACGGAAGCCAGCGGATTGAATGATTCTACCTTTACGTAGATCTCCACATTATCCGGGCCCATTCTATTGATGCGCACGACGGGCGTGTTGCCGATGGTCTGCAGGATGTTGTCGTAGATCATGTTGTTGTCCTTGTTCTTATTGCTAAGCCCAGGCTTTGGTATAGCAGATTTTCAGGGGAGGTATAGTACCAGCCTCGATCCCGTGTGCCTTAAACTGTGCGCGCTGGACTGACCGCGCTCCCCGAAAATTCGCGGGCTCGCGGGAGTGCCGGATTATTCCGCAGTCATAACCATATGTTATATGTAGCTATCGGCAGCCCCCTGTTTGAAACGATTCCGCTGCCTTGTGGTCACATGACAGGACCAGAGCGGCAATACGAAGCATGAAACTACAACAACTGAAATACTTGCTCGCAATTGTCGACAACGGGCTGAACATCACTGCAGCCGCGGACCGCCTGTATACGTCTCAGCCAGGGGTCAGCAAGCAGCTGAAGCTGCTCGAGGAAGAGCTCGGGATGCAGCTTTTTACACGCAAGGGCAAGAGTCTCCACGGTATCACCGACGCCGGCGCGCAGATCATCGAGCGTGCGCGCCTGATCATGCAGGAAGTGGACAACATTCGGAGCGTGGCATCTGATTACTACCAGGAAGAACAAGGCTCGCTTGCAATTGCGACGACACATACCCAGGCTCGCTACGTGCTGCCAGACGTCATCCGTGAATTCCGGAGTCGATACGCCAAGGTCAGCCTGAACCTTCACCAGGGCACCTCGGAACAAATCGCGGATATGGTCGCAGCAAATGAAATAGATTTTGCGATTGCGACCGGCTCACGGCACCTGTTCAGCAGTTTATTGCTTGTCCCGAGCTATCACTGGGACCGCAAGATCATTGTCCCCAAAGGCCACCCGCTGACACGGCTCGAGCGCAAGCTGACATTGCATGATCTTGCCGAGTTTCCGCTGGTTACCTACGTTTTCAGTTTTGGCGGGCAATCGTCGCTAAAACGAGCATTCGCGGATCAAGGGCTCGAGCCTGATGTCGTGTTTACGGCGCGCGATGCCGATGTCATCAAGACGTACGTGCGCATGGGACTCGGCGTCGGGATCGTCGCGAGCATGGCCGAAGATTGCGACGACCAGAAAGACCTCACGGCGATTGATGCAGAGGGGCTTTTCCCGCGCAGCACGACCTGGATCGGATTTCGCAAAGATGTCGTTCTGCGGCGCTACATGCTCGATTTCGTGCAGCTGTTCGCCCCCCACGTTACCGCAGACCAGATTGACAAGATGCGGTCCCTCCGCACCCAGGCAGACATCGATAAACTCTTCCGGGACACGACGCTGCCGTTGCGAGGCGGCTGCAAGGACAAGGCCAGCGTCGAAGCTTAGCGCCCTCTGTTCGGATGCCGCGGACAGCGGTCAATAAATTCGAATGCCGCCATGCCGCTGTCGGCTACGATGATCGGCCCACCATAACCCGAGCATGAATCCGCCGACCAGGCAGACGCCAATTGCGCCGCCTACCCATCCCAGCGGCAGGCTGTACTTGTACTGCGCCTGCCTGTCGCGCAGATCAGCATTTTTCTCGTCGAGATCCATGATGAGCTGCTGGCTGCTCTCGATTTCGGCCTGCTGCTCAAGTGTCTGTCTTTCCAGCGCTGCTATCGTCTCAGCAGGCCCTTCGAACTGACGCCGCAATTCTTCAAGTTCGGCCTGCAAGCCGTCACGCTCGGCCTGCGTCTCCGCAACGATCAGCTTTGCCGGCTTGTCCGGAACCAGGTAAGCGGCTTTCACGTAACCGGTAACGCCGTCTGGCAATCGCACGTGGGCATAATTACGGTTCCGGGAGAGTATTTCGAGCGCCTGGCCACTATCCAGGTTTCGAAACGCGCGATCACTGGTATCGGCTGCCCGATGCAGGCCTAGCCGCAAATTATCGGTCACGTATGCCGTCTCCGCTGCCGCCAGCATGGGCAGCAGGACCATCGTCGCAATCAGCCAGCGCATCATCGGTCTCCCCAACCTGAGAAGCCAGAGTCTACTACAGGCTGAACTGGCCGCGCGGTCTAGTGGTCGAATACCCAGCGCAGCACGGCTTCCTGAACCTCTCTGCCGGGACCGCGATGTACGTCTTGGTAATTCTGCAGTGTCACCACGACAAACCGCTTGCCCGAGCGTGCCTGCAGGTAGCCGGCGATTGCGGTCACGTGATCGAGGGAGCCGGTTTTGAGATGCGCATTACCTCTCAGAGCAGGATCCTCGAATCGTGATCGCAGCGTACCGTCCAGACCGGACAGCGACAGTGACGATACGTACTCGGGCATATACGGTTGGCGCCAGGCAAACTTGAGCATCCTGCCCAGGTCCAGCGCCGACATGCGAGCATCGCGCGACAGTCCCGCGCCATTGTCAAACGCCAGCGCAGAAAACTCGAGACCCTTTTCGTCCAGCCAGTCTCCGACGACTTTTCGACCCCCATGTTCAGTCCCGGGCTCACCCAGCACTTCGGCGGACAGGGTATGGAGCAATTGCCGCGCCATGACATTATTGCTGTGCTTGTTCACCCGGGTAATCACATCTGCGAGCGGCAAGGACCCGAACACGACAATCGGCTCCGCGTCATCCGGAGCCACGGCATTTTTCCAGCCGCCCTGGAACACGCCACCCGCGTCCCTCCAAAGCGACACGAACAACCCGTAGACAAACGCATTGTGGCTCAGTGCCGTCCGGTCCATGGCGTAGCGCTTGCAGCCGCGAGGGAAGGATCCGCTGAACGTCATGCGGTCATAAGCTTCATTGGCCGATATAGCTATGCCACGCTGATAGCCACGACAGCTACCCGGCGCCAGCGACAGTTTGTTGTCAACCTGCAGATTTCCAAGTGGCGGGTCCAGCCAAACCTGCACGCTGTCGGCGTCGTGATCAGGCTCGAACCAGTATCGGACGACTTTAAAATTCATGAGCAGCGCATTCGGAGCAACGTTGTAGGCCCTTAGTGGCTGTCGGTCAAACGCCGCCGGTTCGTCCTGAGGGACCTGGAAATAGCTGTCGTCAATCAGAAGATCGCCGTCGATCTCCCTGATACCGGCCTGACGGATATCGCGCAATAATTGCCAGACACGTTCAGTGACGAGAAACGGATCGCCATTGCCCTTGATCAACAGATCTCCGTTGAGTTGCCCGGATTCCACTTCACCAAGCGCATAGACTTCGGTCTGCCAAACATAGGCTGGGCCAAGTATGTCGAGCGCCACCAGTGTCGTCAGGAGCTTGATTGTCGAGCCTGGATTCCGCGGCTCCAGTTCCTGCCAACTTAGCAGCACGTCGCCACTGTCGAGATCTTCTACATAGACACTCAATGATTCGGGCGGTAACTGGCGGAGCTCGAGCACGCTCTGCACGCGTTTTGGCAATGTCGTCTCGGTCGCCAGAGCCGTCGCAAACGACAGCGCCAATGCCAGCAAGGCTGTCATTCGCATCATCGGGGTTTACGTATCCCGTAACTGCGGATGCGATCCGCGAGCGTCGTCGGCTTGACGCCAAGCAGTTCAGCGGCGCCCTGCGGGCCGGAAACTCGCCAGTTCGTTTGCTTGAGCGCATTGACGAAATTTCTCTTCTGCAGGTCGCGCATTTGCGCCTCGGTCAGCACCGTATCCTCACTTTTATTCTCAGTCGCCATTTGTATATCTTCACCCGGAAGCCCGGACATTGACAGGTCAAGCCGCAGCACATTACGCGGCGACAGGATCACAGCGCGCTCGATCACGTTTTTCAGCTCCCGAACATTGCCTGGCCAATTGTACCGCCGCAACTGATCTGCCTGGCTACGAGTCAGCTTCAGTTTAGGGCGGCCGAAATCGGCACAGGTCCTGTCGAGAAAATGCTGCGCAAGCTGCAGGATATCGTCCCCTCGCTCGCGAAGCGGCGGCACATCGACCGGGAACACGCTGAGGCGATAGAAAAGATCCTCGCGAAACTCACCGGCAACCGTCTGTTTTTCCAGGTCGCGATTTGTCGCCGCGACGACCCGTACATCGACAGATCGCGTGACATCGTCGCCCACTCGCTCCAGTTCACTTTCCTGCAGGACGCGCAGCAGTTTGCCCTGCAGTTCCAGCGGTATTTCACTGACCTCGTCGAGAAAAATAGTACCGCCGTCGGCCAGCTGGAAGCGCCCGATTCGATCACGATGCGCGCCGGTAAAGGCGCCTTTGACGTGACCGAAGAACTCGCTTTCGAACAGATCTTTTGGAATTGACGCACAGTTCACCTTCACGAGGGGCCCGTCGGCGCGTGGACTGCGAGCATGGATGGCGTGGGCCACGAGCTCCTTGCCGACGCCGGATTCCCCCTGTAGCAAAACGCTGGCTGGAGTTTCCGCAACGGCCTCGACACGCGCCATCATTTGCTGCAGAACGGGACTCGTGCCGATGATCCGCCCGAAGTTCATTGCGACGCTGACCTCTTCGCGCAGGTAGTCGCGCTCGCGCTCCAGCTCCTCGCGCAAACGCGCGTTTTCGGCCAGTGTTATGCGCAGCTCTTTCTCCGCACGTTTTCGCTCGGTCACATCCTTGGAAGCAACGAGCAGTTGATCAACTTTTCCTCCTGCATCGCGGTGCGAAATGGCCGATACAAGCAGCTCGAGAATTCGCCCATCCTTGGTAACGACCTGGCGTTCTTCATTGTTAAAGTCGCCTTCGCTGATAAGCTGCTGCAGGCGGCCATCCGCAAGCGCGTCTCGACTCGCGTCACTGAAGAAGTCGGTGATTGGCCGGCCTATCACTTCCTCCCGCTCGTAGCCGAGTTTTTGCAGCCAGTGATCCGTAACGGTCACGATCTTGCCGTCGCCATCGACCGTGTGCAGCATTGCCGGCGTCGAACGATACAGCGCGCGATACTTTAAGTTGGCGCGCGCCTGGTCCGATATCTCGGAGTACATCGCGATCGTACGTATGAAGGCACCCTTCGGATCGTACTCCACCAGTGAGGTCGTCACGCATTCGACGGATTCGCCAGTCTTGCTCAGAAATGAAATCGGCTTGTTTTCAATTTTTCCTGTTCGTCGCAGTGCCGGCAGAAACTCAGTCTCGATACGACTTGCCGATTCGGCGGTGACAAACTCCACAGGGCGGCGACCGACCATCTCTTCGCGGGTATAACCGAGCCGCTCCAGCAGGGCGTCATTGACGTCCAGGTAGCTTCCATCTTCGGCAATCGAGGTCGCCATTGCCGGAGCCTTGCGAAACAGCCATTGGTAGTCGTCGAATTTGGTCATCGACGCACTTTATACGATATTCCGTGATAATGGTTACGATAAATCGTATTTTACGATATTCCGTGACCTACTTTAAAAACCTAAGTTTTTGTTTTTGAAGCTTTTTCAAGGTTGGCATGACTCGTGCAATAGATCCAGGTAACTGTATCTTTTCTTCGCAGCCGCGCGCTGTACCGTACATTTAGAGGGATCTACGATGATAAACAGAAACATAGTCAACGGGCTGGCGTCTGCCGGCGCAATGCTGGTACTGGTGGCCGTGCTGTCGGCCGCTGGAACGGCTTTGGCCGCCGAGCCATCCTCGAAACGCGTTGCAGGCGACGCCTTTCGCACCGCGGCAGATTACAGCCTGGACAAGGCGGCCCTTGCCAACCGTGAGGCCGCGAAGTCAGCCGTGTCGAAAATCTCGAGCCAGAACCGAAAAGACCTTGATTTTCGCCTTCTGGCCCCAACTTCGGTTCTGGTTGGGCGCGGACGCTAGACGAACGCGACAACCAAGGTGCTACGGCGGCTTACTGCTCACCCCCCCGAAGAGCGGTGGAGCCGCGCAGCACGTCCGGCATGATGTCCGGACGATACGGACCAGGAAGGTCCGGCGGCACTCCCCCTGCCGTTAAGCCTTGGGCGCCGGAGAACGCTCCGTGTCGGGGCGGCCCGCTGATTCGAACATCGATCGCAGGTCTCCGGCGCCTTTCTTAGTAAGGATAGCTAACGGGATACGCGGTCCCGATGCGTGTCGGCCCGCGTTGCGCGTGAGCTTGCGACCTGGTCACTGATTGATTTGCGGACGCGCCGCAACCACAGTCTCGCCCAGGCAAACTCGATACTCAGGACGGCCAGTCCGATCGGTATAACCACAAGTGCAGGTCCGGGAGTGACAATCATGACGACGCCGAGCAATAGTAACGTCGCGCCGACCGCAGCTATCGCGATCCGGCGCGCCATTTTGTAAGTCACACGAGCAAATTTTCGGATCAACTCAGTTCCTCGACTGTCGTTGCTCGATCAGTACACGACTGACCGCATCTCCAGAATTATAGCGCGTGCATACGACTTGTTTTCGCGCACGCTTTACGTAGTCTTAGATGCATGATTCGAGGCCGAATTCCATTAACCATCACACTTCTGGCTGCCGCAGCGCCGGCGCCAGGTGATAACGGCGGCCAGCTGCGTATCCGTGCCGAACCGGCATCTGTCGAAATCGCGCAACGACCGGTGGAGCGGCGCGCCATCGACCTTCCCAATCTGGACTTCCTGCTCACCATCGAGCCGAGCTGCGAGCCCGGCAAACGCATCGAATCTTTGTCGATCAGCGCAGCGGATACTCGCCAGCGCTTCGCGGGCAGCGATTTCGATGCTGAGCCTGTAATTCAGACCATCCTGAGCCTGCCGCCGCAACAACTCGGGCCGCTCATGATTAACCGGTTTTGTATAGCCGATGACGAAGGCGCGGGCGGTAATCACAGCACGCGCATAGCGGACGCCTTCGTTGCGCACGCTTCGCTGCACTGCGCCGACGACGCCAGCAACGCCGTCATTTACGTGGCCGTAAGCCTGGACATTGAATTATCGTGCAAGGCGGCTGTCCCGCCCGAAGATGCGGACGATCAGGAAGCGTCGTCTCCGGAGAGCAGGTTCTGATCGAGAAATTGAAGCACGCGTCCCCACGCGTCGTCCGCCGCTTCAGCGTCATAGCGAGGATCCGCCGGATTCGCGAAGTGATGACCAGCTTCCGGATAGATGTGAATCTCATGTTCCTTGCGCAGGCGTATGAGCGCCGCTTCGAAATTTCGCACGGACTCAATTGAAACCGCGGTGTCTTCGTCCCCAAACAGCCCCAGTATTGGCGCATTGACGAGCCGCAGCTTGTCCTCGTCATCTGTTACCTGGCCGTAAAATATCACGGTAGCGTCAAGTTCATCGGGAAGCATCATCGCCGCATTTAGCGCCCAGACACCGCCGAAAGACCGGCCCAGGGTGCCGATTCGGGGAGCGCCGGCAGTCGCGTCCAGAAAATCGTAGGCTTGGCGTAGGTTCTCAACGGCCGCATCCGGGTCCTCGACAACCGATAACATCAACTGCCGCGCCGGTCCCGGGCTATCGGCGACGTCACCGCCGAAAAGATCAACCGCAAGAACGATGTAGCCCTCCCCGGCCAGCCGATCCGCCATCGCGCGGACATTCTCGTTAAGCCCCCACCACTCGTGAATGACAATGACCGCGGGTAGCGGTTCGATCATGTCTTCCGGAAAAGCAAAGTGCCCGTAAACCAGCTCGTTGTCGACTTCAGCGTAAGGCAGGCGTTCCGACCTAACGGCGACTTGCGGCGCAACCTGGGCGCCTGCGCTCGGCTCGACCGAATCGGTGCCGTGCTCGCGCGACATCGCAGCCACGTCCTCAACCGCAGTTTCCTGATCGGCATCATCCGGCCCGGAATCGCCCTGATCGCAAGCGCCGAGACCGATTGCAACGCTAACAAAGCCCGCTATCAGCCCGCGGCGAAGATTAAAGCTGCTGAACATAGTAGCACCCTGCATGAGCCAGGATTCGAGCGCGCCCGAACCGATGACGGGATAGTGTAATCGAAAATGGTCCAGCGGGGCCAAGGATTGCTGACGCGCCACTTCACATCGCTCGCAGCGAGAAGTGCAGCAGATTAGACTGAACCCGGTCCGGGTGACCAATAAGTTCGAGGTGTGCATGACTCTTCTGCAGGAATCGGTGATCTACTTGTTTGCCGCAATCATCATGGTTGCGATCAGCAGACGGCTGGGATTCGGGTCGGTATTGGGTTACCTGGTCGCCGGAATCCTGATCGGTCCATTTGGCCTCAGGTTCGTGCACGATCCCGAGCATATCCTGCACTTCGCGGAACTCGGCGTCGTATTCCTGCTGTTTATCGTCGGCCTCGAATTGCGGCCGTCGAGGCTCTGGGTTCTGCGAAAAATGGTTTTCGGGCTTGGTTCGGCACAAGTCTTGCTGAGCGCGGCCGTGATCTGTTTGCTGGCGATCGCGTTTGGCCAGTCGATGCAGACGGCGATCGTCGTGGGCCTCGTTCTCGCACTCTCGTCAACAGCGTTCGTGCTGCAAATGCTTGCCGAGAAACGGCAGCTCACAACCTCTCACGGGCGCGCCGCATTTTCGATTTTGCTGTTTCAAGATCTTGCAGCAATACCTCTGATCGCCATCCTGCCGATGCTTGGTCCAACGGTCACAGGCGCCGGTTTGGGCCTCGGCCAGGCTGGATTGATGGCACTGGCAATTGTGGGGCTCATCGTCGGCGGCCGCTTCCTGGTGCAGCCCGTACTGCAGGTTGCGGCTGGCTCCAGAATCCCGGAAATATTCACGGCGACGGCACTGCTCGTCGTAATAGGCGCCGCTTTGCTGATGCAGCTTTCCGGGATGTCCATGGTGCTTGGCGCCTTCATTGCCGGCATGTTGCTCGCCGATTCGGAATACCGGCACCAACTCGAGGCCGACATCGCGCCATTCAAAGGCCTGCTGCTCGGCCTCTTCTTTATCGCGGTCGGCATGACCGTCAACATCGACCTGCTGCTCCAGTCACCGCTGCGCATTGCCATCATCGTCGGCGGTCTAATGCTGGCCAAGGCGATCGTTTTGCTGCCGCTGGCGCGCGCTTTCGGTCTCTGTGGAGGGCGCTCGGCGATGAGCCTTGCCGCAATCATGTCGCAGGGGGGCGAGTTTGCATTTGTCCTGTTCGGAATCGCCGCCCGTGAGAATGTCCTGCCGAAAACCCTGACCGACGAATTGATTCTCGCGGTGGCCGTGTCGATGTTGCTCACCCCGTTGATCTACATCGTGAACGAATTCATCGGCCGCAAGATGGAGGCATCGGTCGATCCGGAATACGACGCCGTCGAGCCGGAGCATAACGAAATTATCATCGCCGGTTTTGGCCGTGTCGGCCAGATCGTCGCGCGATTGCTGCGAGCGAAGGGAAAGACATTCACTGCGCTTGAAATTGATTCGACGCAGGTCAATGTCGTGCGGCGTTACGGCAACATAGTGCACTATGGCGACGCATCTCGCCTGGACATTCTTCGGGCAGCTGGCGCTGACCACGCCAAGATCTTTGTACTCGCAATCGACGACATCGAGGGGTCGGTGCGCACGGCCGAAGCCGTCACGAGGAACTACCCCCATCTGAAAATCGTCGCGCGCGCACGGAATCGGCGGCACGCCCATTCGCTCATGGATCTCGGTATCACGCATATATTTCGCGAAACACTGTTTTCCAGCATCGCGATGTCGGCGCGTGTACTGAAGAGCCTCGGTATTGATGAGGACGAGGTGGAGCGGCTGACAATGTCTTTCCGCGAGCGCGATACGCGACTGCTGTTTGAGCAGCACGCGTTCCGTCACTCGGAGGAGAAACTGATCCAGAGCTCAAAAGACACGGCTGCGGAGCTCGAATCGCTATTCAGGGGCGATGTCAAACACTAGCGCCGTGTTCAATCCTCGTCTTCCCAGGTCTTGAGTTTGCTTTTGTCGACCTCCCGCCACTGTTGCTCGCTGAGCCTCATGTACTGGAACACCCTGGCCAGGACATAAACCACCACGATCGCGACAATCGCAAGAATTGGCCAGAGTCCTTCAGGCATTGGTCGAATCCGGTCGAAGAATACAGACCCAGAGTTTACCATCGACACTCGAGTCGTCATGACCACCTTGGGTATGAGTATCTTTTCGGACATTAACGCAAGCCTGCGGCGCGGACTCGACCTGCTTCGCGAATCACTGCGTGACAACGAGGCTGACTACACGAAAGGTCCGATAGGTCGTGCGCTGGGCCTGCTGGCGATACCGATGATGCTCGAAATGTCGATGGAGTCGGTGTTCGCTATTGTGGACATTGCGTTCGTGTCGCGTCTCGGGACGGATGCAATAGCGGCTGTCGGCATCACCGAAGCCGTCGTCACGGTACTGTTCGCGATGTCGATCGGCCTTGGAATGGGCACTACTGCAATGGTGTCGCGCCGCATCGGAGCGAAGCAGCCGGACGGCGCGGCAAGCGTAGTCGGCCAGGCGTTGTGGATAGGCGCAATCGTGTCGATCGCGATTGGCGTGTTCGGCGTCATCTATGCCGAGCAGATCCTGCGCATGATGGGTGCCAGCGACAGTGTCGTCATAACAGGGAGCGGCTTCACGGCCGTACTGCTTGGTGGATCGGCCAGCATTCTTTACCTGTTCCTGCTAAACGCAGCTTTCAGGGGCGCTGGCGACGCGTCCGTCGCGCTGCGCTCCCTGTGGCTTGCGAACGGGCTGAACATTGTGCTCGATCCCTGCCTGATTTTCGGCCTCGGACCGTTTCCCGAAATGGGGGTGACCGGTGCCGCTGTCGCTACGACGATCGGCCGAAGTACCGGGGTCCTCTATCAGCTCTGGTACCTGTTCGACGGCCGGGGACGGCTGGAATTTCATGTGCGGCACCTGCGGATCAAGCCGGGTCTCATCAGGCGCATGCTGATCATCTCGCTGGGCGGCATTGGTCAATATTTTATCGCTACCACGAGCTGGATCATCATCATGCGCATCGTCGCGCTTTACGGCAGCAGCGCTGTGGCGGCATACACGATAGCGCTGCGAATGCTGGAATTCGTGTGGCTGCCTGCGTGGGGACTTGGCAATGCCGCGGCAACGCTCGTGGGCCAGAACCTGGGCGCCGGGGAACCTCGGCGTGCCCGGGAGTCTGCCTGGCGCGCCGCGCGCTACAACACGATCTTCCTTACGGGCGTCGGCGTGTTTGTCGTCGCGTTCGCCGCAAACATAACGGCGCTGTTTTCCAGCGACCCGGACGTCGTTCGCATCGGCTCCCATTGCCTGCGCATCATGGGGCTTGGCTTCCCGATGTACGCGGTCGGCATGGTCATTACCCAGGCGTTAAACGGAGCCGGCGATACCGGGACGCCGACCGCGATCAACTTTGTATGCTTTTGGCTGCTCCAGATTCCGCTTGCCTACTGGTTGGCGACAAGTATTTCGTTGGGACCCAATGGTGCGTTTCTCGCGATTGTAATTTCAGAGTCCTTGCTGACCGTGCTTAGTGTTATCGCCTTCAGGCGCGGCGGCTGGCAGCGAATGGCTGCCTGACTTCCTGCTCCCGCCTCCAGTAACATAGTGGTTCATATCAAGAGGAGTTCGCGATGACTGACTCATCGCAATCGGCCGATCCGCCTCAGCCACTGCTGATCGAGTTTCGAAACGCGACAATCTGGCGCGGCAGTACACGCGTATTCGACTCGCTCAATCTCGCGATTGCACAGCACGAAAGAGTTGCGATTCTCGGACCGAACGGGTCCGGTAAAACCACGTTGCTGAAAACAATCAATCGCGAGCTGTACCCCGTCGCTGCTCCCGATTGCTGGGTGCGCATACTTGGCCGGGACAATTGGAACGTTTGGGAGCTGCGCGAGCATATCGGCGTCGTATCGCATGATCTTCACAGCCGCTACACGCCAACCATAACGGCACTCGAGGTCGTTATTTCCGGATATTTCTCCAGTATCGGTGTTCACGGCACGCTTGCCGAACGGGTCACCGCGCAGCAAATCGAGCGTGCCGACGAGACTCTGGCCATGCTCGGCATCGAGACGCTGCGCGACACGCCGCTGGGTTCCATGTCGACCGGGCAACAGCGCCGTTGTCTCCTCGGCCGTGCCCTGGTGCATGCGCCCGAGACGCTGATTCTTGACGAACCGACCGCAGGCCTCGACTTCACGGCCAGTTTTGACTACCTGAATCGAATTCGGCAGCTGGCCAAAAGCGGCCACAACATTGTGATCGTCACTCACCACCTGAACGAAATTCCGCCGGAAATCGAGCGTATCATCGTGCTCAAGGATGGCGCCGTGGCAGCGGATGGCGAGAAATCCACGATACTGACGGATGAACTGCTGAGCGCCGTTTACGAAACGCCCGTTCGCGTCGCCCGGCTGGACGGGTATTATCTTGCCTATCCTGGTTGAGCGAGCCACAACTTTGTAAAACGTGACCTGCTTCGATCATTTTTTTTGTGCAGTCCGCTAAGCTGAGGCAATGTTCGTGCTAATAAGACTTGTCGCAACCAGCCTGCCGTTAATCACTCTCCCGGCGCTCGCGGCCGAGCCTGCCCTTGCTACCGGCATCACGAATGTCGGCCCGGCAACGTTTATGTTCGTTCTGGCGGCCGCATTGTTGCTGACACTCGTGTTTCGATCCACTGCCAATCATGCTGTCGGTGTCATCACCGCCAGGATCGGTGCCCTGCGAGTACGTCGCACACTGAATCGCCGCAGTCCCGAGGTGCTGCACGATTTCATCCTGCCGGGCGCCTATGGTGGATTGACGCGGATCGACCACGCCATCCTGACACCTGGCGGAATACTCTGCATTCAGACCAAGCATTACAACGGCCTGATTTTCGGCGGCAAGGACGAACCACAGTGGACCTACGTCAACGGCACCATACGGCGGCGGTTTCTGAACCCGTTGATTCAAAATGAAGGTCGGACCCGAGCGGTGCGAAAGCTTGTGCCCGATGTGCCGGTCGCCAATCTCGTCGTCTTCACGGGCTCGGTGGAGTTCCCAAACCCGCCGCCCAAGAACGTTATCCGCGCCGATAAAATCGACAGCTACATCGATAAGTTCGTTTTCGGACCCAGTAAAGTCAAGGATTGGGACGCCGCCTGGCTTACACTGAAATCCGCCGCGCTTACGGACGAGGATTCACGCAAGGATCTGCGGGCACAGATCGCCTGACGCATCCCGGCTGCCCGCCTGAATGCCGTTGCTTTATACTCGTCCGGTAGTTCGCTACCGTTGTCGCGCAGATGCAAAATTCCACCACGCTGATATCGTCACCCTTGGGTGTATTGGCTGTCCTGATTTTTGTGGCGGCATTCTTCTTCCTGCTTGAGCAAACATCAAAAGCCAGGCTGTTCCAGTACGTCCCGCCCCTGCTCTTCATTTACGCAACGCCGGTATTTCTCAATAACCTGGACATCATTCCAAGCAGTTCACCCGTGTACTCGGGATTGAGCGCGTTCGCTTTGCCTGCATTCATTGTCCTGATGCTGATCAAGGTCAACGTACCTGCCGTTGTCAGGGTCATGGGGAAAGGCGTACTTGTCATGCTGATGGGAACGGCGGGCGTCATGGTTGGCGCCGTTGTCGCCTATGTGATCGTCCACGGCTCATTGTCGGAAGACGCATGGAAAGGATACGGGGCGCTCGCTGGCAGCTGGATAGGAGGCACGGCGAATATGGCCGCAACCGCCGAGATGCTCGGTACCTCGGAGGAACAGTTCGGCCTGGCGGTCATTGCGGACAACGTGGTTTACATCGTCTGGCTACCCCTGCTGCTGATGTCGCGCGACTTCGCCGGTCGCTTCAATCGCTGGGCTCGAGTGCCCGATGATCGGTTGGCTTCGATGGATGCCGCGGCTGAATTGCACGATGAAGAAGATTTTCCACCAACGATGCCTCACTACCTGTTCATTTTCGCTGTCGCCATCGGTGTCACCTGGGCCGGCACGACTGCAGCTCCCGGAGTCGCCGGCTGGATCGCCTCTTCCGCTCCGGAACTCGGGGCCGTATTCTCGGTAACGACCGTCCGCATTCTGCTGGTGACCACGATCGCGCTGGTACTCTCGGCGTCGCCGGTTTCCCGTTTACCTAACACGACCGCGCTGGGCACGGCACTGATATATGTGTTTGTCGCGGGCATGGGTGCCAGGGCATCCGTTGCCGGCCTGGCTGAAGCACCCATGTTCGTGCTCGGTGCCTTCATCTGGATCTTCATCCATGGGCTTTTCTGCCTCGCCGGCGCATGGCTCTTCCGCGTAGACGTGCACACCGTCGCCATCGCTTCTGCAGCGAACATCGGTGCGGCCGCCTCTGCGCCAATCGTCGCGGCGCACCATCGCTCCAGCCTCGTCCCGGCTTCGATACTCATGGCCCTGCTTGGATACGCGATGGGCAATTATCTTGCCCCGATGACCGGCCACCTGGCGCGTATCGCCGCGGGGCAGTAACGGGATACACCTGGCTGTCGTCCGTCGAAAGTAGCTTCGACTTTCGTGCTCGCGCCGGTCGTTTACTGCCTGCGGATCCGCGCGGGACTACTCCTCGCACGCCAAGCTTGGTGGTATTGTTGGCCAATGTCCTTGCGCATCCTAACTGTGCTGCGAAACTGGCTCCGGCGTGCCGTTATCGCTGTCGCCGCTTTCCTTGTTATTGCCGCTGCCATGATTGCGTGGCTACTTTATGACCGTCCCTCACTTGATGCGGTTGGCTGGATACCACAGGCAGAATCGGAAACGACCTCGGGGGCCGTTACGGTCACGTGGTTCGGCGTATCAACCCTGCTGTTTGATGATGGCAACACACAAATCCTGATCGACGGATTTTTCTCCCGGCCCTCACTTGCAGACATCGTTTTCGGAATCCCCGTTGATAGTGACGCATCACAGATCAATTATGTGTTGGACAAGTTTCAACTGCGTCGGCTTGCGGCCATCATTCCTGCTCATTCCCATTTTGATCATGCGATGGACATTGGCGCCATCGCCAACCGCAGCAGCGCATCAATCCTGGGTTCGGAAACGAGTGCGCAGATCGCGCGTGGCGCCGGCGTACCCGAAGACCAGATCGTTGTCGTCGCGAACGGCGCACAATATTCGTTCGGCGAATTTACGGTGAGCATGTTCGAGTCGTTACATGCGCCGATAGGATGGGGCGGTTCAACGCCTTATGCCGGCTCGCTCAATGAGCCGCTGCAGACGCCCGCTCCGGTAAGCGCCTGGAAGGAGGGAGGCAGTTACTCGGTCCTGGTCTCGCACCCCCAGGGCACCACGCTGGTACAAGCCAGCGCGGGCTATGTCGAGGGTGACTTCAGCAATATGCCGGTCGACGTCGTCATGCTCGGCACATTCGGACTTGATCGTATCGGGCGCGACTACACTGAGAATTATTGGCGACGCCTGGTGACGTCAACTGGTGCTAGCCGCGTCTTTCCGATTCACTTCGATGACTACACCCGCCCTTTCGGAACGATCGAATTGTTTCCGCGAATACTCGATAACTTTTTGGACACGGCCCGGGCGCTCGAGGAAATCAGGGAAACCTGGGACACCGACACGCGGATTGAGCTGCCGGAGTTCGGCACGCCGATCGTGCTCTATGCTCACGACGCCCCTGAGGCCTGAATCGACTCACGATCGCGGTCGGTCATCAGTTGAGCCAGCGGCAGGCTGCCGGATACAAGCGCTTCTTTCCCTGCCCTGTCGAGACGCTTGACGCGGTACTCCAGTCGGGAGGCAAAGCTCCGCTCCCCGATCGGCTGCTCGAAAACGAGGCGGAGCGGCCCTTTGCCGCGCAAGTATTTGGCCCCACGCCTGCCGGACTGATGCTCGCGGAGCCGCCGGCCGACATCGAGGGCGATCCCCGTGTACAAGCTGTTATCGGAACAGCGGATGACATAGAGGCTGTAGACGCGATCGCCCATTCTGACGGCTAATCGAAGCGATCAGGCATTACCGCCCGTCAACGTGTCCCCGAGGACGCGGAATGCACCGCGTTCGATACTCGAGCCATTTTCAGGTGTGTCCGCGAACGTCAAAACTATCTCGGCCGCACCGCCAAGTTCTTTTGCCGGCTCATGCAGCTTGAGCGTCAATGTGTTGCCCATTAACGATGCTTCGCGAATCAGATTGTGCCCGCCGAACTGATGTTCATTGATTTCGATGTACATCGATTCGTCGAAATCGTCTTCGATTGTGCGCATCAACAGCAAATAGTCATCGATGTCGCCTTCCGGCGTCGTGCGCGCGAAAAACAACATTGTCGTGTTATCGCGGACGTCGAACGCTACCGTATCGTAATGACGATTGTGAGACATTCAGACTCCCTGACGAGCGTGCTATTGTCTTCAGTTTACGCCATCGCATGGCCCGGCGTCATACCGATCCATCGCTTGCCGCCAATCCCGCCTTGGAGTAACTTCGTGAACGGCACTAAAGAGGCATACCTATGAGCGGCGAACGCATACGTGAGCTATTGGCGGAACTTGACCGGGAACTCCATACGGCGTCCGATTTTGATCCGGAGACGCGCGAATTGCTGCGGGAGTTGAATGAAGACATCGAACGCGTGACCGGCGATGTCACCGCGTCGACGCTCGATCGCGCCAAGGAACTCGAGTCCCGTTTTGCTGCCAACCATCCGGTCGCTGAGCGCATCGCTCGGGAACTCGCCGATATTCTCGCCAAAATGGGCGTCTGACAGCTGCCGGTCGACCGGAAAATCGCGCTCGCTGCCAGCAGCCCGTCAATTCGTTTTATCGCTTTCCTTGCGGTCGCAGCGACGCTGCTGCTCTTTGGTTTTCTTATCACCGCACCGGTACCACAGGACCTTGCTTACCACGAATTTGCAGACGACCGCCGGCTGCTTGGCGTGCCGAACTTCTCTAATGCGGTTTCAAACATTCCGTTCCTGGTTTTCGGTGCCCTTGGCCTGAACTACGTCCGCCGGTACGCACAAGAAGTGTGCTTGCCGCGGCTGCAGGCAGCCTATGTGGTCTTCTTTGCCGGGGTTCTCGGCACCGCTTTCGGCTCGGCGTATTATCATCTCGACCCCAATAACGCATCGCTGGTCTGGGACCGCGTTCCCATGACCGTAGGCTTCGCCGGGCTGTTCACCATCATCATTGGCGAATTTGTCTCCGTACGTCTTGCTCGCCTTATCCTGGCGCCGCTCATCGGCCTGGGCCTGTTCTCAGTCGGCTACTGGGCGGTGACCGAGGCCGCCGGCCACGGAGACCTGCGTCTGTACGCAGTTGTGCAGTTCCTGCCCATGCTGTTGGTGCCGGTTATTCTCCTAACGCGGCTGCCCATGATCGGCTCACGTAGTACCTTCTGGCTCGTGATCGGGTTTTATGCCGCCGCAAAAGTCTTCGAGTATTTTGACGAAGCCGTATTCTCCGCCGGTCGGTTGTTGAGTGGCCACACGCTCAAACACCTGTTCGCATCGCTGGCCCCTGCCACGGTGTTCTACGCGTTGACCCGGCGCCGCGGCTGATTTGCTGGTTTACGTATATCGATCACAACGGTACCATGCGGCCCCGGTCGGCGGACCCGAATGTCAACAAGCCACGAGGTAGAAATGTCCACAGCGCAACGCATCGACGGCAAAGCAAAGGCCGCACAACTGTCTGAAGAAATTACTGCAGACACGGCTGTCCTGCTAAGCGAGCACGGCATCAAACCCGGTCTGGCCGTGGTTATCGTCGGCGAGGATCCGGCGAGCCAGGTATACGTCCGCAACAAGAAACGAACGGCCGAGGCCTGCGGTTTCCATTCGGTGCAGCACTCGCTGGCCGCCGACACGTCACAGGAAGCGGTACTACAGCTAATAGGGGAGCTCAACGAAGATGACGGGATCCACGGGATACTTGTGCAGCTGCCGTTGCCGGAACACCTCGACGAACAGGCCGTCACGCAGGCCGTAACACCGCAAAAGGATGTCGATGGCTTCCACTTCATCAATATCGGCAAGCTGACGTCGGGCAATACGGCCGATGCTTTTGTGCCGTGCACGCCGGCAGGCTGCATGTTGATGATCGAAGATTACCTGGGCACCGATTTGTCCGGGCTGAATGCCGTCGTCATCGGTCGGTCCAACATCGTCGGCAAACCGATGGCCAGCCTGCTGCTGAAGAGCAATGCGACGGTAACCGTGACCCACAGCCGAACGCGGGATCTGCCGGCCGTTGTTCGCCAGGCCGATATTGTCGTGGCAGCCGTCGGCAGAGCTAACATGGTCACCGGGGACTGGATCAAGCCCGGAGCGATTGTCATCGACGTCGGTATCAATCGGGTCGAGACGACGGTTGACGGCGAGACGACATCGCGCCTGACAGGAGACGTCGATTACGCCTCGGCCAGCGACGTCGCCGCCGCCATCACACCGGTGCCCGGCGGCGTCGGCCCGATGACTATTGTCATGTTGATGGCTAACACCCTGCGGGCGGCAAAGCTGAGCGCCGGGCTTGCTGCCTAGCGCACCGGGGTCGGGTTTTCGATCGCAACCGGCGTCAGGCGGAATCGAAACGTCCGGCAGGTCTTGATCCCCGGCAGCGTCTTGTCATCGGGGAGCGGCCTGTACGTCGAGGCTCGCACCGCCAGTATCGACGGCTTCTCAAAAATGCGGTGCGTACTGTTGCGTACCCGTACCCGCGAAGTCCTTCCTTCGCGATCGACACTGAAACAGACCTCTACATCTCCCTCGAGGCGGTCGCGCCGCGCCCGCTCCGGGTAGACTGGAATCATTGTTTGCAGCGGTTGCCGATCGCCTGCATCGTCCGTCAGGTGCGTGACCTGAGTTTCCTCATTCGCTGATACGCCGGTGAACCAGGCCACCATGGCCAGCCATGCCCAACGCCTAGTCATCATCCCCCGGTCCCGGAGGCTGGCGCCTGTCATCGATCACGATACTCGGCGCCACGGGCTCGACCGCATCGCGCAACATCGCCCGAACCGCCTTCAATGTGCGCGCGCCCGGACTGAGCGCTTCGCCTTTCTGCAGATCCTGCTCGGCCTCGTCATAGCGCTTTAACTTGACGTAGACCAGGGCGCGGTTGCTGTATGCGCGCCAATGGCCATCTGTCGCTTCGATGACCCGGTTGCAGTAGTCCAGCGCGGTGTCGAGCTGCTCGAGCATGACGTAACCGGCACACAGGTTCGACCAGGCGGTATACCGTTCCCGCGCGGAGTTCGCCTGCTTCAGCCCGATCAGAGTCAGGCGAACGCCGGCTTCGGCGTCGCCAGCCAATAGCGCCTCGGCTCCGTCATGGAGTTCAGGATTCACGGGACCGACGACAGTTTTCGCTTCCTGCGCTTGCGTTGCGATGCTGACACTCGAAACACAAAAGATGGCCAGAAGCATTTGGTATCGCCGCCAGCCCGTTGTTTGTCGCATGGATGCCTCGTTCGGCTCCGGAGAGTCTCGCCTAGCCGTCAGACGTCAAGTGTCGTGAGAAATGGTCGATAGTGCGCTGCCATGCGAGTTCCGCCGCCGCTTGATCATATCGAGGCGTCGTATCGTTGTGGAAACCATGATTGACATCAGCATACATAAAGTTGGTGTAGTCACGACCAGCGTCCTGCAGACCTTTTTCGAAGGCCGGCCAGCTGGCATTGACCCGGTCATCGAGCCCCGCATGATGCAGCATCAGGGGGCACTGGATACTCGCAGCGGCTTCTGGCGCCGGATGCCGCCCATAAAATGGCACCGCGGCCGCGAGGCTCGGAATACGAAGCGCTAGCTGCATCACCATGCCGCCGCCGAAGCAAAAGCCCACAGCGCCAACCTTGCCCGTGCAATCAGGATGCGACTGCAGGAACTCGGCGGCTGCGATGAAGTCCTCCGTCATTTCATCGCCGTCGCGCTCACGCTGCATTGTCCGGCCATCGTCATCGTTCCCCGGGTATCCGCCGAGCGGCGTCAGAGCGTCGGGCGCGAACGCCATGAAGCCGGCTACAGCCAGCCGGCGCGCCACGTCTTCGATATAGGGGTTGAGACCCCGGTTCTCATGGATGACAACCACTCCGGGGAGCTTTTGCTCCGCGCCGGCCGGACGCGCCAGGTAACCACGCATGACGCCCGCACCCTTCGGCGACGCATACTCCTGGTAACTGGTAGAGATCGACTCGTCGTTCGGCGCCACCTGCTGCGCCAGCGCGTAATCGGGGCTGAGACTGGCCAGTACCGATGCCGCTGTCGCACCGGCCGCCGTAAAGGCTGCGGCGCGATCGATAAATTGCCGTCGGGTCAGCGTGCCATGCACGTAGCCGTCGAACAGGTTAAGGATTTCTTGGTCGTATTCAGGTTTAGTGGCCACTGATATATTGCTCCAGTTGTTCGATCTCTTCCTGCTGATCGGAAATAATTGCTTCGACAAGATCACCAATCGATATCATACCGACCACAACTCCGTCTTCAACGACCGGGAGGTGACGAATTTTCTTCTCGGTCATAAGGTTCATGCACTGGTTAACGGTCTGCCCGCTAGACGTTGTCAGCACATCTTCAGTCATGATCTCCGAAACCCGGGTGGTCTCGGAGGACCGGCCTTTGATGATCACTTTTCTCGCATAGTCGCGCTCGGACAATATGCCCAGCAGGGTCTCATCCTGCAGGACGACCAGCGATCCGATGCCTTTTTCGGCCATTATCTTTATCGCTTCCAGTACGGAATCATCCGGCCCCACCGAGAAGATCTGGCGACCTTTTTTATCGAGCAAATGTTGTACGAGTTTCATGCTGCCACCCCTTATTCGCTTGTCGCGAGTTGTTATTTTCGGGGCGCCGCGCCGGCGGCCGCTGGCACCCGCTTCTTTTTATTCTAGCAGTACGCGCGGAAACCGCGCAGAAATGCCCGCGCACGGCCTGGAAGACTTGATTTTTGATCGGCGGACCGCGCCGGCGCCGGCACAATCACAACGGGCTGCGGATCAGTCGTCGCGCTCGATGAACACAGATAGACGTTGCTCCAGATCATTATGCGAATGCCAGACACCGCGCAGCATGACCCCGTGGATTCTGCGGGAATTGCCTATCTCCTCCAGGGGATTTGCGTCGAGCAAGACGAGGTCCGCTTCGCGGCCGACGGCAACGGTGCCAGTATCGCTGCCGAAAAACTCCGCGACGGCGGTCGTTCCGGTCCGCAATGCCTGATACGGCGTCAGCCCGGCGGCGACGAGGAACGCAAGTTCTCGGTGTATCGAAAAACCCGGTACATTGAATACCTGGGGCGCATCGGAGCCCAGAAGAAGCCCCGCTCCTTCCTCGTGCAAGGCCGAAATCAAACTACGTCGAATCTGTATGGCGCGGGCCGCAATGTCGGCATTGAAACCACGCTCGCTTTCCTGGCGCTCTTTTGCGCGCGTCCACTGTGCAACGGTCGCGCGCGGCATATAGCGCATCTCCGGGCGACTGCGGAGATCGGCGGTCGTCACGTCCGAGATGCGATGCTCGACGACCGATTCTGTTGGCACGTTCCAGGTTCGCGCCGCCGCGGTGCGCGACGCCAGCTCGCTAATCCGGTCCGTATCGAGCTTGTCGGCGAGCAGGATGTCGAAAAAGCCGCCGTAGCCGCCAGACGGGTCGTTGTCGGAGGGCATCAGTGCGGCGAAATAGCCATCGAGGTGATCGATCGTTGCAATGCCCGCAGCCATTGCACCGTCGACACCGACGGCTGCGGGCACGTGACCCGCAAAGGGGATACCGAGCTCGTTCGCTGTTTTCGCTATTGCAGAAAATTCGGATGACGTCAGTCCGGGGTGAATCTTGATGAAGTCATAACCTGCAGCGCGCTGTGCGCGGACCTGGCGCGCGCCATCCTCTGCGCCGCTGACCGAGTTGCCATTGAGCGAGGGCCCGGATGTAATCAGTCGCGGGCCGAAAATCTCGCCAGCGAGAAGCTTTTGCCGAAGTGCCAGATGCGATACGTGACCGAGCATACCGCGAATCGTGGTGACCCCGTTTGCAGCGAACAATGTCAGCACCCTGTCGAGATCCTGCGAATTGCCGGGGGGAACATGTGCGTGCATTTCGGCAAGGCCCGGAATCAGGTACCGGTCGGTGCCATCGACCACTAGCGCACCTTCCGGAATAGGAATGCTTTCGACATCACCGATGCTCGCAACCATGCCATCTGTCACAACGACGGTCTGGTTCCTGTCAATGCGCTCCGAGGTCATGGGCACGACATTGACGTTGACGAACACACTCGTCGCTGACGCCAACGCAGGCAGCGACAGAAATACCAGGCCGAGCAGCAACTGACGTCTCATCGAATCACCCGGGTTGAATCTCACCACTTATTTGAGCGCCCTGGGTTTTCGCGGTTCCTGAAATCGAGTCGAGCGTCGCCTGACTGACGTTGCCGCCACAAATTACGATCACGACCTTCCTCCCCGAGACGAGATCACGGCGGGCCAGGGCGGCTGCGACGGCGACACCGGCTGCACCTTCGACGACGTACTCGTGATCCGCCATGAAGCGCCGCATTGCCGCAGCGATCTCATCCTCACTGACCAGGATGAAATCATCCACGAGCTCGGCGCAGAGAGCGAAAGTAATCGCATCGGGCTCGATGCCGCCCGCCGTGCCATCTGACAGCGTCGGATCGCTGCTCAGGTCGAGAATGCGGCCCGCGTCGATGGACTTCGCCATGACGGCAGAAGCCTCCGGTTGACAGCCGAAAACGTCGATATCGGGATCATGCTGCTTCAGAACGCTGCCGATGCCGCTGATAAGGCCGCCGCCGCCGACAGCAACAAACACGGCATCGAGTTCCGCGAGCTGGTCAATGATCTCCGCGCCGCAGGTCGCCTGCCCGATAATGACTTCCGGATCGTTGTAGGGCGAGAGATAAACCATGTCATGCTGTTCCGCATACTCACGCGCATGTTGTTCAGTATCGAGGCCATCGGTGCCGTAAAAACGCACGTTGCCGCCATAGCCACGAATCGCCTCGACTTTTGCCACGGAGGTCTGTTCCGGGACAAATATGACGCCGTTAACGTCGAGTTTTTGCATCGCATAGGCAACGGCGGCTCCGTGATTGCCACTCGATGCCGCAACGCACCCCCGGGCCCGCTCGTCTTGAGACAGGGTCAGCAGGCGATTAGTCGCCCCGCGCAGCTTGAACGATCCGGTGTGCTGCAGGTTCTCCAGCTTCAGATAGACCTCGCCACCCGTCATTTCACTCAGTGCTGGTGAATGCACCAGGGGCGTCTCGCGAACTATGGCTCCGATACGGGAGGCCGCGAGCCTGGCCCCGCTCGCCACTGTTTTGACGGCACTGCTCATCACGCTAGCTTGCGTCAGTCAACGCCCACAAACAAGTCACTGGTCACCCGGGGTCTTCCGCACCTTCCGAGCCAGCGCATCGGGCCGTGTTCCTGCTGCCAGCAGGTCCTGCACAATCGTTGACTCGCTTGATCAGGCGACTGTTTTGATTGCATTTTTCCGCATTGAAACAATTGCTTACAAATTTCGTCTGGACTTTATATATCAGATTGATACTATACATCAATCCGATATATGAACGGCCTTGGCCGCATGGTGGATCCCGATGGATGTAAAGACAGTTTGCCTGGGCATGCTGACCGATGGCGAGGCTTCAGGCTATGACCTCAAAAAGAACTTCGAATCGTCTTTTGGCCATTTCTTTGCCGCTGGCTACGGCTCGATTTACCCGGCACTGGCTTCGCTTGCCGAGCAAGGATTCGTTCAGTGCAGGGAGATCGCCCAGGCAGGAAAGCCTGATCGAAAGGTCTATCGAATCACGGAGCAGGGGCGGCAAAGACTGCTCGAGGAGCTGGACAATCCGAATCCCAGCCACAAGGTACGCTCCGAGTTCCTGGCCACGATGTGCTTTGCCCACCTCATGACGGCCGAGCAAATCCAGACGGTTCTCCATAATCGGATCGCCGAAATCGAGCGTTACATGCAACTCTTCGATGATTTCGAGGCCTCATGCATGAACGAGTCGTCGGGCGGCATGGTGTTCACGGTCGGCCTTGGGCGAGCCTACATGAACGCGATGCGGGGCTACATCGAGGAACATGGGCACATGTTGTTCGAGGCACAGGAAACACCCAAACAAAACGCAACGGCTTGAATTGATACTCCGTCCGTTGACGGCATCTACCCATCACAGGTCGACTAGAGATGAAATTGGACAGACTCAAAAGGTACCGCTCATGGCTTTATTCTGCCGGAATAGCCGTGCTGATAACGCTGTGGCTGGTATCCGGTCAATTCGAAAGCAACGACGACATGCCGGGGTCTGCGCCGGACGGCGGACTTGCGACGACCGTCACAGCGCCGCAAAGCAGAGTCAGGGTCCGCACGCAGGCTGCTGAAAAGATCACCCGCACGATAGCCGTCAACGGCAAGACGGCGCCTGCGCGTATCGTCGAGCTTTCGGTCGAAACAGACGGTCGCGCCGTCAAGATCGGTGCCGAACGTGGCGCCAACGTATCGGCCGGCGAAGTCATTGTGCAGCTGGATGAAAGAGACCGCCGCGCGAGGCTGGCCCAGGCGCAAGCCATGGTAAAGCAGCGCCAAGTCGAATACGAAGGGCGGGTCCGGTTAAAAGCCGAAAGCTACGTTTCGGAAGCGCAGTTACAGGAAGGCATTGCTCTGCTCGAAGCCGCCAGGACGGAGCTGAAGCGCGCGCAGCTTGACCTCGAATACATGACGATTCGTGCTCCATTCGATGGCGCACTGCAGTCACGCATCGTCGAAGTCGGCGACTTCTTGAAGCTTGGTGATCCCGTAGCCACGTTCGTCGATAACAGAACGATGATCGTGTCCGCGAATGTATCCGAGTTTGATGCAGGATTCGTCAACGTCGGGGAGCCCGCCGAAGCGAGACTCGCGACGGGCGAACGCGTACACGGCAGAATTCGCTTTGTTGCGCCTGTTGCGGACGAGGCGACACGAACCTTCCTCGTAGAACTCGAGGTTGATAACCACGATGGTTCGCTGCGCGCAGGCGGTACGGCCGAATTGTTTATTCCTGCCGAGACCATCTACGCGCACCACGTCTCGCCGTCACTGTTGACGCTCGATGACGCTGGCAACGTGGGCGTCAAAATTATCAATGAAGCTGGCGAAGTTGAATTCGTGGTCGCGGATATCGCGTTGTCGTCGCACGATGGCGTTTGGCTTGCGGGCCTGCCCGAGACGGCAACGATCATAACGGTCGGCCAGGGTTTCGTGACCAGCGGGACGATGGTGCAAACCGTCCCCGAAAGCGACATAGACACAGCCGTGGCAATCAAGGCAGACGACCAGGCCGACTAGCGATGCAGCTTATCGACGTCGCAATGTCCCGTTACCGTACGGTCATCCTCGGGTTGATCACGATTGTCGTCGCCGGGATATACACCTACATAACCATCCCGAAAGAGGCGGAGCCCGATATCGAAATTCCGGTCATCTACGTTCAGATGACGCATGACGGGATTTCCCCGGAGGACGCGGAGCGACTCTTGGTACGCCCGATGGAACAGGAGATTCGCACCGTCGAGGGTATCAAGGAGATGGTCGCCGAAGCCTATGAAGGCGGTGCCAGTGTGATAGTCGAGTTCGAGGCTGGCATTAATACGGACCGCGCTTTGCAGGACATCAGGGAACGCGTCGACAACGCGGCGGCGGAACTGCCGAGCGAAACAGACGACCCGACGATCTCTGAAGCCAAGCTGACCCAGGAAGATCCGATGCTGGTTCTGAACCTTGCGGGCAACGTTCCGGAACGGTCGTTGACCCGTATTGCCGAAAACCTCAAGGAGAAGTTCGAAGGAGTCAGCGGCGTACTCGAGGTCAATCTTGTCGGCAAACGCGAAGAACTGATGGAGGTAATTGTTGATCCGCTGGCAATGGAAAGTTACGGACTCGACCAGGCGCAAATCATCCAGTTTGTCGCGAATAACAACAAGCTAGTAGCCGCCGGCGCGCTGCAATCAACCGAGGGACGCTTTCCAGTCAAGGTTCCCGGCGTATTCGAGTCGCCGCAGGATGTACTCGATCTGCCCATCAAGGCGGTCGGCGACAGAATCGTGCACTTCAAGGACATTGCAGAAGTGCGGCGCACCTACAAGGATGCCGAGAGCTATGCCCGCTTGAACGGAAAGCCCGCGCTCGCGATCGAGGTCGTCCAGCGTGGCGGCGCCAACCTGATTGAAGCGATTGAGCAGGTGATGGCCATCATCGAGGAGGAGAGGCGCTACTGGCCTGACGAAATCGAAATCAGTGCATCGCGTGACAAGTCGGAAGAAGTCAACGAGCTGCTGACGGAGCTTCAGAACAGCGTGTTGGCCGCGGTACTGCTCGTGTTCATTGTGATAATCGGAATCCTCGGGATGCGCTCTGCACTGCTCGTTGGAGTGGCGATTCCGGGCAGCTTTCTGCTCGGTATTCTGCTCATTGGCGCGTTTGGCATGACGATCAACATGATGGTGCTGTTTGCGCTGATCATGGCTGTTGGCCTGCTCGTGGACGGTGCCATTGTTGTTACCGAAATGGCGGACAGGCGCCTTGCGGAAGGCGACTCACGGCGTACCGCGTATTCGCGTGCCGCCATTCGCATGTCTT
The DNA here is from genome assembly GCA_009937615.1 of Gammaproteobacteria bacterium. Classification (GTDB taxonomy): domain Bacteria; phylum Pseudomonadota; class Gammaproteobacteria; order Steroidobacterales; family Woeseiaceae; genus UBA1847. The sequence goes on along the minus strand of JAACFB010000002.1, from coordinate 56,858 downwards.
CACCGATCATCGCGTCGACGTGTACCACGCTCGCGGCATTCGTACCGCTTGCCTTCTGGCCGGGAATGTCCGGCGAATTCATGAAATTTCTACCGATTACGCTGATCGCAGTGCTGGCTGCATCATTGCTCATGGCGCTGCTGATCGTGCCGACCCTGGGTTCACTGTTTGGTCGGTCCGGGGCAGTCAGCGCCGAGGAACGCCGGCAGCTCGCAGCTGCGGAAACGGGCGACCTCGACACGATCACCGGGCTAACGGGCCGCTATATCCGATTTCTGCGGAAGTCTCTGCGGCATCCGTGGCGCAGTGTTGCAGCCGTCTCGGGGCTGCTTATGGTTATCTATACAGGCTTCTTCGTGCTTGGTCGCGGCGTCGAATACTTTCCGGAAATTGAGCCGCCGTTTGCGATGGTCGATATTCGGGCACGCGGCGACCTCTCGACCGATGAGAAAGATTTCCTGGTCCGTCAGGTCGAGGAACGCATAGCGAACATGCCCGAAATTGAGTACATGTACGCCAAGACAGGCGGCGCAAAGGGCTCTGAGGATCGGATCGGTTCAATCACGCTTAACTTCATCGACTGGGATCTGCGCAGGACGGCCAATCAGATACTGGCCGACATTCGTGCCAGGACAGCTGACCTGGCCGGCATCACGATCGAAACGCGCAAGCCCGATGCCGGCCCTCCGCAAGGCAAGCCGATCTTCATCGAGTTTTCGGCACGCGATGGCGATTTGGTCGTTGAATCCATTGCAAAGGTGCGGGCTCTGCTCGAACAGCACGAAGCCGTCACAAATATCGAAGACAGCCGGCCTCTCCCGGGCATTGAGTGGCAAATCAAGGTTGATCGGGCGGAGGCTGCGCGGTTTGGGGCCGACATCACGCTAGTCGGCGCCATGGTGCAGCTCGTGACCAACGGCATTAAGATCGGCGAATACCGGCCCGATGACAGCGACGACGAGATTGACATCCGGGTTCGTTATCCGGCAGACAAACGCAGCTTGTCGCAAATCGATGAGCTTCGCATTCCTACGCCGGACGGCCTAGTGCCCATCAGCACCTTCGTCGAGCGCGTGCCTGCGCAGAAGGTCAGCACAATTACTCGAACCGATATGCGCCGTACAATGACACTGCAAGCTGACGTTGCACAGGGATACCTGGCACCGGAGGTGATTGCCGAACTGCGTTCACTGCTTCCGGCAGCCGGACTCCACTCGAGTGTGAGCGCAGAGTTTCGCGGCACGATCGAGGATCAGGAAGAGGACGAAAAATTCCTCGGCAACGCGATGTTGGCGGCGCTTGCCATCATGGCCATCATTCTGGTTACACAGTTCAATAACATCTACCAGGCGTTTCTGATTCTTACGGCAGTACTCTTTTCTACCGGTGGCGTCCTTCTTGGACATCTCGTGATGGGCATGCCATTCGGCGTGATTATGAGCAGCGTGGGCGTCATTACGCTCGCAGGCATCGTGGTCAATAACAACATCGTACTGATCGACACCTATAATGTTCTTCGCTCCCGCGGCACTGCGGAGACCGACGCAATCCTCCGAACCTGTGCGATTCGCCTGCGCCCTGTATTGCTAACAACAGTGACGACAATCGTCGGCCTGATGCCGATGGTGCTGGGCGTTAATATCAATCTGATCTCACGCGAAATCCTGGTTGGCGCGCCGAGTTCACAATGGTGGATGCAGCTTGCCTCATCGGTCGCCGGTGGTCTTGCGTTTGCAACCGTACTGACGCTGCTGTTGACCCCGTGCCTGCTGATGATCCAGGCCAATGTCTCAAAGAGGCTCGCCTTGACAAGAACAGCAGCAGAAGCATCGGCCAACCCAGCGCACCGCCACCCTGCTCCCTGATAATAATCGCCGTACCCTGGGGCGCGTCGCGCTCTGCGTCCTCGAGGCTCAGAAATGCGAGGTCCGAAGTGTCTTCCGGACCAAAGCTGGCCAAGAAAGTATCGTCACGGGCGTCGAACAGCTCTATCAACAAATCGTAACTGCCGCTTGGGTAGCCTGAAACCAGCTCCGTCACAATGACGTACTCATCGTCTGCCGAAGCACCGAAAATACTGAAGTCGTCGGTAGCGGCCAATTCGTTCCATGGCCCACCTTCGAGACTCAGGTAGACAACCGCATATACCTCAGCGCGGCTGAAATACGTGTCCGCGTCGAAAAGCAGGTCGATTCCACTAAAATAGCCATCAACATCGTGATCATTGAACAGGACCACGTCCGCCGCATAAAACCAGAATTCTGAACTTGTTGACTGGGCCGCTGCAGCGCCGGTTTTTGTGGTCCCCGATTGCTTGCCTGTAACCCGCGAGCCTTTCGTTTCGAGCGGTTCAAACTCATTCTCGACGACGGTTCCGCTTTCACCACGGTCGCGCTGTTGCCGTGGAAACTGCGTCGTTGTCGACAATCGCCCAATATTCTCGCCTGCATTATCTTGGGCCTGTGCCGCCACGTTGAGCATTCCGTTGGCCGCCAGCATCAGCACGAGCAACTTTGCATATATCGCGGGACTTTTTCTGGTCGCCATGTCATTGGCCTCGATTCGTGTACGTTGACACCCATTAAGCGGTTGCGTCACTGAATCGAAGCTGAATCTATAGGCTCGTCGATACGGGCGTGAGATGATGTTCAGCTCTCGTTCTGTTTCATCGCCCGGCTTCCCACAAATGAGTCTTCCCTCCGCCCAGGATTCGACCACTTCTGCCGTAGCCTTTCTGCTACTCGGCGTTGCCGGTGGACTGGGTCTCGATCTTTGCGCCAAGGCTTTGCTGGCAAACTACCCGTTGGAACAGTTCGTATTCCTTCGTAGCGCGATCGGCCTGACAATATTTCTTCTTCTCGCGCGCCAATTCGGCGGGGTAAAAAGCCTGCTGACGCGGAAGTGGCCAGCACATTTTCTGCGGACTCTGTTCGCGACCGGAGCCATGTTCGGTTTCTTCTATGGGCTCGCGCGGATGCCGTTGGTCAGTGCACTGACCCTTGGATTCACGGCGCCGCTTATGGTCACAGCGCTGTCCGTTCCGGTACTCGGCGAGCAGGTCGGCTGGCGTCGATGGGTCGCGGTTGTCGTTGGCTTTACAGGCGTTCTGATTATCCTTCGCCCTGGCACCGGTGAGGTTTCTGTCGCCGCGCTGGCCACCCTGTTTGGCTCGTTTTGTTACGCGTGTCTCGCGATTACCGCGCGCAAGCTGGCAACAACTGAAAGTACTTACGCGCTTTCTATTTATGTCATAACGGGCCCAATGTTTGTTTCAGCCTCCATGTTGAGCCGCGGTGGCTGGCAGGCGCCCGACGCAAGCGGCTGGCTGCTGTTCTTGCTCGCAGGCGCCTGCTCGGTCATCGCATGGATCGGAATTATCGGCGGTTATCGGCGCGCGCCGCCGGCGCTGCTCGCACCGTTTGAGTACACGGCCATCGTGGGCGCCGCGATCGCCGGCTACCTGATCTGGGACGAAGTGCCGGACCGCTGGACCGTCGTCGGGGCATTAACGATCATCGCCTCCGGCCTTTTTGTTGTCTACCGGGAGATCGGTGTCAGTCTACGCTCCCTGCGACAAGCCCGGCGATTTCCGCCGGAGTCACCTGCAACGCTTCCGCGACACCATTAAAAAAGTCGATCTCGAGGACACTGACCGCTTTATCGATTCGAAACACGTCGGCAAGCGCATGCACGATACTGACACGGTCCTTGTTGGCCATTTTCTTGCGTACGCTGGACAGATATTTAAGCAGCGTCGCTTCTGCATATAGCTCGGCACGGGCCGCAACCCGAATATCGGCAGAACTGACTTCCTCACCGGTATGCTCTTTAATGATCTCACGGATCCTGTCGACCTCGACCGCTTGAATGCTGATATCGGCATCCGCCGCCCTGGCCAGGGTCATCATCAATACTTCCTTGAACAGTTCTTGCTGAGCTTCCTCGCCAACCTCGGCGCCGCCAAAGATTTTCAATACATTTTTTAGATCTGCGATTGCCATTATCGTCTCTCTTTCGGTTCTAGTTATTGCAATGCGGTGGCCGCAGCGCAGTTTTGCCTGCAGTATACACGCCATTTGGCAGGAGTTTCATCGTGTCAGATCACTATCTCGCGGCGCATCGGCTGCCGTCGCCAGTAGGTCAGCGAGCGCGACAGCCACTCGACCGGCCCGAAGCGGTATCGCCCTAGCCACCACGGACTCAGAAGCAACTGAATGGCAATGACGACGATTACAAGACCCATTTGCGAAGTGCGGGAAAGCTGCGCATACAACCCCAGGCCGTAGCCATAGAAGACGGTCGTCAGAATCAGCGAGTGCATCAGATAGTTAGTCAGGGCCATTCGGCCCACGGCGGCAAAGCGATCCATGAGCCGCTGCCAGAGGCCGGCCTTGAGAACTAGCATGACCGATCCTATGTGACCCAGCGCAACCAAAATGCTGCCGAAATAGTTAGCAGCCATGCCGTACCGCGCCGCAAAAATAGGATCGAAATCATGAACGAACAGGTTGAATCCGCTGAAAACCGCAAGCGGCAGACCCAGGCCATAAGCCGCAAACGTTAATCTTCTGTAAAAGTTGACTGGTCGCCGGCCCGACAATATGCCCAGCTTCATCAACGCCATGCCGATAAACATCAGCGCGGCAATGCGCCAGGAAAAGAGCAACAGCATTCCCTGTTGCATGCTCAGGACAACAGGCGCCCGGTACAGAATGATTTCAGGATATCCGCTTCGGTAGGCCTGGATATCGACCTGCAGATCCTCTGGTTCAGGCGCCATAAAGCCGCGCGACGCATCCCATCGTTCGAGGATTTTCTTTTGCTTTTCATCCAGCGTTTCGCCTGCGGCAACACGCGCCTGGTAATCAGCAGCTTTGACCTGCATATCTTCGATAACGTAAGAGAAGCCATGCATGGCCGCGAATGTTATTGGCAACATAAGGCAGGCGATGATGATCAACATGCGCGGCATCAGCTTTCGGAATGGATAGACAACCATCCCCACCGCGGCATAGGCAAAAAGAATGTCTCCGACCCAAAGAAAATAGGCGTGCAGTGCCCCGAGGACGAGCAGAATTAACTGGCGACGGTAATGCAGTCGAACGGACCCGACGCCGCGTTGCTCGGCATGATCGGCAATCAGAACGACACCTGCACCGAACAACATGGCAAAGATACTTAGAAACTTCTGATCGAAGAAAATGTGCGTAAAAAACCAGATAGCGATATTTCGGTAGTCCGTTCCTCCCATCGCCATAGGGTTGCTGTACGCGGCAAACGGCATTGCAAACGCGTAGATATTCATGACAAGAATGCCGAGAATCGCAACGCCTCGCAGTGTGTCGAGACTCGCGAAACGCTCGGTGCCGCTGACGGGGCTGGCCGCGACCGGTGAAGCTTCAGTTAGCTGATGATCAACCTCGCGCATCGCGAATTCCGGCGCAGCCGCTCACAATGGGGAGATCTCTTACAAACCGGCTACGCGGAAATGGCCGAATATCATATCGCATGAGTTATCACATTTATAGCGCTGTTCTTTTTCAACTTTTCGCTTGGAATTCGTTAGTATTCGCGACATACTCTGCCGCGGGCAAACTACTTGAAAGGAGGTGATCCATGTCTAGTGAGATAACTAAGGTGCTGCGAAAACACTTCGGTCTTCTACGGATGATGGAGCAACCTTCCAACTTCCTCTGACCACCGTTTTCAAACACCTATCTCACGAAAAGCCGCTCTTGAGCGGCTTTTCTTTTGGACCATGCTCCCGTTTCGAATGACCCTGTTCCGAGCGTAGGAGCGATGGTCGGAACGTCAGCCAAGCACGTCCTCGAGGGCGTTCAGCAAGAGATCAATCTCACTGATCGAATTGTAGTGCACGGCTCCAACCCGAACCGTGCCGCCAGACTCGAAGATGCCCAGTGCTTTCACCAGCTCGAGCGCATAGTTATGACCATTCCAGACAAAAATATTGCGCTTCGCAAGGGCTTCGGCAATCGACGCCGGCGCATGAGTGTCATGGGTGAACGAAACGGTCGATACTCGACGATCCAGGGCGTCGGGCGCGGTTACGCCATGAATCTTGATGCCGGGTAACGCCTGCAGCCCGTTAATCAGGTGCGCCGCCAGGTCCTTCTCGTGCGCAAACAGACTAGCGAACGCTGCGTGCACTGCTCGCGTGCGAACCGGCAGGCCGTTGTTGCTCGATGTGGATTCAGCGCCGGCCATCGTCGCACCGACCCAGGCGAAGTAGTCAACAGCAGCGTTAGTCCCTGCCATGCCTTCATGGCTTTGCGTGCCGGGCTCGAAGCTCCAGGGCAATTCCGCCGGCGCCGGACGCACCCGGTAAGGTTCGAGATGCTCGAAGACCTCAGTGCGGCCCCACAGAATCCCCTGATGCGGCCCAAAAAATTTGTAGGCCGAACACACAAGGAAGTCGCAGCCTATTGCCTGCACATCGGTCGCTACGTGTGGTGCCGACTGCACGGCGTCGATATAGGTCCAGGCCCCGGCATCGCGAGCCCTGGCACATATCGCCGTGACGTCATTGATCGTTCCGGTCAGGTTACTCGCGCCGCCAACGCAGACCAGCCGTGTCTTTTCGTTGAGTATTTTATCCAGTTGATCGAGTTCGAATTCGTAGCTTTCTGTATTGAAAGGCAACCAACGAATCGTCAGGTCATGATCGCGTGCGAGCAGCACCCAGGGCTCCACGTTTGCGTCGTGATCCATGTGCGTAACGATAATCTCGTCACCCGCCTTAAGATGCCGGCCTATCGATCGCGCAACATGAAACGTGATGCTCGTCATGTTTTGCCCGAAAATGATCTCATCAGGAGACGGCGCATTGACGAAGTCGGCCATCGCCTGACGAGCCTCGGTGGCAATGGCCGTAGCAAGCTCCGAGGTCCGGAAGTAGCCGCCGATGTTTGCATTGGCATGCAGCAGGCAATCCGTCATGCGATCTGCAACCTGCTGCGGCACCTGCGTGCCGGCTGGGTTATCGAAGTAGACGCGCGCGATGCCGTCATCGGCATCCGACAGGGCCGGAAACTGCTGCCGAATCACCTCCAGATCAATGGACATGCCGGTATTTGGAGCGACGAGTGACATAGTATTCCCCGAGTTGAACCGGCCGGAGGGCCGATGAATTATTCCTGTGCTTTACCGCCCCACTTCTCACGATGAGCGTCTTCAGCGCGCTGGCGAACTTTCGAGTGCCGGCGCGTCAGCAGCAGTGAATTGGGATCGCAGACTTCGGCTTTGATCAACCCGAGGTCGCTGGCTGCGTCGAACAGGCTCGGGTACCAGCGCTCCCACTCGGGCAGCAGTTGTTCGACTTGATCACGAAGCGTCATGGGCGCAATGTAACCGAGCGGTTCGCCCGTGACAACGGAAACGCTGCCTGGCCGCTTATTAGTCGATCATGCGCGTGCCGAGCATGCCGATCACCAGCAGGGCACCGCCGAGCAACATCACCGGCAGCTGCGGTACCCAGCCTGCCGGCGTTGTAAGCAGCTCCGGCGGTACCGCGCTCAGCAGCCTGGAACCGGCCGTAACAAGGTGTAATGCCGGTTTGATCGCAATGACTCCGCCGACCAGCATTGCCGTTGGCAGCGCCAGCCGCCGAATCCATATCTGCCGTCGTATGCGCCTTACGATGCGATTGCTGAAGCCATCGTCCGCGATTGGCTCTGCTGCAAATATCGATTCGAGCAAACGGTCTTCAGCGTCTTTAGCCCTGTCAACCATGTTTATGATCTTCGATGTCAAAGTTGGTCCTGATTTTTTCTTTGCCACGATAAATCATGGACTTGATCGTGCCAACAGGTTGTCCTGTTGCTTCGCCAATTTCCCGATGGGAGAGTCCGCAGGCATAGGACATCACCATAATTGCACGCTCCTCTTCAGTTAAAACTGCAAGCATCTTGCCCAGATCGTGAACTTCGTCCTTCGGGTTAGTGTAGCTCCTTCCCTCGATAACGGCGGCATGTCCGGCGCTGTCGAGAACTTCGCTGTAACGCTTCGACTTGCGCTTTGATTGCAGAAACGTCGTGTAAGCAATCTTCAGCAGCCAGCCGACGAACGAGCCGCGACCCGTGAAGGTCTGCAGTTTGTTCCAGGCGTGCAGAAAGCAGTCCTGGGCCAGGTCGTCGGCAAACGAAATGTCGCCAGTCAACTTTCGCAGGAAATTGCGTATCTGCGACTGGTGGCGGCGGATCAGTTCGCCGAACGCGGCCGTATCCTGCGCGGACACGGCTCGCGCAACGAGATACTGATCGTCGCCATCCATCTCTGCCCTCTCTGTTACGACTTACGATCCGCGAATCGCCAAATTACAAAATACGCCACTCCCAGGCTGAACGGAAACGCGGCAATGCCCATGAATATCTGATTCGCTTCATCATCGGGTACCGAGAACCCAAACACGGTAAGCGCAATGCCTATCGCAACCCAGATCAGCGCCAGTCGCAAATCACGATCCTTACTGGCTTTCGGTTGTCCGAGACGATCAATAATTTCGGGGCTCAGCTCCTGCCCCTTATCGATCGCGGTGCGGACCGTCTGCTGCATGTCGCTTCGCATCCGATAACGGAACCAGAATGACATACATAACACGATGGTAATTCCAATAAATAGTGAGATAGGTATGAGTATCCCTTCCACGGTCTTTTCTCCTCTTGTCCAATTTCTGCTGTAGCAGCAGTTCTCATCTTGTAGATGCTTCTGCCGAGCTGTTTGGATGCAGAATTATAAGTTATTGTTTTTTATTATTATTACGGTTAAGAGCGCCCATCAAAAGACCAGCACGGCGTTGCTCTTAGCAGTCGCGCAAGCTGCGATCCCGGTCAGCCAAACCGATCTCCTCGGTCTACCATTAATGATAGTGGCCTTGCCACGAAGCCGCATGAGGTTTCGGACCGTTACTGCGGCCAGTCGATTCAGCCTGAGCGGCCGACCCGCCGAGCTCAAACGGATCAAGCGGATCAATCACGATCCTCGATGCCGGCTCCTGGATCAGCCCGAAGGAGCTGCCGTACTCGTCCTTTGCGCACTATGAAGTACTGGGCCTGCGGGTGCGCCGCGTCGGCGGCAGAGCTACCCCCTGCGGCTAACGGTAGCGGTTGAGGATCTTCTTGAGTTCTTCCTTGCCCGGGTGCAGCGTATCGAGCGGCAGTTCCGACAGGGGAGTGTCGGTATTACCCATCAGGTCGTGCATTTCTTTGCGCGACTCGTCCATGTAGAGCAGGCCTGTCGTTATCTCGCCTGCATTGAAGTGCTCGCGGAGGTATTTGAAAGAAGTGGCGCGACTGGTGGGATCGTAGTCCTTGTCAACCTTGCGCAGGACGATCTTGCTGCCGTCATGCAGTTCGACCGGCATCGCCGATCCCTCCTCATACGCCGCCTTGATCTCCTCCGCCGGCGGGATGAAATCGGCATCGACGACGTGGTGGTAGAACTGGCGCGTATGCGCGTAGCTTTTCGTCGAACCCTCGTGATCGTTGAATGTGACACACGGGCTGATAACGTCGACCAGAGCAAATCCTGGATGCAGCAGCGCGCCCTGGATCAGCGGTACGAGTTGTTCCTTGTCGCCGGAAAAACTCCGCGCGATATAGGTCGCGCCCAGTGACAGCGCCGTGCTGACCGGATCGATCGGCTCCTGCTGATTGGGCATGCCCTTTTTCGGTTTGCTGCCAATATCGGCAGACGCGGAGAACTGTCCTTTCGTCAGGCCGTATACGCCGTTGTTTTCGATGATGTAGCACATGTTCAGGTTGCGGCGAATTGCGTGCACGAACTGACCTGCGCCGATCGAGAGCGAGTCGCCGTCCCCTGACACGCCTATATAGGTCAGCGTACGGTTGGCCGCGTTGGCCCCCGTCGTAACCGAGGGCATGCGCCCGTGGACCGAGTTAAAGCCGTGCGACTGGCTGACGAAGTAGGCTGGCGTTTTCGACGAACAGCCTATGCCGCTCATCTTTGCAAGCTTGTGCGGCTCTATACTAAGTTCGAATACAGCCTGGATTATCGCCGCCGTAACCGAATCGTGACCGCAGCCAGCGCACAGGGTAGACACCGCCCCTTCATAATCCCGTGCCGTCAACCCGAGTTCGTTGCGCGGCATTTTCGGGTGCGCAACTTTAGGTTTCGCAATATAGCTCATGCTCGACTTCCTGGATTGGCCTTAAGCGGCCTGCCCTTTTGAAATTTCTTCACGCACCTTGTCCACGACAAAACCCGCATTCAGCGGCATTCCATTGTAATGCAACAGTGACACCAGCTTCGCTGGATCGGCTCCACTGTCGAGAATCAGCAGTGACCTGAACTGCGCGTCGCGATTCTGCTCGACAACGTAGACTACCTCATGCTTACCGATGAACTCCTTGACCGCGTCGGAACATGGAAATGCGCGGACACGGCAATAGTTGAGCGAAACGTTTACTTTTTTCAGCCTGTCCAGGGCCTCTTCGCAGGCCCCGTGACCGCTGCCGATCGTAAGAATCGCTGCCTTGTTGAATTCCGAGTAACGAATTTCGGGTTCAGGGAGGATCGAACGCGCCGTTTCCCACTTGACCAGCAGGCGATCGACGACTTCCTGGTAGGCGCCGGAATCTTCAGTATAACCGCCATACTTCGTATGCCCCGAACCGCGGGTAAAATACGCCCCTTTTGGATGCGTGCCAGGCAAGGTGCGATACGGGATACCATCGCCGTCGACGTCGAGGTAGCGATGGAACTTTTCCATTTCGTCGAGTTCGGCGGCAGACAAAACCTTGCCGCGGTCGGGTACCTTTTTATCGTCAAAATCGAATTCCGGCACCATCCAGTCATTCATGCCAACATCGAGATCCGATAGAACCATCACTGGCGTCTGCAGTCTTTCCGCATAATCGAATGCCGACTGCGCCATATAAAAACATTCATTCGGATCCGCCGGAAATAACAGCACATGCCTGGTGTCGCCATGGGACGCATAGGCGCAACTCAGAATGTCGCTCTGCTGCGTGCGCGTCGGCATGCCCGTCGATGGTCCCGTTCGCTGCACGTTGAAAATGACAGCCGGGATTTCGGCGTAATACGCGAAGCCCAGGAACTCGCTCATCAAGGATATGCCGGGACCGCTGGTCGGCGTGAATGATCGCGCGCCGTTCCAGCTTGCACCGAGTACCATTCCAATTGCAGCAAGCTCATCTTCTGCCTGGATAATGCAGTAAGTGCGCTTGCCCGTCCTGGGATCCACCCGGTATTTATCGCAGAAGGACCGGAAGGCGTCCATTAACGACGTCGATGGCGTGATCGGATACCACGCACCGACAGTCGCGCCGGCGTACATGCAGCCAAGCCCGGCGGCGGTATTGCCGTCTATGACGATATGCCCCTGCGTGCCGTCCATCGCGGCCACTTTGCTCGGTAAGGGGCAAACAAAATTCTCACTGGCGTAGTCGTAACCAAACCGGATGGCCCGCATATTGGATTCGATCAGGTGCTTTTTGTCGGCAAACGTTTCCTCGAGCAGGCTCGTGATTACATCGAGGTCGATTTCGAGCAGCGCAGCGACTGCGCCGACATAGCCAATGTTCTTCATTAGTACGCGAGCGCGAGCACCCTCGAAGTGCTCGTTGCACATTTTGGAAAGCGGAACACCGAGAACCGTGACATCGTCTCGATTCAACAGCGCGTGGCGCGGCCAGGTGGAATCGTAGATAAGCCAGCCGCCCGGTGAGACCTCTTGCAAATCCGCCGCGTAAGTCTGCGCATTCATGGCGACCATTAGGTCAACGCGATCCGATCGCGACTTGTAGCCGTCCCCCGTTACCCGTATTTCGTACCAGGTTGGCAGGCCCTGGATATTCGACGGAAAATAATTCTTGCCGACAACAGGTATGCCCATGCGGAAAATGGACTTCATCAGCAGCCCATTCGCACTTGCCGACCCGGTACCGTTGACCGTTGCTATTTTTATTACAACGTCGTTTACGCTGGCCACGGTCTATTCCCGTCTAGGCGGCAGTATGCTGTGGCACGGCCGCGCTGCGATCGTCATCGGAGTCATCGCCTGCATACGGCATCAGCACGGTGGACTTCTGCATATCCCAGGCACCTGTCGGGCATCGCTCGGCACAGAGTCCACAGTGAACACAAAGATCCTCATCTTTCACCATGACCCGTTGCGTTTGTGGCAAACCGGCAGACACGTACAAAGCCTGTTCCAGGTTCTCGGCAGGCGCTGAAAGTCGTGTTCTGAGCTCGGCCTCCGGGCCATTACTCGTGATGGTCAGGCAATTGACCGGGCAAATGTCGATGCAGGCATCACACTCGATACACAAACTCTCGCTGAATACGGTCTGGATATCGCAATTCAGGCAGCGCTCCACCTCTTTGGCCGCCTGCTCCGCCGTGAAACCCAGCTCGACTTCGATATCGAGCTTTTTGAATCGCTCCCGGAGATCGACATGTGGCATCAGCCGCCTTGTCGCCGGGTCATAGTCATTCGAGTAGCTCCACTCGTGCATGCCCATCTTCTGGCTCGCGAGATTGACGCCGCGCGGCAGTCGATCCGTCAGGTTTTTGCCCTGGCAATACTTGTGGATCGAAATCGCGGCTTCGTGGCCGTGGGCGACGGCCCAGATGATGTTTTTTGGGCCGAATGCCGAATCACCGCCGAAGAACACTCCATCGCGCGCGCACATCATTGTCGTCTCGTCAACGATTGGGCACTCCCACTGATCGAACTCGATCCCGATATCGCGCTCTATCCATGGAAAGGCATTGTCCTGGCCTATCGCCAGAATCACATCGTCGCAGGGAATAAACTTCTCGCCGGCGACGGTGCCGCGGTCGATTCGCCCGTTTTCGTCAACCTGGTACTCCATGAGTTCGAACGTCATACCAACGAGCTTGCCGTCCTCGATGACAAAATCCTTTGGCGAGTGATTGACAACGATTTCGACGTTTTCTTCCTCGGCATCCTCGAGTTCCCAGTCGGATGCCTTGAAAAAACCGCGCGGCTTTCGCGCCATGACCTTGACGTCTTCGGCGCCGAGGCGCAGTGACGTTCGGCAACAATCCATCGCCGTGTTACCCACGCCGATAATCAGTACTTTCTTGCCAATCCGGTCAACGTGATCGAAAGCAACCGACTCGAGCCAGTCGATGCCGATATGTATGTTCTCGCTTTCGTATCGTCCGGGTATTTCGAGGTTCTTGCCGCGCGGCGCACCCGTGCCTACGAAAATCGCGTCAAAGCCCTCGGCGAGCAGCGCCTGCATGCTGTCGACGCGATGATTGAGCTTGAGATCGACGCCCATATCGACGATGTAACCGATTTCCTCGTCGAGTACTTTCGGTGGCAACCTGAACTGCGGAATATTGGTACGCATCAATCCGCCCGTCGTAGCCAGCGCTTCGAAAATGGTGACCTCATAGCCCAGAGGGCACAAATCATTTGCAACCGTGAGTGACGCGCAACCGGCGCCGATCAGCGCAACTTTCTTGCCGTTGCTTTTTGCCGCTGCCTTTGGCAAACGCCCGGTGATATCGTCTCGATGATCGGCGGCTACGCGCTTCAGGCGGCAGATTGCGACTGGCCGGTCTTCAACACGCCCGCGCCTGCAGGCCGGCTCGCACGGCCGATCGCAGACCCTGCCGAGGATCCCTGGAAATACGTTCGACTTGCGATTCTCGATGTACGCGTCGCTGAAGCGGCCCTGGGCAATGAGCCTGATGTACTCCGGTACGTCGGTATGGGCCGGACAGGCCCACTGGCAGTCGACGACCTTGTGAAAGTAATCGGGATTGGAAGTATCAGTCGGTTTCATTTCCATGCCATGCCGGCTTTCTTCCGTCACGCGACACGCTGGCTGATCCTCTGTTGGCCGCTAGCATAACGGGATCGAACGGAAAGTAAACAATTATCGTAATCTGCCAAATTCAAGGCGTCGCCCAACGACGGCCCCGGTCAGCGCGCCGTCGCGATAAACGACCTGCCCGTTAATAATCGTCGTATCGATCGATGCCGAAAACTGGTGCCCTTCAAAAGGTGACCAAGCACATTTGCTGAGCACATTCGAGCTCTCGACGCGATAGGGACTGCTGGGATCGACAATTACGAGATCGGCATACCAACCTTCACGTGCGTAGCCTCGTTCCTTCACGCCAAATATGTCCGCGGGCGCATGGCAGCAACGCTCGACCAGCATTTCGTAACTAATCTCTCCGCGCTTGGCGAGATCGAACAGCGTCAGTACAGCGTGCTGAACCAGCGGGAGTCCCGCCGGCGCCTTGAAGTAGCTGTCGTTCTTCTCTGCCAGCGTATGCGGCGCGTGATCGGTTGCGATAATGTCTATCCGCCCCTCATTCACCGCCTTTACCAGAGCCGCGCGATCATCGCCGGTCTTGATCGCGGGATTGCACTTGATACGTGTCCCCAGCTCATCATAACGAGACTCATCAAACCACAAATGATGCACGCAAACTTCGGCCGTGATCCGCTTCTCTGAACGATGGGCCGGCGAAAAGAGTCCCATCTCGATTGCCGTTGTCAGGTGCAGGATGTGCAGCAGTGCATCGTGCCGCTGAGCAAGTTCTACTGCGAAGCTGGACGACGTCAGGCACGCGTTGGCCGAGCGTATCCGTGGGTGTTCCGACATCGGCACGTCGTCGCCGAACTGCTCCCTTGCATGCGCCTCGTTCTCCCAGATCGTCGGCGAATGTTCGCAATGAGTAACAATCATTAGCGGCGCGGACTCGAAGATACTGTCGAGTACGTCGGCGTCATCCACAAGCATATCGCCGGTGGACGCACCCATGAAAACCTTGATTCCACACGCCTCGTCGAGCTGCAGACCGCGAATTTCATCTATGTTGCGATTTGTTGCACCCAAATAAAATCCGTAGTTTGCGCTGCAACGCTGCTCTGCGATGCGGTATTTGTCCGCGAGAGCCTGCCGGGTCGTCGTTTGCGGATTGACGTTGGGCATGTCCATGAAACTCGTAATCCCGCCCGCAGCGGCAGCCGCTGACTCTGTCGCAAAATCACCTTTATGCGTGAGACCGGGCTCCCGGAAGTGTACCTGGTCGTCGATCATCCCCGGCATCAGGTAACAGTCGCGCGCATCGATGACGTCGACCCCGTTCTGGGCCGAGATCACGGTGTCGATCTTTGCGATTCTGTCGCCCGATATGAGCACGTCAGCATCGCGAATTACACCCTCATTGATCAGGCGTGCATTTTTGATCAGCAGCTTGTTCAATGCCGTCATCCTTTGTTTTGAGTTTTCAGGCAGTAGGAAAGTCCGGAGTATGCGAGGGATGCAGCAGAAATGCCAAGTTCATCCCCAATTATCGAACGGCGCTTTGTAACTCCACAATCCTGCCACCGCGTGCAATAGCACTCTCGCGATGTGCGACGCTGACGATCGTAAGCTCCAAGGATTTAAGGTTATCGAGCACCGTGCGCTCAGTCTGGCCGTCCAGCTGGCAGGTCGCTTCGTCGAGAAACAGGACCCTCGGCTGGCGGTAGAGCGCACGCGCAAGAAGAATCCTCTGCGTCTGGCCACCGGAGAAGCCGGTTCCGCAGGACCCGATCGGCGTGTGCAGGGACATCGGCAGCCGCTGCAGATCGTCCCAGATACAGGCAATGCAGGCCGCTTCCCGGAGCCTGCCGATATCCGGAGCTGTCTCGAAGCAGCAAATATTGTCCGCAACCGAGCCCTGGAACAGGCGGTCATTCTGCAGAACAACGCCGAACTGGCACCGCAGTGCCTGGAGATCCCACAGCGGCAACTCGACGCCGTCAAACAGGATCGCGCCTCTATCCGGCGCCAGGCTTCCACACAGCAGCTGCAGCAGCGTCGTTTTCCCCGCGCCTGATGGGCCGGCCAGCACAACAGATTCGCGTGCTTCGATTCGACAGTCGAATCGCCGCAGGATACAGGGCCCGCCCGGGTATCGAAACGCGACCTGCCGGCACACGATTGTGCCCTGTAGACGCTGCCGGAATGCGCCTGCCGACACCGCCGCTTCGACCGGCTCGGCGACCAGCTCGCCAACGCGCTGAATGTGCGAGCGCAGAAAGTACAGCTCGCGCGAGACGGTAATAAGCTGCAGCACCGCCGAGCTCAAACGGCCTCTCAGGCTCAGAAACGCGAACAATATGCCGAGTGTCAATTGCTTGCTCATGACGCCGCTAACGCCTATCGCGAGAAACAACAGCTGCTCGGCTGAGCCTGCAAGCCCCTGCGCGAATGTCGCAATGATGGCCAACCGGGCCTGCCGCGCTCCGGAGTCGGTGGCAGCATTGAACGCTTGCTGCCAGTGCGCCAGTCGCTGGGTTTCGAGACCCAGAACCCGCAGCGACGAAAAGCCCCGCAAGGACTCGATCAGCGAATTGTTCGCCCGCGCGGTCGCGACCACGGACTCCATATTCAACGCTCGCATCACGGGCAGCATTGCAGCGTGCAGAGTGACGACTAATAATAATGAGACGACCGAAAGCAGAGTCAGCCGGGGGCTGTAGTAGAACATTACCGTCAGTGTCGTCATCACGATCACGACCTGGACCATACCGGCTACAGCGGTTTCCAACAGCGCATGGCGAATCGGCCGCAGGGAATCAAGGCGCGACAGCAGGTCTCCCACAGGCCTCTGCGCGACCGTTCCGGCCGGCAGGTGCAGCAGATGGCTGACCACCGCTGTCGTGCTGTCAGCCGCCAGGCGCGTGCCAGCATAAAGCGCGATCCAGCGGCGCAGTGCGTCAATGACCGTCATGGTCAGCAGCACCAGCGCGATACCGCCAAGCACCTTGCGCAACCAGGCCTGATCCTGCCCTAGAACGATCTCATCTATCAGCAGCTGCGTCGCCACCGGCACAACCAGTCCCAGGGCGTGCGTTACAAAGAGTAGGACAAGCATCAGCACCATGAACCTGGGCAGGCCGTCGAATGAACGCGTCAGGCCGGTCAACAGTGAGCTTCGCCGATCAGATATGGACTTGAAGTCCGGCGCGCGAACGAACTCCACGGCAACACCGGTAAAGTCGTCGTCTAGCTGTCGCCAGCTTACCGTGCGGCGGCCTACTGCCGGATCGTGCACCAGCACACCGCTACGACCGAAGCGTACCAGCACGACGAAATGGTCAAACCGCCAGTGCAGGATCGCCGGCAAAGTGAGTCTGCGCAGGTCATCGAGTTCGAGCCGTACGGGCCTCGGTATCAGGCCGAGCGCGTCACCCATTGTCAGTATCGAGCGCAGAGTCGGACCGTCATTAATCGCCGCGAAACGCCGACGTATACTGCTCAGTTGAAGACGATGACCGAAGTAACCTGCGATCATCGCGAGCGACGCCAGCCCGCATTCGGCCTGTTCCGCCTGCAATACGAGAGGGCACCGCCTACGCATTTTCCGTGCCCGCGTCGTCTCCCCCGCGGAACAACCATCGAAAAAGGGGCCATCGACGGCGCACGAGGTCCGCAGTGAAGGTCGTGCCGGGCGGCAACTGCCATGCCCGACCTCGCGCCCTGATTTGCGTCGAGTCCAGCCGTGCGCGAATTTCGAAAACTGTCCCCTGCACCGTGGTGGGCGCACCAAATTCCTTTGCCTGAAGTGCGGCTGTCGAAATCGCTGTGATTACAGCGGACTGAGTGCCGAACAACTGCTTGGGATAGGCTTGCAGCTGAAGCTCGACGCGCTGTCCCGTGGTAATCATGGCGGCATTACGGGCACTCACATAGAGGCGCGCCTCCAGGCGGTCGGCTGGATCGTGAAGGGTCATGACGACCTCGCCCGACTGAACATAGCTGCCCTGTCGAACGCTGAGACCCGCGACGATGCCCTCACCGGGCGCGGTGACCTCGGTCGCAGAGCGCATCTCCACCGCCGCAATCTCGCGGAGAATCGTCTCCTGGCGAATCTTGCCGCGAGTTCGCAGCAAAGCGGCGGCTCCGGCATCATCTTCGAGCTGTTGCTGAAGCACTACGAGCGCTTCCTGCAATCCCAGTACACGCTGCCGCGCCTCAGCACATGCGGCCTTCACCTTAAGTGCTGCCGCAGCCGCATCTTCGGCCCGCTGCCGCGCAACCAGTCCTTGCCCGGCCAGTCTATCGAGCCTGGCCGTTAGCTCGTCCTGCAGAGCGGATTCCTGCGCACGGGTGTCGTGCTCTTGCCGTGCTGCCTGCAGTCTTTGATCGAGCAAGCGCATACGCCGCTCATGGTGCCGAATGCGGCCATCAATGGTGGTCAGTTCCTGCCGGACCGCGATGTCGAGCAGCTCGACCTCACTCCGCAACGAAGCAAGTCTAAGGGTGCTCGCAGGCTGCCGCTCAGGCGCGCGCTCCGCATCGATCAGCCGCAATAGCGGCTGGCCCTCGGCTACAACCGCGCCGTTCGTGACCCGGACCTCCTCGACCCAGCCGGACTGCCGCACACGAACCTTGAGCAGACCTTTGCTCGGCAACAACACGCCGGCTGCCGGGACGCGCTCGGGAATCTCGATCACGATCGCCGCCAATGCAAGGCAGGCGAGTGCACCCAGCGCGATGATCATCGCCGGCAGCATGGTCGGCGGTGCAACGACCGGCACCGCCGAAAACCAGCGATGTCCCGCGGCTTGAATCGCCGAATTTCGGTACAGGCTTGGCTTCGTCGTCATGGCAATCATGCAAGCACGGCATGCGAAAGGTAACGACCGGAAATTCCCGGCACTATGCAGAATTTTTGCGGGGTAGCGCCGGTTGTGCGATAACCCGGGATGCAACATCGTTTTGGCCGGGCAATGAGCGATTACATCGAGCAAATACAGCATTCTCACGTTTACGACGTGGCCATCAAGTCGCCACTCGAATTCGCGCGCAATCTGTCATCGCGGCTTGAAAATCGAGTCTGGCTGAAGCGTGAGGATTTGCAGCCCGTATTCTCATTCAAGTTGCGTGGTGCCTATAACAAGCTCGCATCCCTGACAGATCGGCAACTCAGTAACGGCGTGCTATGCAGCTCGGCGGGCAATCATGCGCAGGGCGTTGCGCTGGCTGCTCAGCGCCGCGGTGTTCGCGCCGTCATCGTCATGCCTGTCACAACGCCATCGATAAAAGTCGATGCAGTCCTCTCGCTTGGCGGCGAGGTGATTTTATTCGGCGATAATTATGATGAGGCTTATGCTCACGCCCGCGAGCTCGAGCACACCGAAGGACTCGTCTTCATCCATCCATTCGATGACCCCGTGGTTATCGCGGGACAGGGCACAATCGGCATGGAGATCCTGGAGCAGGCCAGTGAGGACATAGACGCTATATTCATACCGATCGGCGGCGGCGGCCTAATCGCCGGCATCGCTACCTACGTCAAGTCACTGCGTCCCGACATTCGGATCATCGGCGTGGAGCCGGAAGACTCCACCGCAATGCGTGATTCGATCGAGGCCGGCAAACCGGTGACGCTGGACCATGTAGGCATATTCGCTGACGGCGTCGCTGTGCGCCGGGTTGGAGACGAAACCTTCCGGCTTTGCCAGCAGTTCGTCGACGAATTCATCACGGTGGATACGGATCAGGTCTGCGCGGCGATTCGCGACATTTTTGAAGACACGCGCTCGATCGTCGAGCCCGCCGGCGGACTGGCTATCGCCGGCATGAAAAAATACATAGCGGAACATGGTCTCAAGAATCAGTCTTTCGTGACGATCAATTGCGGCGCAAACGTTAATTTCGACCGGCTTAGGCATATTGCCGAGCGTGCCGCAGTCGGCGAGCAGGCCGAGATGCTGCTGGCCGTCGAGATCCCCGAAGCACCGGGGAGCTTCCGCAAGTTCTGTGAAGCCATTGGCCGCCGGGGCATCACCGAGTTCAATTATCGCTACAGCGATCGCACGAATGCGCATATTTTTGTCGGCGTGCAATTGACTGGCGGATTGCAGGAGCGCAGGGAACTCGTCGCCGAATTACGTGACGTCGGTTACCCCGTAGAAGACCTCAGCGACAATGAAATGGCGAAACTGCACGTGCGCCACATGGTCGGCGGCAGGTCGCCGGGCATCGAGAACGAGCGCCTTTTTCGATTCGAATTTCCGGAACGACCTGGCGCACTGCTGGACTTTCTCAATGCCATTGGAACGGACTGGAACATCAGCTTGTTTCACTATCGGAACCACGGCTCCGATTACGGCAGAATACTTGCCGGCATCGACGTGCCGGAAGAAGAAACCGACGAACTGGAAGCGCATCTCGCAGAACTCGGTTACCCACACTGGGAGGAGAGTGATAATCCCGCGTTTGCAATGTTCCTTTCATAGCCCGGCTAATCCCGAAACGATGTGTCCCGCCTATCCAGCTTGCGCAGCAGCCCTGGCCATACCAGCTGTCCGCCGAGACCTTCTGTAGCCTTTTCAGCCTGCGCCTGGATGCCTTCGACGATCGGCCGCGGCACCATGATGAGATTGTTTCCACCCGCCTGCGCGAGCACCTGGATCTGACACGCCGTCTCGAGCATGTACATCATCAGAAAAGCGTCCGCGACAGTCGCGCCTGTCGTCAACAGGCCGTGATTTCGCAGAATGAGGGCGTTGTTGTGTCCGAGGTCGGCCACCAGTCGCGGCTTTTCCGCGTCGTTAAGCGCGATACCCTCATAATCGTGATAGGCGAGCGTCGCGAAAGGAAACAGCGACGTCTGCGAAATTGGCAGCAGCCCGTCAGCCTGCGCCGATACTGCGATGCCGGCTTTGGTGTGGGTGTGCAGTACGCAACCGACGTCGTGCCTGGCCGCATGCACCGCACTGTGTATGACGAATCCGGCGGGATTCACCATGTGCGGCGAGTCGACAACTTTGTCGCCCTGGAGATCGATCTTGACGAGGCTGCTCGCGGTTATTTCTTCAAACAGCATGCCGTAGGCGTTGATCAGGAAGTGCTCATCCGGGCCCGGCACCCGTGCCGACACGTGCGTGAACACGATATCGTCCCAACCGTACATCGCAATGAGCCTGTAACAGGCGGCCAGATCGACGCGCTGCTGCCACTCCTCGTCAGACACCTGCTCACGAATCGAGCTGCTCCCGGCCATTTGTGCTTCCTCCGTCAATCACGTATTCGTTTGCAGGCGAAACTCTCTTTTTGGCATATCGAAGCTCTACATTCCAATTAGTCTGCAGCCTCGCCGATAATCGTTTGTCGAAACCCGGCAAGCGACGCGACAAACCGGAAATTCCTCATGCTGCCTGATCTATTGTGCCTGGCGGCTGCTCCAGGCTGCCGCGCTTTCTTCTACCACATGTCGCGTAACCGCGACCCAACGTCGAGGCGCCTGTCCGTCCGCGGCAACTGCCGGTCAGATCGCGCCTCTGCGCGGCCATGAAAACACTGGCGCATCGTCCCAAGCAGGCTGTCGGTTACAAAACGGCTGCGTGCGCCATAGACGTGCTTATCACCATCGCGCCGCTGCTGCGTGACGTGGTATTTCAACGGCGCGATCAATGCAAGCGACTGCCGGGCACGGGTCATTGCGACATACAACAGGCGTCTTTCTTCTTCAATCGTAGCCGGCTTGCCGGTCGCGAACTCGGACGGAAAGTTGCCGTCGGCAACGTTGAGTACAAAAACCGCTTCCCATTCCTGCCCTTTGGCCGAGTGCACGGTTGACAGTATCAGGTAGTCCTCATCAAGCAGTGGGTCGCCCGCAAGATCACCCGCCGCGCTTGGCGGATCCAGGGTCAGCTCGGTCAGGAATCTTTCCCGGGTCGGATAGCGCCCTGAAATCTGCTCAAGCTGCTCGAGATCCGCCTCCCGGGTGTCCAGACCGTCGTACAGGCGCTCGAGATGCGGCTGATACCAGCGCCGCACCTGTACGAGTTGGCTTTGCCAGGCGGTGTCTTCAGACTCTGTGGCAGCCAGAGACTTCAACAAGCCACAGAGCTTCGACCAGCCGCCGGCAGCAGCCGCAGGCGGCCGGAACTCGTCGAGTGCCGAAAATAGAAAAGCTTCGCGCCCGAGCGTTTCGTAACAGCGCTTCGCATTCACGGGACCCATGCCAGGCAGGAGCTTCAGCACCCGAAACGCGGCGACTTCGTTCTTGGGGTTGTCGGCCCATTTCAGCACCGACAGGACATCCTTGACATGTCCTGCCTCCAGGAACTTCAGCCCACCGTACTTGACGTAAGGGATATTACGCCGCACCAGCTCGAGCTCGAGCCGGTCGCTGTGATGTGAACCGCGAAACAGGACAGCCTGATCCATCAACCGCAGACCACCCTCGCAATTCTCCAGGACTTTCGAGACGACGAATTCCGCCTCAGCCTCCGCATCCTCGACCGTTACATACTCAGGCGGCCCGCCCTCACGACAATCGGAGTAAAGATTCTTGCGATATTGGCGGTCACTTTCGGCAATAAGACAGTTTGCCGTGTCGAGTATCGGCTGCGTCGAACGATAGTTCTCCTCCAGCGATATAACTTGCGCACTCGGCGAAAACTGTTTCGGAAAGCCAAGGATATTCTCGACCTCGGCCGCTCGAAACGAGTATATGGACTGCGCGTCGTCGCCAACGACGGTTAACCCGTTACCATCGGGTTTGAGTGCGCGCAAGATCTGCGCCTGCACGAGGTTGGTATCCTGGTACTCGTCGACAAGAACATGATCGAACCAGGAGCCAATTTCCGCAGCAAATTCAGAGTCGGCGACCAGATGCGCCCAGTAGAGCAACAAGTCATCGTAGTCCAGTGACTGGGTCTGTTGCTTGCGCTCGACGTAATGACGGAACAAATTCCGCAGCGCATCTTCCCAGTCAGAACACCACGGATAGGATTCATTCAGAACATCGGGTAACGACTTTTGTGAATTGACGCAGCGTGAATAGATGGCCAGGCACGTATCTTTTTTCGGAAAACGGCGAGCGGTCCGTGACAAATCCAAGTCGTGGCGCGTAACATCGATAATATCGGCAGCGTCACCACGATCAAGCACGGAGAATCCCGGATCCAACCCAAGGTTGGCCGCATACCGCCGCAACAGGCGATTGGCAATTGAGTGAAAAGTCCCGGACCACGGCAACACACCAGCAGGCGACAGACCTGGATGATGCTCGGCGAGGGCTTTGCGTACGATCGCATCGACACGTCGAGTCATATCCTGGGCAGCACGCCGCGTGAATGTCAGCAACAGTATTCGCTGCGGGCTGATCCCGGAAACAATCAGGTGGGCAACCCGGTGCGCAAGCGTCATTGTCTTCCCGGTCCCGGCGCCCGCGATCACCAGAAGCGGTCCTGCCCGAAGTGAATTCGTGTCGTCAAATTCACCGTACTCGGCGGCCTGACGTTGTGCCTTGTTCAGCGTTTCCAGATAATCGTCGATGCGCGGAGCCGCTTGCACTATATGCCCTCCCGGAGACTATCTGTATTTTTATACAGTACTGGATGGATTTACAAGACTGACATGATCGCATGACGCCAGAAATCGCTTTTGTCCTTGGCGTCCTCGTCGTCTCGCTAATCCTGTTCATCAGCGAAATCATTCGCATGGACCTGGTCGCATTGCTCGTGCTCTGCGCGCTGGCCGTCAGGGGACTCGTCGACGCGGATCAGGCGTTCGCAGGTTTTTCGAACAGCGCGGTCATCACCGTCTGGGCCATGTTCATCCTTAGCGAAGGCCTCACACGCACGGGGATCGCCGACATCATAGGGCGCCAGGTGATGCGCATCGGCGGCCGGCGCGAAATGGCCATGATATTCGTCATCATGGTCACAGGCGCCGTACTGTCCGCATTCATGAACAATATTGGTGTTGCCGCGTTGATGCTGCCGGTAGTTGTGGAGGTTTCGCGCCGAACCCGTATCCCAGCCTCGCGCCTGCTCATGCCACTCGCCTATTCGACCTTGCTGGGTGGCCTGATGACTCTTATCGGCACGCCGCCCAACCTGCTGATCAGCGAGTCGATGACACAGAATGGTTACGCGCCATTCAAACTGTTCGATTTTACGCCGCTCGGCGGTGGCGTCATGATCGTCGGCGTCCTGTTTGTCGCCTTCCTGGGCCGCTTTCTGTTGCCCAAGCACCGTGCCGCTCGCGGCAAGCATGTCAGCCAACGCAGCTTGCGCGCCCGGTACAAGCTGCACGAGCACACGTTCATGCTACGCGTACCCAGGCGTTCGATACTGGTGGGCAAAACGCTCGCCGAAAGTCGCGTTGGCACCTCAACGGATCTGATTATTCTCGCGCTGGTGCGGGATGGCCGCAGTGAGACGCTGCCGAATCGTCAGACCGTGCTGCGCGGTGGGGACGGCATCTTGGTGCAGGGACGGCTCGATCAGTTTCGGGAACTGCGGCGATGGAGCGACCTCGTCATTGAACGGGAAGCGCCCGTACTAAAATCCATGGTCGCAGCCAAGGTGGCCTATGCCGAGGTGACTATCGCGGACACATCGCCCCTGGTTTCGGAACTCTTACGGCACGCCGCCTTCAGACGGCGTTTCAACGTGTCGGTCGTCGGCTTGCGCCGCCAAAATCAATATCGGCTGACAAACCTGGCCTACGTTCCTTTGAGAAAGAACGAGCGAGTACTCGTGCAGGGTGAGGTAGAGGCGATCGAACAACTCGATAAGTTCTCCGATTTCTCCGAAGTCGTGAAGCTCGAGCCGGATCGGCTCGAGGAGCAATATCATACGAAAGAACGAATGTTTGTGGTGCGCATTCCCAAAGCGAGCGACCTTGTCGGCGCGACATTGAGCAAAAGTCGGCTCGCCGATGTGTTCGATTTCCGTGTCGTCGCAGTTTTCCGCGAGGGTACTCTCAATGTGATGCCGCGCGACGACGAAGAGCTGGTCGGTGGTGACCTGCTGCTGGTCGAGGGACAACTCGAAGACCTGGAAGTATTGCGCGGACTGCAGGAGCTTGTCATCGAAACGAGCGTCCCGGCAAAACACGGCGCGTTTGAATCCGAGCGCCTTACTTTGATGGATGCAACGCTCGATCCACGCAGTCGGCTGGCAGGCCGCACCGTTGGTGAACTCAACTTTCGTGAACGCTACGGCATCGAACTTGCCGGTATCTGGCGCGAAGGCGAGACGGTCGGCGCGGATCTCGCGGAGGAACGTCTGCATATCGGCGACGCGTTGCTGCTGCTTGGGCCGCGCGATCGCCTGCAGCTGCTGGAGTCAGACTCTGACTTCCTGGTACTCACGCCGCTTGGGCAGAAGCCTCCGGATACGCGGCGCGCACCGCTTGCGGCCGCAATCATGTTAGGTGTCGTACTCACTGTGATGCTCGGTTACGCCCCGATTTCGATAGCTGCCGTTGTGGGCGGCAGCATCATGGTCCTGACGGGTTGCCTGAATATGGAACAGGCCTATCGCGCGATAGACTGGCGAGCGATTTTTTTGATCGCCGGCATGCTGCCGCTAGGCACCGCAATGCAGGATACGGGTGCCGCGACATACCTCGCCAACCAGGTGATGGCGTTCTTGGGCGAAGCCGGCCCATGGCCGGTGATCATGGGCCTTTACGTCCTGACGGCGATGGCGACGATGATCATACCGACGGCGGCGCTCGTCGTACTAATGTCGCCTATCGTGCTGTCAGCGATGGCAGATATGGGCCTGCAGCCGGAAACCGCGATGATGGCCGTGGCCATGGCGGCTTCCGCCAGCTTTACGAGCCCGATATCACACCCCGCAAATATTCTCGTTATGGGCCCAGGCGGCTATCGGTTCATTGACTATCTCAAGGTCGGTGTACCCCTGACCATCGTGGTGTTCATTGCCGTCATGGTATTGCTACCGATACTATGGCCGTTACAGGCTATTTGAGGGCGCTTCAGTCGAAGCAGGGGATATGACCGAGACACTCGTTATTGTCGGCGCCGGCCACGCAGCCGGCCAGGTCGTTTCGACGCTCAAGCAAAAGCAGTATGCCGGACGAATTGTGCTGCTTGGCGAAGAGCCCTATCTCCCCTACCAGCGGCCACCGCTATCGAAGAAGTTCCTTGCCGGCGAGTTACCGGCCGAGCGCCTGTACTTCAAACCGACAAGTTTTTATGACGACCCGCAAATTGACGTCCATCTGAACACCCGTGTCGACGTCATTGATCCTGGTGCCAGATGCGTTCGAGATGCAAACGGCGATGAATTCTCTTACGACAAACTCGTGCTTGCCCTTGGCTCACGCGTACGCAAACTGCCGGTTCCCGGGGCCGATCTGGCTGGCGTACATTACCTGCGCAACATTGCGGATGTTCAGGCAATTCGAGAAGAAATAGGCGCCGGTAAGCGGCTGGTCGTTGTCGGCGCCGGCTATATCGGTCTCGAAGTGGCCGCCGTATGCCGCCAACTCGGACTGCAGGTAACCGTTGTGGAAATGGCGGAACGCGTGATGAGTCGCGTCGTCTCCCCGCAGATATCCGATTTTTATCAACAGCAGCACGCCCATCACGGCGTAACGCTTATGCTTTCGACCGGCCTCGCCGGTTTTGCAGGCAGCAAGGGTCGCGTAACCGGCGTGACGATATCGGATGGCAGTTCGATTTCCGCAGACCTGGTCGTTGTCGGCGTTGGCATAGAACCAAACGTGGAGCTCGCAGCAGCGGCCGGTCTCAAGACCGACAACGGGATAGTAGTGGACGATCGCTGCCAGACAGCAGAGCCGGATATTTACGCAGTGGGTGACTGCACCTCTCATCCAAACGGCATTTACGGCCGCCGCATAAGGCTCGAGTCTGTCCACAATGCCGTAGAGCAAGCAAAGACCGCGGCGGCCAATATCTGTGGTGACGAGGCACGTTACGAGCAGGTGCCCTGGTTCTGGTCGGATCAGTACGACATCAAGTTACAGATCGCTGGGCTCTCGCAGGGTTATGATGAAGTTGTCCTGCGGGGCAATCCGGCAGGCGGCAAATTTGCCTGCCTTTACTTGAAAGATGGTGCCCTGATTGCTGTCGACGCCATCAATTCACCCCGCGACTTCATGCAGTCCAAGGCGCTGATCGCTACGCGTGCGGTCATAAACCCGCAGCAGCTCGCGGACGGCAGCACTGCTTTGAAGGATTTTCTCTAGTCCTGCCCGGTCGATCCGTCGCCGGCTTCCCCGGCGCGTGGTAGTTCGATCGACAGTTCGCCCTGCATCGCGACCGGGCCCTGCTCCACCGAGTAAGCGCGAGCAGCAAGCGCCTCGACGGCTTCGGTGTCTACCCCTGCAAGCTGCCCGCTAGCTCCTGCTACCCGGGCGGTGGCGAGCGCCGTGGGGCCCGCCGTAATGTTATGGCGCCAAAGACCGCGCCAGCTATCGCCGGAACTCCAGTACGCCGGGATTACGATGTCGCGCACATAGGCCCAATAGTTTTCAGTTTGCTCGATAAACAGGCTGCCACGATCCGGCAAGACGATATGCCAGACGCTGTCGACGAGCAACTCGCCGTTGAGGACGCTTGTACGCTCGGAATCCGACAAAAACTTGATGCCGAGACCGGCAACCTCATTACGGCTGTCAAGCAGCCGGGTAACCATCACCGTCGTGAGGCGAATAGGCGATTCCCAGAGCTCCTGCACCTTGGCCGGATAGGGATCCACCTGGGATGCACCATCGTTGGTGTAAAGCAGGGTATCGTCGGCAACCGCAGAATAATTCAGACTGATTATCTGGTTGTCCGTAACCGCGAGCGGCGACAGGTCATCTTGCGTATGCAGCGGGTTGTAGTAGACGAGTGACAGGCACGCGGCAACGCCGAAAAGCGTGCCGATTGTCGCCGAGATCAGGTACTTCATCGGCTACCCTCCGCGGTCGCAATGAATGCCGTAACGAGCTCGATCTGACCTGCGGGAGTGTCTGGCGACTCAGCCTCAGCGGCAATCCACCGTTCGGTTACCTTACCGGTCTTATTTTGAAACTCGCGTGTACCGGCGCGCAGCTGCCCGACACGATATCCGTCACCTGCAGCCTCCGACCGCATCGACAGGTAAACAGACCCACGTGCCGGCAAGTGCAGCACCCACTCAATGATTCTGTCCGCCTCATGACTCCCTGCTTCGATTCTGCTGGCCACGCCAATGACGGCGTCATCGCTATTGCGAACCTTGAAAAGCTCGGCGCTTATGCCTTCGAGCTTTTCGTCGTCCGGCCACTCGAGTCCTGCCGGCAAAGCCGTGCGCTGTCCGGAGGCGCCCATCATGATGCGGTCGAATGGCACGTTGACATGAAATGTCTCCGTGTTTCCACCGTTGGGCATCACCGCCACGAGTGAACGCTCCCGATGCTGATCAACGGCAGGCACATAGTACAACGCGGCGGCCGTAACTACGATGCCGAGAAAAAATCCTGCGATGAGACTCTTGAACAAATTACTGGTCCGTGATTTTGTTGCAACATTCGCCCGTTCGGGCGCCGGATTCAGAGTTTAGTTAAATCACCCTGGACGTCACACCATCCTCGGCTGGATTTGTGACGGAGCGCACAACATTGCCGAATATCTAGCCTGTGCGTGCACGAAAGCAGTTCAATTTGCCGTTTACCCGCCTGCCGTTACGGTTTGGTTCCGGCCCGGCTGACCTCGCAGCGAATCCGCAGATAGTACCGTCGAATGCGACCGCAGGCCGCACGATAAAGCTAAGCCGCTTCAGCCCGACCGATAGTACGTCGACAGGTACTCATCGAAACTCAATTGGTCGCTCGCTTCGATTTCGGCCTGTCGATTGAGAGACTGCAGAACTTCGGTCTCGAACTGCTCTCTGCGCTCGTCCAGCAATGGTGTTATCGATGCAAAATAGTCTCGATGTCCCCGGGCAACCGATAGGATGAACTCGCAAAATCCGGCATTGGTTTCTCGCAGTTCATTCAGCAGTCGCGCCGACGGTGTCAAATCCGGGTCATCGACAATCGAGCGCATCAGCCGAACTGACTCAGCATAGCTGTCGCCACCCTCCGCTCGATCGATCAGCCCTGCAATCGTCAACACCTTGCCAAGAATTTCGCTGGCCCATGAAGTCAGCGTAACGGTGCCACCTTCACGCCGCAGACGAAATTCGGGATCGCGGCCCTGCTTGGCCGTTGCGGTTTGATTCCATTTCGTTTCTTCGAGCGACTGGTCGTCAAAAAGGGGACTGTCCTCGATCAGGCAGTAGATTAGGAACGCCTCCATGAAGCGCATCGTGTTTTGATTGATCCCTGCCGGGTCGTCGATACTGATATCCAAGGATCGGATCTCGACATACTCTATGCCGCCGCGACGCAGGGCCGCGGTCGGTCGTTCCCCCGACTTCGCGACGCGCTTCGGCCGTATTGGGCTGTAATACTCATTTTCAATTTGCAGCCGGTTCGCGCTCAATTGTTGGTAGACACCGTCGACTTTGACGCCGATGCCCGCGTACGCAGGTTCAGGTGTCATGATCGCCTCGCCGAGGTCGTCTATATAGTCTTCGAGGCTGTTCAACGAGATATTGATTCTCGACTGGTTCTGATTGCTGTACCCCAGGTCACTCATTCGCAGTGAAGTACCGAAGGGTTCGTACCAGGTAGCCGGGTTGAGTTCCGGCATTGTGGATCCTTCGGAACCTTTAAACGACTTACACATCGCCGGGGAAGCTCCGAACAGATACAGCACCAGCCAGCCGAAGCGCCGGAAATTTCGCACAAGCCCCAGATAATGCGCGGATCGAAACAGACTTTCCGTCTGGCCATCCTCTAGAATATCGCGATACGCGGGCCAGAAATGCGGTGGCAGCGAATAGTTGAAGTGGACACCGGCAATCGTCTGCATGGGCCGGCCATAACGGTGGCCCAGCCCGCGACGATAAGCGGTCTTCATCTGCCCGACATTCGATTTTCCGTAGCGGGCGAGCGGAATGCCCAAGTCTGACGGTATGCGGCAGGGCATGCTCGCGGTCCAAAGCAGATCGTCTTCGAGCCGCTCGTAACTGAACTGATGAATGTCGCAAAGAAAGCGTAGCGTTTCCCAGGTACTGGAGTAGGCGGGCGTGATGAATTCGAGCAAAGCCTCCGAGAAATCGGTCGTGATATAACGATTGGTCAAAGCCGATCCGAGGGCACGAGGATGGGGCGACTGGGACAGCTCACCTGCAGCGTCGACTCGCAGTGATTCTTTCTCGACGCCCTTCAGTCCGCCAGCCAGGAGACTCTCCGCCACCGCGGCGATAGCATCGATTCGCTTGTCAAATTCCCGGCTCAAGTGGTCGTCTCCATCCGCGGAGATACCGCAGGATGCGCTTTTTTACCATAAGCGAGCGAGCTCCGTGTAATCGACAGGCGATAAAGTCCTGAAACGCTGACATCGTGTTAATGGTGCTTTGGCCATAGATTGAATGGCGCATCATGCGGGCGGGTGCATTACTATGGACATCATCGCCTGATCGGCAGGTAAACGATCCATTCATGGAGCATCGCATCAGAACAAACGTCAGGGTGGCCGCCGCAATCCTACTCGTCATGCTGGCCGCGGATCGGGCCGAGGCGTTTCGCTGTGGCAGCAAGCTTGTCAACGACGGCATGCACGAGCAGCAGGTTATCGCTATCTGCGGAGAACCCGCGACTAGCAGGCACCTTGGTTTCGCGGTCCGCGGATACGATAGTCGAATGCGCAGGCAGCCCGGGTCAGGGTGGGCCATACACCATGACCGCGGCTATAGCCAGCTAAGTGAAGAAGTCGTCATCGTCGAATACGTATACAATTTTGGGCCTCGAAAGCTGATGCAGCGCCTGTTGTTCGAAGGCGGCATCCTTGTGACGATCGAGCCGCTAGGTTACGGATACCGGACCCGATAGAAGCTGAACCATGGAACTTATGCCGTCGCATGCTAATCACTACACTCATGCGGACCGGCCAAAAAAAATGATGGAGCTGTTGGCTTATGAGTGACTCTCGATTACGGCGTACGCGCGACCGGACCTCCGGACCGGCCACATTGATCAGCGAAGGCTGCAAGATTGTCGGACTGATAACTGGCAGCGGTGATTTTCTGGTTAACGGGGAAGTCGAGGGCGAGTGCGATTTGCGCGGTACTCTCACGCTCGCAAGGAACGGAATCTGGAACGGTGCGATCAAGGCGGACGATGTAATTGTCGCCGGGCGCCTCGACGGCGACATCGAGGCGCGAGGAAAAGTTGAAATCACCGACACGGCCCGTATCACCGGTACCGTCGCGGGAGAGGCGATCGCCGTGGCCGAAGGCGCGGTCGTCGAGGGGGTCATGAAAACGACTGGCAAGTCCGAGCCGATGCCGTTTGTGGAAAAACGCCAACGAAGCGTGGACTAAAAATCTTCTATATATGCCGTTTTTTTTCCATATATGGGTGCAGTCTGGATAGATTCTCGCGTGAAAGACGTTGCAGCGGAAATGTGCGCCACGTTCGCGGTCGGGTGCTAAACTGGCTCAAAAGCAGGATCCTAAAAATAAGAATAACTAATAATGGCCTGTGGGAAGGAATGCGCCCGGAACCGAGCGCAATTCCGACAGGACCGATAAAGACAAATGATCGGCAGCAAAATACCGCGGTATCTTTTTCTCTTATCGGCGCTTGGCGGCGCCGTCGGCATTATCATGCTGGCGCTTTTCTATGCCCAGTACCAATGGCTCGCCAATGAAATTCTCACTACCAGCACCGCGGAACATGATTCATTCATAGAGGCAGGTTTCGAGCGCGGTGCCGGTGCGCAACTGCGGCTATTGGCAGACCGGCTCGTTATTGACAGCGATACTGCTGACCGTTCAGGGCCGCACGAAACACTCGCTCGCTCGCTGACCGAGATTGATGCTTTGGTGGGCCTGCGCTTCGACAGTACCGATCTCGGTCCGCTTACCGTCGGTGATTTTCCCGATGAACATGCCGGCAAAGTCCTTTCCTGGCTACCGGACATTATGGTCATGTCCCATCCGGTCACTCGTGACGGCCAGTATCTGGGACTGCTTACCGGTGCGTTTCGGGTAAGCGAGATACGGGCGGAATCGGCCGCCTTCGCCAAGGACTTGCTTGACAAGGAACTCACTAGCCGTCGGATCAGCTACCTCTGGATCGGGCTCGGTACGCTTGCAACGCTCTTCACATTCGGGGTTTTCGTTTGGCTGATCATTCGCCGGCAAACACAGCGAATCGACGATCTTCGCGTTCAGGCAGAGAAGCTCCGCGACGCCGATTTCGGCGAGCCGCTCGCAGAAACGGGTGACGATGCCTTGGGGGAGCTCGCTGCCGTGTTTAACGACATGCGTGATCAGCTGCAGGTCACGACGGTTTCACGAAACTATGTCGACAATATTCTCTCTGGCATGAACGAAGCGATCATTGTCACATCGCAGGACGGCGAGATTAAGCGCATCAACAAAGCGACGAACCTGCTGCTGAGTTACGACAAAGATGAGCTGCTTGGCGAGCAAATCGATTCCATCGTGAATCTGGACAAGTCCAGTTCGTTGCTCGAAAACGAAATATCTGACGTGCCTAGAGAAGCGTTCTTCAGGGGCAAATTCGGCGAGTCGATTCCCGTTTCCTACACATGTTCGATCGTCGAGGGCCGTGATGGCGAGAACCAGGTCAGGGTTTATGCGGCGCAAAATATCACGGAGCGCCGCCGTGCCGAGCAGCGCATTCGTTATCTTGCCCGCATCGACGCACTGACCAAGATCCCGAACCGCATGCAGTTTCAGCACTTGCTGCAGCGGGCGATCGCGCGCGCGCGCCGCGCCCGCAGCCCATTGTGTCTGTTCTACATCGACATCGATCATTTCAAGGAAATCAATGATACGTTTGGCCACCTCGCGGGCGATACGACTCTTGAAACTGTAGCTGAGAGACTAAGCGCCGCTTTACCGGACAATTCCATAATCGGCCGGCTCGCTGGCGACGAGTTCGCCGTTATCGTGTCGAGTCTCGGTCCGGACGCGGCCGGCCGCGCGGCAACCGATAAACTCGCCAGGTCACTTCTTGACCGGCTGGCTGACCCGTTCTTCGTTCAAGGGCATGAAGTGTTCATGACAGCGAGTATGGGTGTCGCGTATTACCCCAAAGACGCTGCCAATGTTATAGATCTGATTCGGAATGCGGATGCCGCTCTCTACAGCGCAAAAAAATCCGGCGGCAACATGTTCTCGTATTACAAACCGCAAATGAATGAGGCGGCGGTCGAGCGGCTGATGACAAAGAGCAGGCTCAAACGCGCATTCGAGCGAGATGAGCTGCTGGTGCACTACCAGCCAAAATATAATCTTGAAACCGGCAAGATCGCCGGTGCTGAAGCGCTGGTGAGATGGGAACTCCCGGATCGCGGCCTGATATTGCCTTCCGATTTCATTCCAATCGCCGAGGACTCGAACCTGATCATTGAAATCGGCGAGTGGGTCCTCGACAAAGTCTGCGAAGATTTTCGAATTTGGCAACGCTCGGTCTCATCGGCGGGGCGGGTCTCGGTGAACCTGTCACTCAAGCAGCTCAGGCAGCCTAATTTCATCAATCGAATCAGTGCAATCATGCGCGGACATGAAGTTTCACCGACGTCGCTCGAGTTGGAAATAACCGAAACAACGCTCATGGAGAATCCGAAGCGCACGATAAAAATTCTTGACCAGCTTTACGGTCTCGGCCTGCACCTCGCGATCGATGATTTCGGCACCGGGTACTCGTCGTTAAGCGCGCT
Source organism: Gammaproteobacteria bacterium (assembly GCA_009937615.1). Classification (GTDB taxonomy): domain Bacteria; phylum Pseudomonadota; class Gammaproteobacteria; order Steroidobacterales; family Woeseiaceae; genus UBA1847. Next base: position 23,252 of record JAACFB010000002.1, on the reverse strand, counting down.
GCAGCAGTTTCCAATTAGCACGCTCAAGATTGACAAGTCATTCGTGCGTGATGTGGCAACGAACCCTGACGACGCTACGCTTGTCGGCACGATCATACAGATGGGGAATAACCTGAATATGGATGTCGTGGCGGAGGGCGTCGAGACAGAAGACCAGCTTAACCACCTGCAACGACTTGAATGCAGTTATGTTCAGGGGCTATTGTTCGGAGACCCGATGAGCTCTGATAACTTCCTGGAGCTGCTGCTGGCGCAGATCGATGGCACCGATACGCATCGCGCACTTTTTGGCTGAGGTCAACAAGTCGCCATTATCACAAGTCGCTGATTTTACTCTTGAATTCGCCACGCTTCACTCCAGCGTTTCATCATGCTTAAATTACGCAACGTAATTCAACCGGCCTGTAGGCCACAAGGCCTGACACAGGTCCCAACCAAAGTTGACTCAATGAAAAAATTAATCACGATTGCACTAGGTGGAATTATTCTTTTCGCCACATCACTTGCGTTTGCCTGTGATTACCCGGAGCGCCCGCAGATTCCCGATGGGTCGACCGCGACAAAGGATGATATGTTAGCCGCAAAAGAGTCGGTCACTAACTACCTGGCTGGCGTCGATGTCTACCTGGCGTGCATTGAGAATGATGAAAAGGCGGCAGTCGCGGCTTTGGAAAATCCGAATCAGGCAGACCTGGAGCGGCGCGACGAAATGCTGACCAAGAAATTTGACGCGGCGAATGACGAGAAAGCGCTCGTCGGCGAAGAATTCAATCAGCAGGTCAGAGCCTACAACGCTGCGAGACAGGCAAAACAATAACTGGATAATTGGTCCTAGCCTGCTGGCGGCAGCGTTTCCCGGAGCGCGGATACCATTTAGAGACGGTTGATTTCACGGCGCAGGTCGCGCTTGTCCTCGGTCACGATTCTCTCGAGTACGCGGACTCGTTCCTCTAGTTCATCAATGCGTGCCAGCATGGTATTCAGCTCGGCATCTCCGGACTTTTTCTGTGCTTTCGCTTTGGCGACTTTCTGCACTGTGTCGGCAATCATCACGACCGCCACAATAGCGAAAATAGCAAACCACATATTCATTAGTTTTTCCGTCCCCGGTTTGGTGCGCGCATCACAGGTCTCTGAACTCCCGATCGAGCTGATAGCGCGACGAAGTTACATATTTTTCCATCCTTGCAAGACGTCGGTCGAGCGACCGAAAGCGACGTCTTACATCGCCGGCCGCCTGTACTGGGGATGCGCGCAAGGTTTTCCTGAACCCGGGATCCGCGGGGCCTGCTCGCAGGCCAGCCCCGGTACGAGCGGGAATCAGAAACAATGCGACAATATAGGTGATTATTGCCATCGGCATTGCCATGAGGAACCCCACGAACGCAAGGAAACGGGTTACCCTGAGATTGAAACCGAAATACTCGGCAAGCCCTGCGCAGACGCCACCCAGCAGAGCTTTGTCGGCGTTGCGATAAAGGCCTCGCTGCTCTGTCGCTGCAAACGCGTTCATGATCGACTCCAGTAGTCGCTGCTACGCCGGCGCCAAAACTCATACTCTGTCCGTCTCCCTGAGTAGATCAACGGTTTCTCACGAATAAGCAGTGTGGCACCGATGTATATCGCTACCGTCGGCCAAAAGAACAGCACCAGGCAAATGACAGCAATGACACGCACCGTACCAACTTGAAAATTAAATCGGTCCGCGACTCCCGCACAGACACCAAAGATCCAGGCGCTCTCACGATCGCGGTAAAGTCCACGAAGCGGGCCGTCGTCAATGTTCCACGTGCGTCGACTCATATCGTCTCCTTCTTTCTGGTAGGTCATCGTCAAGGATTCTCTCAAGCGTTCCAAGTCGGTCCTCCAGCCGCTGTGATAACTGCCAGAGGTCCTCGAGCATCTGCTCGTCATCGCGCGAAATCTCTCTGGACCTTTTCCACCTGGTAATGAAATGCAAAACGATGAATATCGGCAAGGCAACCGTGATGAACAGCAGCAGCGCAATGGAAAGCATCAGTTCTACAGTCACCGTTAACCCTCAGCCGCCTGCTTCTGTTCCGCAGCCAGGCGTTTTTTCAGATCGTCGAGTTCCTTCTGCACGGACTCCTCGGCTTCCAGGCTCGCGAACTCATGGTTGAGATCTTTCGGCAGCCCGAGATCGTAGGCTTCGACGCGCCCTTCAACATCGTCGATACGCCGCGTGTACTGTTCAAACCGGATCATCGCATCGTCGATCTTGTAGTCGTGAATCTTTTTCCGGGCTGCAAGTCGGCTGCTTGCGGTCTTGTGACGGGCCAGCAACGCTTTTTGTCGTGTTTTGGCGTCTTCTAGCTTGGCCTCCAACCTCGCGATATCCTCGTTCAACTTGCCCAGACCCTCGTCAACGGCAAGGTAATCCTGCTTCAGAACCTCCGCCGCCGATGCGGCTCTTGATTTTTCGACCAACGCCGCCTTGGCCAGGTCCTCGCGACCCTTACGCATTGCGAGTTCGGCCTTATCGTCCCAGTCCGCAAGTTCGCCCTCGAGGGAGCCGAGCTTGCGGTTCAGGTCTTTCTTGTCGGCAATTGAGCGTGCCGCCGCCGATCGAACTTCAACCAGCGTATCCTCCATCTCCTGGATCATCAGCCGCACGATTTTCTCGGGGTCCTCAGCCTTGTCGAGAATGGCGTTGATGTTCGAGTTCACGATGTCGGAAAATCTCGTGAATATGCCCATTGATCTGCCCTCATTGATTGGTGAATCTCGTCAATGATGCTGCAGCTTTCGTGCCAAAATACTCGATAACCCCCCAATAAACTGTTTTTAATGGCAATTTCGGGTTTTTTAGTCTGCCTGGCCTGCTGTCGCATTTAGCATTTTTTACTATCTATTCGCATTTTTGACGATATTTTGGTCAAATTAACAAATGGCGACATCGCAATCCGCACAGCAGATCATCGGCGAAGCTCCGGTTTTTCTGGAGATGCTTGAACATGTCTCACGAGCCGCGCCACTCGACAAGCCGGTGCTGGTCGTCGGCGAACGCGGCACCGGAAAGGAATTGATTGCCTCGCGACTGCACTTTCTCTCGGAGCGCTGGGAGCAGCGGATTGTCAAGGTCAACTGTGCTGCGCTGACGGAATCGATTCTCGAGTCGGAACTGTTCGGTCATGAAGCCGGCGCGTTCACCGGGGCGGCTCGCACGCACGTAGGGCACTTTGAGCGGGCCGACGGCGGCACATTGGTTCTCGATGAACTCGCAACGATTTCGTTACGCATGCAGGAGAAGATTCTCCGCGTGATCGAGTACGGAGAACTGCAACGGGTCGGTGGCAGCGAGACCATCCGCGTTGATGTGCGAATCGTGGGCTCAACGAATTCTGACCTGCCGGCACTCTCGGCCGAAGGCCGTTTCCGCGATGACCTCCTGGACCGGCTGGCATTCGACGTTATTACCGTACCGCCGTTACGTGAGCGCCTCGAGGACGTTCTGCCGCTGTCTTACGCCTTCGCAATCAACATGGTCAGTGAACTCAAACGCGCCTATTTTCCGGGGTTCAGTCCGCGTGCGTCTTCAGCGCTGCTTCGGCATGACTGGCCTGGAAACGTCCGTGAGCTGAAGAACTCCATTGAGCGCTCGGTATATCGATCCGCCGATCCGGAACGCCCGATATCAAAGATCGCCTTTGACCCGTTCGATTCTCCTTTCAAGCTCGAGTCGCGGAACAATCAGCGGCCGTCAGCGCAAATGCCGGTTCCGCGCGCACCACTGCTGCCCACGGACCTGAAGCAACGATTACGTGACACCGAAAGAGACTTTGTGAATGCTGCGCTGGAGAAATCGCGGTATAACCAGCGAATTGCCGCGGACTTGCTGGGACTCAGCTATCACCAGCTCCGCGGCAAAATGCGCAAACACGATATTTCAGGCCGGCCCCCATTGCGTAACAGCTGACATCTGTTTCAGCTTTCGTCGCGGTACCGGCGCACGTAAATCGCAGCGGTACAGAACAGGCCACAAACTATCAGTCCGGCCCACAGAGACGGACTCGCAAAAAACTTGCCAAGGTCAAGATGTGTCAGCAGTCTGACGGCCTCGCCATCGACCTGTAATCGCTCCTCATCGAAGAAACGCCCAAGATCGATGCCTCTGAAAAGCGGCATCATGCCGCCCCGGCCGAAAACCGCCTCGGCGAACACGGAAGAGCGCAGGAAGATAAGCTCGATCAGCGGAACAATCGCAAGCGGCATGAACGCCATCAGCAATGGGGAGCGCTTTGTCCAGGCGGACACGAACAGGAACCAGCCAATAAACGGCGACATCCAGAGTGCGCTTGCAACGACAACGACGAATGCAGCAAGCCAGTTGTCAAGTAGCGCTGCCGAGCCCCAGACAAGATGGCTCGAGTCACCACCTTTGATCGAAACCCAAATGCTGGACGAAACCAGGTTTACGAGGTGCGTTGCAATAATCGCAGCAATCGTTACGAGAGGAAGAACCAGGACCGCAACCAACAATTTAGAAACGACGGTCTCGACATCGGTAACCGGGAGCGACCGCCAGAAAAGGATGCTTTTGTCTTTACGCTCTGCGTACAGAGAGTCGAGCGAATAAAATACGGTCAGTATTGCGAGCGTCAGCATGAAAACCCAGGAAGTGCCGAGGAAGAACATCGTCATTGCCGCCTGGCGCTCGTTGTCACCAACAATGTTCGATGCGCCGAGGAGAGCCAGCCGAACCTCACTGTCGAAAGCCGACATCGTGACAAGGCCGGCGATTGACAAGAGCGACATCACGACGGCCACTGAGATGGGCGCCACGTAGATCGAGCGGTGCTCCCAGATCTCGCGCTTAAGCAACGCCAGTTGATGCGTAATCATGCGGCGGCTCCTTTGATTTTGGCGACGAAAAGATCCGCGACTGAAGGCGTATGAACCTCGCCCAATTCATCGAGCTGGTCACGATCGACACCTTCGAATGTCATTACCTTCTTGCCGAATACGTCTCGCTCATAAATCGGGTTGAAGCGTCGCGCCTTATCTGCATTCTCACCAACAACGGCAAGCTCGACATAGGTCCCGGACAACGAATCCATACTCGTATCCAGGAGAATACCGCCATTGTTGATGAACATGATGTCGGTCAGCAGGTTTTCTATTTCTTCAACCTGATGTGTCGTGATCAGTATGGTTCTCTCACCGTCAAAGTAATCATTCAGCAAGTTCCCATAAAACTCCTTACGGAAGATGATATCGAGTCCGAGCGTAGGCTCGTCCAGCACCAGCAGCCGAGCATCGATCGCAGTGATGATGGAAAGATGCAGCTGCGTCACCATGCCTTTGGACAGCTCCCTGACGACGGCGTCGCGGCGTACCTGTGTCCGTGCCAGCAATTCTTCGGCACGCGACCGCGAAAAGTTTGGGTGCGTCGCCTGCATGAAGTCGAGTAACTGGGTGACGCGAATCCAGCGCGGCAGTACCGCGACATCGGCGATGAAGCTGATATTCTGCATCAGCTCCTTACGTTGCTTGAAAGGATCGAGGCCTAAGACCGAGAGTTCGCCGTCACAGTCGGTCAGCCCCAGCACGGCTTTGAGCAACGTCGTCTTACCGGCCCCGTTCGGACCGATCAATCCCATGATCTTGCCCTTCTCGATCTCGAAGCTGACGTTGTCAACTGCACGAACATCGCCGAAGTGCTTTGAGACACCGCGCGCACTGACCAAACTAGTCATTTTCGCCTCCTGCATCCGCCGGCGCGCTGTCCTTTTGGAACAGTTCGGCAGCGTCGAGACCCAGGCGCTCGATCGTAGCCCGCACCAGGGGCCATTCCTTTTCGATGAAGCGGCGCCGCTCGTCTTTCAACAGCTGGTCCTGCGCGCCGTTGTTAACAAACATGCCGCGCCCGCGCTTCTTCTCGACCAGGCCTTCATCAACCAGTTCCTGGTAAGCCTTCAGCACGGTTAGCGGATTCAGCCGGTACTCGGCTGCGACGTTGCGAACCGACGGTAGAACATCACCGTCGCTGAGTACGCCTTCAAGAATCATTTCGACGACGCGGTCTCGCAGCTGTCGGTAAATCGGCAAATCATCGTTCCATTTAGGGTCCATGATTCTTCCGCTCAGAGAGGCGCCGGCTGCCTTCGCCGGCGCAATGACTCCGCCGCTGGTTCACCAGTCTTCGCGGCGGAAAATAAATGACCCTGCGGCATTTCGAGAGCCTGCAATCTACTCATCGGTCGTCAATTGAATGTCAATAAGCTCGCCGATCAAATCGACCGCTCGGCTCGCGGCATCGGCCCCGATGATGCGATCCAGGTTCAACCGGATGACCACGTCGGCGCGGGTCGTCGCAGGCTCTGATTCCGTTTCGAGGATCGCAACCAGGTCTGTCGCCGAAAAATGAGCATCGCTCTTTACCTTGGCATGCATCGTCGCGTCCGCCTGCCCTGCAATCAGTGCAACGACCATCAATGCCATGATCGCGAGGCTGACGACTTCGTTCATGTGCTGCCCCAGTGAGCCTTTCATCGGAATTCTCCTCGAATTCACCTTAGTGATCTGGTGTTGTAGTTAACTATAACACTAATTAAACAATTTGCAAGCTTTTTGTTCTGCGGCTAACCCAAAACGCCGCTCGGGATCGTTAATACATAGTGCAGTTCACTGAAAAACGTTGATTATCAACAATTTGTGTTCGCTTACTGGCGCTCGGCGGCATCCCGTCCGCGGTCGATAGCGGAATCCAGAAAAGCACGGGAGCATGGTCGCAGCCTCAGAATCGCTCGTCTCAGACGGTCTGCCGCTTTCGCGAGTGGCCGGCGTCGCCTATGCTCGGCCCATGGATCGGGCGCCTGCAGACAGTGCACTAATGCTGCGCTACCAGGATGGCGACATCGCCGCGTTCGAGACGCTGTATCGCCGTCATAATGACGCGCTTTACCGATACCTGTTAAGACGCTGCCAGCATCGTGCCGCAGCCGAGGACCTGTTTCAGGAGGTCTGGAGCAAGATCATCAAGGCGCGCGCTGACTATCGCCCAACCGCCAGGTTCACGACGTTTCTTTTCCGGGTAGCTCAGAACTGCTTTATCGATTACGTGCGCAGCAACAAGCGCCATGCCCAGACCATCGACATCGAACCGGAGAGTCAACCACACCCGGGCGAACAGCCGGAGACAGCGACGGAACGCAGACTGGCGCGACGGCGCCTCGAAGCCGCTTTGCAAGGGCTTCCCGACGAACAGCGCGACGTTTTTCTGCTTTACGAGGAGGCGGGATTCAGCCTGGAACAAATTGCCAGCATCACCGGCTGCAAGCGGGAAACAGCCAAAAGCCGACTTCGCTATGCCGTAAAAAAACTTCGTGATGCGATGAATGAGCCGGCGGAAACACTATGAGCGACGAGCGCGAACAGGCCAGGATCGAGACAGAACAGCACAGGGAAGTGTCGAGTCTCTATCGTGAGCTGGCCCAGGAGCAGACGCCCGACCACCTGGACACCCAGGTGCTAAAGGACGCGAAAAGAGCGGCACGAAGCGGCTACGCACGATCAAGGCGCTGGACGAGGCCGCTCGCCTGGGCCGCAATGATCATGCTGTGCCTGGCCATTACGCTGCAGCTAACCCGGTTACCCGGGCCCGAGACGTTGCCACCAGGTCTCCCGCCCGGCACCGCAGATGCTCCATCGAGCGAAAGTGAATTCAGCACCGATACCGCCACGACAGACGCCCTGCCCGCAGCACTGCAGCCGAAGCGCGCTGCACCGTCGGCGTTACGGATGCCTGAGAGCAGGAGTTCCGAGAAAACGGGTACCGGAACGGCACGCGATGCCGGAGACCTTGGCGAGACAGCAGCGCAGGACTGCGATGATGAGACCCGAAGGTCGGTCGAGACCTGGCTCGCGTGCATTGAACGTCTCGAAAAAAACGGTTTTCTCGCCGAAGCCGAGGAGCAAAGGGAGCTACTCGCCGAAGCCTTTCCTCGCGCCGGTACGCAATAACCGAGAGTCGTGAACCGTGCCGTAAGGCTCTGCCGATGCTAGAATCCCGGCGCGATTGACCATTGAAGATTCACGCAGGAAAAAAAATGAAACCACCAGTTCGCGTTACGATCACCGGGGCTGCCGGCCAGATCGGCTACCAGCTTGCCTTTCGAATTGCTTCCGGGCAAATGCTCGGCGAGGATCAGCCCGTTATATTGCAGTTGCTCGAGATTCCACCGGCGCTGCCCGCACTCGAGGGCGTCGTTATGGAACTTGACGACTGCGCGTTCGACACGCTGGCAGGTACCGTTGCCACCGACGATCCGAACGTGGCGTTCAACGACTCCGATTTCGCGTTACTCGTCGGCGCCCGGCCGCGTGGCCCCGGCATGGAGCGCAACGATCTTCTTGAAGCAAACGCGCAGATATTTTCCGTGCAGGGTAAAGCTATCAACGATCATGCAAGTGCCAGCATTCGGGTCCTCGTCGTCGGCAATCCGGCCAATACCAATGCACTGATTGCGAGCAGCAATGCCCCGGACATTGATCCGCGGCAGTTCACGGCGATGACGCGACTCGACCATAATCGCGCCATTGCCCAGCTCGCTGCAAAAACCGGCAACCATGTCAGTGACGTTCGCTGCATGACGATCTGGGGCAACCACTCGGCCACGCAGTATCCGGACGTGTTTCATGCAACGGTCAATGGCGTGGCGGCGCTCGACCTCGTGGATCGGGATTGGCTGGCCGGTGAGTTTATTCCGATCGTGCAGCAGCGGGGCGCCGCGATCATCAAGGCACGCGGCGCCTCATCGGCCGCCTCTGCTGCGTCGGCCGCAATCGATCACATGCATGACTGGTCGCTTGGAACTGCCGAAGATAACTGGGTCAGCATGGGTGTTCCATCTGATGGCAGTTACGGCATCGCGCCCGGAATCATTTACTCGTACCCGGTCCGATGCCGCGCCGGTGACTATGAAATCGTTCAGGACCTGAACATCGACGAATTTAGTCGCGAACGGATGCAGGCGACCGAGGTCGAACTACGTGAGGAACGATCTGCCGTCGAAGCGCTGCTCTGATATGACGCAGTCGATGGTACGTCCCTCGCCGCGGTGATAGGGTTTGCTGTAACGATTAACGAATTACTCAGAGGTAGGATAGTTGTCCAGTTTTTTCCCTAGTCTGTTCTGGTTGCTGCTGTTTTTTGGCGGTGGTATCTACCTGGCCTATCAGCGCATCAACCTGCGCACCTCGACAATCGCCGCCTGCATCGCCATTCTGGGCTACACGATCTATGCGTCGGCTGGCGGTGGCTGGTGGTGGCTCTGGGTGCTGCCGCTTTGGGCTGCTTTGGCCGTAATGATCGTTCTGAACCTCGACGAGCTTCGCCGCGACAAGATTACGAAGCCGGCCCTCGATATCTACCGAAAGATGCTGCCGACGATGTCGGATACGGAACGCGAAGCCCTCGAGGCCGGTAGCGTCTGGTGGGACGGCGAGCTGTTTTCGGGCATGCCGGACTGGGACAGGCTCATGTCTTTCCCGGCTCCTTCTCTGTCTGAAGAAGAGCAAGCGTTTATCGACGGTCCGTGCGAAGACCTTTGCAGAATGCTCGATGACTGGGAAATCGGGCATGTGCGGGCCGATATGCCAAAGCGGGTGTGGGACTTCATAATCGAAAAACGATTTTTCGCGATGATTATTCCGAAGCAGTACGGCGGTCTCGAGTTTTCCGCGTACGCGAATTCGATGGTGATTACCAAGCTGGCGAGCCGCAGTCCGGTCGCCTCGTCGACGATCGGCGTGCCCAATTCGCTCGGTCCCGCAGAGCTCCTGCTGCACTATGGCACGGATGAACAAAAAGAACGGTATCTGCCCGGCCTTGCGGCGGGCACCGAGATACCGTGTTTTGCGCTGACTTCGACCGCAGCGGGCTCCGACGCCGCGTCGCTGATCGATACCGGCGTCGTTTGCAAAGGCGACTGGAACGGCGAACAGATCGTCGGCATACGCCTGAACTGGAGCAAGCGCTACATCACGCTTGCGCCTATCGCCACGGTCCTGGGCCTGGCGTTCAAGCTTTACGATCCGGACCACCTGATCGGTGAGCAAGATGAGTATGGCATCACCGCCGCATTGATTCCGACGGACACCCCGGGCGTTGAGGTCGGCCGGCGCCATCACCCGATGAGCATCCCGTTTCAAAACGGACCGACCTCGGGCAAGGACGTTTTCGTGCCACTCGACGTCATAATCGGCGGCCAGGAGATGGCCGGTAAAGGCTGGAAGATGCTCGTCGAACTGCTGTCCGTGGGCCGCGCGATCACATTGCCGTCGACGGCGGCGGGCGGCGGCCAGGCAGCCGCCTACAGCTCCGGTGCCTATACGACCATCCGCAAGCAATTCAATACCTCGATCGCCAATTTCGAAGGTGTCGGCGAGGCGCTGACGCGCATCGCCGGTTACACGTACGTCATGAATGCTGCCGTTTCGGTAACCTCCGGCGCTATCGACCAGGGTGAAAAACCCGCCGTGCCATCTGCGATTCTCAAGTACCACTGCACTGAACTCGCTCGCAAGGTCGCTAACGACACGATGGATGTTCACGGCGGCAAGGCCATCATGCTCGGGCCGAAAAACTATGTGGGCCGCGCCTTCATGGCGACACCGATCGCGATAACGGTCGAGGGGGCGAACATCTTGACCCGCAGCCTGATCATCTACGGGCAGGGCGCCATACGATGTCATCCGTTTGTGCTGCGCGAACTGCAGTCCGCTGCCGACGAGGATACGGATCGAGGCCTGATCGAATTCGACAAGGCACTGTTCGGCCATCTCGGCTATGGGATCAGCAACCTGGCACGGTCCTTCTTCCTCGCGTTGACGCACGCCAAGTTCAGCCGGGTGCCACTGAATACGCCGACCCGGCGCTATTACCAGAACATAAATCGCTACAGCGCGGCATTTGCGCTGGCGTCGGACTTCGCCATGCTGACACTTGGTGGCGCACTGAAGAAGCGCGAGCTTTTGTCCGCCCGTCTCGGTGACGTACTGAGCGCCATGTACCTGGCGTCCTGCGTACTCAAGCACTTTGAAAACCAGGGTCGCCGCGCGACCGATTTGCCGCTTGTCGAATGGTCGGTTCGCACGCTGATGTATGAAGCGCAGGAGTCGCTGCACGCGTTCCTCAGGAATCTTCCGAACCGATGGGCTGCGGCATTCCTGAGAATCTTTATCTTTCCTCGCGGCAGAACCTATTCGGCACCATCCGACGATATCGCCCGCAAGGTTGTCCAGCTCGTGACCGTTCCTGGCGAGGCTCGCGAACGATTGAGTCAGCAGGCTTACACGACCCTCGAGCCGGAGAATCCGCTCGGTCTGTTGCAGGAGGCGCTCGAGTTGTCACAAAAGCTGGCGCCGCTCGAGCGCCGGCTGAAGCAGGCTCGAAAGGAGGGACTGATCAACTCCGAGTACCTGGCCGCGCAAATAACCGAAGCCGAACGCGCCGGTGTGATCAGCGGAGAAGAAGCCAACGCGCTTCGGGACTATGATCTAAAAGTTGGCGAATTGCTGTCGGTAGACGATTTCGCCCCGCATGAGCTGGCGCGTTCAACTAGCGCGTCAGACCGGGTCACGGCGACCGTTCAACCGACAGAGAACCAGCCCGGCACCCAGAAGAAAGCAAAGAGCAAGCAAAAAGCCAACACGGCCTGACCGACTACTATGCCAAGACGACAAGGGCCCATCTACGAAGTGACCTTCTTCGTGGACCAGGAGAACCTCGCCGATTTCGATGCCTGGCTCGAAGTCCGGACGCGAGAGTCTCTCCAAAAAGCCGGGATCACCGATTGTCGGGCATTTGTGGTACCAGGTGACGGGACCGGCCGCGCGGGCCGCGTCTGCCAGTACGAGGTCGTCGACGACGCGATTAACGACTTCGTCGAGGTCGAGAGTGCCGATATCGAAACCGGGATCGCGGCGGCCTTTGGCGAACAAGTCACGTTTGGCGACAGGGTACTGCGTGAAGACGATGCGCGGGATTTCCCGCTGGGAGATTCGCCTGACTGCCTGAACTGCGGCGCGCGCCTGCGCGGCCAGTACTGTGGAACCTGCGGACAGCGATCGCGCAGCCGTCTGATCAGCCTCTGGGAATTGATCACAGACGCTTTTGGCGATCTTTTCGAAATCGACTCCCGACTGTGGCAAACCCTGGTCCCGCTGACATTCCGGCCAGGCCGCCTGACTCATGACTATTTACAGGGTCGCCGCGCCCGCTACATGCCGCCGTTTCGCATGTACCTCGTAATGAGCCTGATTTTCTTCCTCGTCGCTTTTTTCGACCCGCGGGAGAAGCTCAGCGTGCTATTCGAACCTGAAGCACCCGCGAGCGTGTCTATGAGTGAAGGCGGCAGGGATACGCCGCCCGAGGATCAGATCGGTGAGGCCGAGCGCCGAAAACAGCATGTATTGGACGAGATAGAGCGGGAGGGATCCGTCGTCGTCGGTAACCTGCATTTAGAATCGTCCTCCGATGTCAATGGAGCGCTTGAAGCGCTATCGGCCGACACCAGCGATTCCGCGGTGCGCTGCGAATTCGATGCAAGCGATATCGACGACATGCCGGGCTGGCTCGCCCGGCGCCTGACGCCCGAAAGGCTGCAGCGCATATGCGAGCGCACTCAACTCGATGACGGCCGGACTCTGCTCGATAATCTGCTCGACAACGTCCCGGCGGCGCTGATCGTTCTGCTGCCGCTCATGGCCCTGATCCTCAAGGCGCTGTATCCGCTGTCCCGGCGCTATTACGTCGAACACCTGCTGTTTTTCGTTCACTTCCATGCTTTTTTCTTCCTGATACTGACGATACAGATTCTTTACGCCCGACTGGGTTCACTGCTATCGCTACCCGAATTCGCTGTGGTGCTGCCGCTGGTCGCGATATCCTTCTACATCCCCGTTTACCTCTTCGTCGCCATGCGCAAGGTCTACGGTCAGGGCCGCCTGATAACACTTTTCAAGTACATTACTCTGACCGTAAGCTACGCCGCGGGATTTGTTGCCACGATGCTCGGTGCGCTCGCAATCGCGGCATTTTCGATTTAGACGGATTTGAGCGTGTGAATCGGGCCACAAAGCCTTAATATTGGCCTTGTTTCCAAGCGCAAGGGGATCGGTTATGCAGGACAGAAGGGCGCAGCTCATGTTCCTTACTACAGCCTTACTGGCTCTCTCCGGCTGTGGCCGACAGCAAGCCGGCCCGGAACCCGATGCAACGACCGCAGCCGAGCCGGCGCCACCGGCTGCTCAGCAAGAGGTGGCAGCGCTACCCCGGATGCCGTCCGCAGCCGGCGCTCGCGCATTTTTCATAACGCCGGCCGATGGCGAAACGGTCTCGAGCCCGGTCATCATCGAGTTTGGCATCGAGGGCATGCAGGTCGTCAAGGCCGGCGACGACACCCCTTATTCGGGACATCATCACCTGCTCATTGATACCGGTCTGCCGGACCTTGGGCAGCCGATCGCGGCTGACGCAAAGCATGTTCACTTCGGCGACGGCAGCACCACGACCGAACTGTCACTGGATCCCGGCGAGCACACGCTGCAGCTGCTGCTGGGCGACCATCGGCATCTCCCCCACGACCCGCCGGTCCTGTCGGAGATCATTACGGTTTCGGTTGAATAGATAGTTGTGGCGGACGGCGCGGAACACTAAAATCCCGAAGCCGAACAATATCCTGCCTATGAAACAATCCAGACAATCAGCTCGCATCGGAATCAGTGGCCTGGCCGCCTACATACCGCCGTACCGGGTCTGGCTCGAGGACTGGTGTGACTGGACCGGGCAGCAGTGGCCTAAGGTTCGCGAAGTCGTCGGGCGCAGCTTCCGTGTGCGCGGGCCTGACCAAAGCGTATACACGATGGCGGCGACGGCGGTCATGCGCCTGATCGACCAGTATGACGTTGACCCTACGCGGATAAAGTTCCTCGGTCTCGGAACGGAGTCGAGCACGGACAATTCGGCCGGCGCGATCATCGTCAAAGGGATGGTGGACCGGGCGCTGGTTGCACGCGGCAAGCCACCGATCGCCAGAAGCTGCGAAGTACCTGAGTTCAAGCACGCCTGCCTGGGCGGCGTGTATGGCATGAAAGGGGCAATCCGGCACCTGGCGCTCGACGGCGCCGGCGGCCAGGCGATCGTGGTCTGCGCCGATATTGCCGAATACGCTCGCGGCAGCAGCGGCGAACCAACCCAGGGTGCAGGCGCCGTCGCCATGTTGCTCGAGGAAGAGCCAACGCTTGCGATCGTTGATCTGCCCCGGTCCGGTTCGGCTTCGGACTACCGAATCATGGATTTCCGCAAACCCATGTCACGGTTCTGCGGCCAGGATCGCTCAGAGTCGCACCAGGTGCAGGATTTCCCGGTATTCAACGGCAAGTATTCGACGACCTGTTACATCGATGAAACCCTGCACGCGTTGACCGACATGTACGACAAGCGCGAGCTCAATCCCGCCGACTATTTTCGCTCCCTGCGTACCGTGTTCATGCATCGCCCGTATCGGCGCATGCCGGAAACCGGCTGGGCCGTCTCCTACCTGTTTGCCCTGCTTCAGGGCCGCGCGGACGATCGGGCTGAACTCGCGTCATACTGTTACGAGGCCGGCATCGATCCGGAGCAGCTGCGTGCAGAAATGCACAGCCAGCCAATCGTAGCGGCACTGGCCGAGCCCGATCGCCTCCAGCATGAGGCGTATCCGCTGACAATGGCCGTGTATCGCGTTTTCCGCGCCTCGCGCCACTTCCGCCGTGAAATTCTCGACCGGCTCGCGCTTGGCAGCGATACGATGCTTGACCTTGGCAACCTGTATACGGCTGCGCTGCCGGCCTGGATGGCCGCCGGATTCGAGCAAGCGCTTGATGAAGATTCACTGCAGGCCGGCGAGGAGATACTGACACTCGGTTACGGTAGCGGCGATGCCGCCGAGGTCATTCCGTTCTTCGTGGCGGATCGGTGGCGCGAAGCAACGAGCCGCATAGGCTTCGGTGACACCATGGAATTTGCCGTCGACCTGAACTTCGAGCAATACAAGGCGCTGCATGATGGGCGCCAACCAACCGGTCTGAACTATGTGCCGAACAACGAATTTGTCATCGAGCACGTTGGCACGACCGACGAGCGTCATTTCACCGACCTCGGCATCGAATACTATCGCTACGTCGGCTAGGCGCTGCAATAGCGCGTCAGGACGCCGCGATGCTGCTCAAGTAAAGCCAGCCATTCCAGTTTGAACCAGGGCGTGAACTGTTGCGGTCTGGCTTCGAGCTCGGCCAGCAAATCGTAAGCTGACAGGTAGCGAATTTCCGCGATCTCGTGGTCGTTCGGCCGCACGTCGTCGCCCGCCTCGCCCAGAAAGACATGGCAAAGCTCGTGCTCGGAACCCTCGGAACCGAAGCTCGCGTGGTATTCGAACTTGTATACGAACTCGAGCTCGGACCGGACATTCAACTCGTCGTAAAGCCGCCGCATTGTCGCAACGGGCATCGATTCGCCCCGCCTCGGGTGACTGCAACAGGTATTCGACCAGAACCCAGGCCACAGGCGTTTCGACGTGCTGCGCCGCTGCAGCAGCAGCTCACCCTCGGAATTGAACAGGAATATCGAAAACGCGCGATGCAGCAGGCCGGCGCCATCATGGCACTCGGCCTTGGAAAGGAATCCGGTTTCCCTGTCGTCGGTATCCACGAGAACCAGTTGCTCGGCATCCGACGACACTACCCTGTGTGCGCTATCCATTAATGGTGTTCTCCTGCCCGGTCAATGCCAGTGTATCGAAGCCTGCCGCCTGCAGCGCGGCGGTCACTTCATCAACCCTTCCCGGACTCAGTGCGACGACTGCGCCACCACCACCGGAGCCAGTCAGTTTGGCACCGACCGCGCCGGCAGCACGCGCGATGCCAACGATGCTTTCCAGCTCTGCCGTCGACACCTCGAGGGCATTCAGCAGCCCGTGACATATGTTCATGAGCGCGCCGAGGTCCTCGTAATCCCCCGCCTCCAGCGCCCTGGCTCCGGCCTGACTCAGCGCGTCGATCTCGGCGAAGATCGCGTCATATCGATCGCGCTGCCGATCGCGGCGCGCCCGAACGCCGGCAACCTGTTCCCGGGTTAATCCTGGCTGATGGCTGAACGCAACGACAAGCGGCACGGGTTCGGCGAGCGTGAGCTCTTGTCGCTGCAGCGCCTCCGTGTTGCGGAACAGAATTGGTACTGCATAGGTTGCGATCGTATTGTCGATGCCCGAGGGCGTTCCGTGCGCGTATTGTTCACACGCGAATGCGATTGCGTTGATCCTGGCGTTGTCGATGCCGAGATTCAGCGCCTGATCGAACCCGCGCGTGAGCGCAACCGCAATCGCCGCTGACGAGCCCAGTCCCATCGCCCTCGGCAGCTTCGAGTGCAGTTCGACGGAAAATCCGGAATCGCGAATATCGAGCTCCCGGAAGATCAACGCCATAATTGCCCCATACGTCTTCGTATCGGCCGTTACTGTCTGCCGGATGCCCCACTCCGGAATCGACAACGTCGTCGCCGACGATTGCTTTGCAACCCGGGCCGTGACCGCATCAACGATCGGCAGCGCCAGTGCGTGCTTGCCATAGACGACTGCATGCTCGCCTAACAGTATTATTTTGCCGGCAGCCGTTGCTGCCGGTAATTCCCCGGGCTCGGCAGAGCCGACCGCAGCCGCGAAGATTTCGCGCGCCCTCCATTCCTTTACCTCGCCATCGGCAAGCAATTCGCCAACGACCTGTTCGTGCATTTCACCAGGTACGCCGGCCGCGCTCGCGACGCTGCGCGCATGCAGACGCATGTGACCCTGCTGGATGCCGTGTGTCGCCAATGCCAGCAGCGCTGCGAAATTCTGCGCCAGTCCGACGGCGGCCGTAAGACACGCAAGCTCCCGCGCCGACTTGACTCCTGTAATCCGCAGACCGAGAGCCGCCGTCGGATTTGCCGCCAGCGTGCCGCCGACTGTCCCGACCTTGAGCGGTAAACGCATCTGGCCGCACAGGTTGCCGTCGCGGTCGGCGGACCACGTCGCGAGCGGCAGATAACGGCCCGAAGCTGCGGCGAAAGCATGCGCCCCGGCTTCGACGGCACGCCAGTCATTGCCGGTCGCGATCGCTATCGCGTCAACGCCGTTCATAATGCCCTTATTGTGTGTCGCTGCCCGGTAGGGGTCGGCACTCGCGATGTCGCTCGCCAAGATGATGCCGTCGCGAACGGCTTCGGCCGTGAACCCTGATGCACCGAGGTCCGCAAGTCGGTAGCGCACTGTCGCCGTTACCAGGGACCGGTCCGCAAGGTTTGACAGGATGCGCAGGGCAACGTCCCCGCCACAGAGCTCGGCTAAACGAGGCGCCACCGCCTCGCAAATCGTGTTGACAAGGTTAGCGCCCATGGCGTCGCAGGTATCGACCAGAACATGTGCCGCGAGGACAACGCTCGAGTCGGCAAGTTGCAGCTGTCGCAGCTCGATATCTCGTACGCCGCCGCCACGTGCCGCCAGTCGGGGATGTACCGCATTGGCACGATCGATGAGATCCTGCTTTTCCTCGTTCAACGCCTCCAGCGCCGCGCCGATGTCTGCGATGCCGGCCAGGTGCACCTGGCCAATCAGCAGTGACTCGTCGCTAATCGACTCGAAACCGCCGCTGCTGCGCGCCAGCCGCGCCGCATTGCTCGTCGCCGCAACGATCGACGGCTCTTCGACAACCATCGGCACGATGTAGTCGCGGCCGTTGACGATAAAATTAGGTGCTATCGCAAACGGCAGCCCGAATACGCCGATAACGTTCTCGATAATCTTGTCGGCTGACACGCTCGACAGGACGTGCCGGCCCTGCCGCAGCAGCTCGGCGTCCGCGGCCGACAACCAGCCGAGTTTCTGCAGCTCGTCGATACGCTCGACGACCGTCTGCCGGTACAGACCACTGATGCGGGAATCACTCAATTCGCTTCTCTGACCCGCTGTACGCCACGCGGATCCATCGTCATTTGCAGGTGCTGAAACGCTTTCGTAACGGCCAGCTCGATGAACGCAGCCAGCTCTCTCTCGTCACTGGCCAAAGCAATCCCGATATCGCCGCCGCCGGCACCGCAGGGCTTGTAGACAACCTTGCCCTTTGCTGCGTCGGCCAACGCAGCGTGCCCAGCATCGAATATGCCAAGGTCGTGGTCAATGCTGAAGCGGCGCAACGCTTCGGTGTACGCCCTCAATTCTTCGACAATCGCTTTCGCCGAACCTCGTGCCCAGGTCGTCGCCACGCGGCCCGCGGCGGTCACGAGAGCCTGGCGTGACGGTTTCGTCGCCGCCGCACGCAAGTGATCGAGCCTGGATCCGGTACTCGCCGGCACACCGCTCCAAAAGACGGCAAAACCGAGCTCGGGCGGCCACTGCAGGCGACGCTGCTGCGCCTTCTCCATCCGGTACTCGATGACACCACCATGAGCACTGCAGGCCACGTCGACACCGCTCCCCGCGCCACCCTGGAAGCGGCGATGCGCCTCCATCGCTATCGCGTCCACGTCGAGGTCCGCCCCGGTCGTCTCGGCCAGCGCCGCCGTCAGCGCAACCGCGACCGCGGCACTGGACCCGATTCCGATCTTGCGGCCGCCGGACGCATCATAAAAGGCTGCAGAATCCAGTCTCAACGCAAGCTTCTCCGACGGATCCAGGCCGGCAAGCCGCCAAACCTGCTCTACGAGGCCGAAAGTTTCGCGACCGTCAAGCCAGGCGACACGACCCTGGTTGGCCGTAAAACGGCCTCGTTCGGAGGTGTAGCCGGGTGCGCTGACCGAGTGCCAGTCGTCGCCGCTGATCGTCACGGTCGCCTCGGCGCGGCGGTCAACGGCCATGGCAACGGCCGGCGCGCCATCGAGCACCGCGTACTCCCCACAAATCACGATCTTGCCGGGTGCGCTGGCGCTTGCGGTCATCACGCGGCGTTCACACGGCGCGCGCCTGCGCCCAGCCCGCTGACCATGACGTTGCTCACTCCGTCCGTGGCGGCAAGTGCCTCGCGAACGCGTGCCTCGTCATTTGGCAGGCACACCGCCTTGAGCTGTGGACCGGCATCGATCGTAAAAAACACCGCAACACCGGCAGACTGCAGGTCCCGAACGACCTGCATGCAGGCAAGTGTTGCGCTGTTCCAATAAATCATCGGCGGCCGCGAAGCCCACATGACCGAGTGCATCTTCAGGCAGTTGTGTTCTGCGACCGCGCCCAGCCTGGCGAAGTCCCGGGCACCGATTGCCTCCCTGGCTTCGTCGAGGTCCGCGGCCTGTTGATCGACCCAGCGGCCAAAGAACGGGGACGTTTTACGACTTATTTCCATCGCCTCGCCAGATGCCACGGCTTTATGAGACGGTGTCGTAATCGCGACAACAACCTTGAGCGGCCACCCGTCGCCCGCCAGGAGGCGCTGCACGCTGATGTCGTCGTCGCGGTTCGTCAGTTCGACGAACCCGCCATACAACGAGCGGGCCGCCGACCCCGATGCCTGACCCGCGAGACTTGCCAACTGCGCCGTATCCCGTGACCCCGCCAGCGCCGCATCGGCGGCAACGACAAGCGCCGCAAACGCTGCGGCCGACGACGCCAGGCCTGCGGCAATCGGAAAATTACAGGTGCTGCGAACGACGGCCGCCGGACGGCCCGGGCCGCCGACACTGTCGAGGCAGCGGCTCACCCTTGGCAACATCTGACGGTCTTCAAGACCGTTGACCAGCAACCGGTCCCGCTGCTCCCCGGCATCGAGGTCAACCTGCATCTCGGTGAAAAGCTCGTCCAGCGTAATGGAGATCGAACCCACTGCCGGCAGGTTGCGGCCCGGGTCGCGTTTACCCCAGTATTTGATGAGCGCAATATTCGGCTGCGCTCTGGCAGTTGCCCGCATAGGCCTGGAATTCAGTTCGTCAAGGGACGCGAATTATAGCCCAGCCCCTGCGCGCGCGGCGCAGCGAATGAGTGTACGCTAGGTCGCCGGCCAACAACTGCGGAGCCCATCTTGTCAGCATCGTTCGAGAATCGAGTCGCTTACTACACCGACCGCGTTGCTCAAAAGCTGGATGAAATCCTGCCACCCGCAACCCTGGTGCCGCGACGGCTGCACGATGCGATGCGCTATGCCGTATTCAATGGGGGCAAGCGTATCCGGCCTTTGCTCGTGTATGCGACCGGTGAATGTCTCAGCGTGCCGGAGCACCTGCTCGACGCGCCGGCCGTTGCGATCGAACTCATTCACGCGTTCTCGCTCGTGCACGACGACTTGCCGGCGATGGACGATGACGACCTGCGCCGCGGCAAGCCGACACTGCACCGGCATTACGATGAGGCCACCGCGATCCTGGCGGCCGACGCGCTGCAGCCGCTTGCGTTCGGTGTGCTCAGCGACATACCGGGCGTGCCGGGCGATATCCGCGCACGACTCGTAAAGCTCGTCGCCGGCGCCTGCGGGTCCCGGGGAATGACCGGCGGCCAGTCGCTCGACCTGGCCGCCGAGGGCCGGTCACTCGCCGCCGAAAAAATCGAGCATATTTACGCGATGAAAACCGGCGCACTGATACATGCGGCCGTTGTCTCGGCTACGCTGCTCAGCGACAAACTGAGTCCGGAGCGCGCATCTTCAATCGATGCATTTGGCCGCTCGATCGGCATCGCTTTTCAAATTAAAGACGACATCCTCGACGTCGAGGGCGACACTGAGGTGATCGGCAAGGAATCCGGCGCGGATGAGCGCCTGCAAAAGGCCTCCTACCCGGGGCAGCTCGGTATCGATGAAGCTCGGCGGCGCTGCGATGAACTGCTTCGCGCGTCACTCGAGCAGCTCGACGACTTCGGGAGCGATGCCGCGGCGCTGCGCTGGCTTGCGCGATTCATCGTCCAACGCGGCCACTGAAGCGCATCGGGATGTCGGCCGAAGCCCGCACCATACTGCATGTGGACATGGATGCCTTTTACGCCTCCATTGAGCAGCGGGACAACCCGCAACTTCGCGGCCAGCCTGTCGTCGTCGGCGGCAATAAGCGTGGCGTCGTCGCCGCGGCCAGCTACGAAGTTCGCAAATTCGGCGTGCGTTCGGCAATGCCGATGACCGAGGCCGAGAGACGCTGCCCAACGCTGGTGCGTGTCGCGCCGCGAATGGCACATTACCGCGCGGTCTCCGAAGAGATTTTCGGCATATTCCGGGAATTCACGCCCACGGTCGAAGGACTTTCCCTGGACGAGGCCTTCCTCGATGTCACAGCAAGCCGGGTCCTGCACGGAGACGGCCCCACCGTCGCAAGCCAGATCAAAGAGCGGATTCAGAAGCAGACAGGCTTGACTGCATCAGTCGGCGTCGCCGAGAACAAGCTCGTCGCAAAGATCGCTTCCGACCTCGACAAGCCGGACGGCCTCGTCATCGTCACTCCCAGTGGCTGCCGCGCGATACTCGACCCGTTGCCGGTGGAGGTGATACCGGGAATCGGTCCGCAGACGTTACGCCGTCTGCATGCCCTGAATATCACGACCGTGGCCGATCTGCGTCGCGCGCCCGATCGCGTTCTCGCGCCAATCTTTGGCCGTTTCGCGCGCCGTGCGCGGGAGCGCGCGGCCGGCATCGACAGTCGGCCCGTAACGCCCTCCCGCATCGAGAAGTCCATCAGCAGCGAGGAGACTTATGACATCGACCTTGCCGATCGTGCTGATATGGAGCGGGAGCTGTTGCGCCTTGCGGAGGTGACGGCGCGGCGTCTGCGCAAAGCATCGCTGCAGGCCGGCACGGTCCAGGTCAAGATCCGGCAATCCGACTTTCAAACCTTCACACGCCAGAAGCGGCTGCAGCCGCCCGCCTGCAGTACCGAGCAGATCTTCGGTGTCGCGCGCGAGCTGCTTGGCCACTGGCTCGAATCCAACCCCGATGCCCGCGTGCGCCTGCTCGGGGTCGGTGGCCAAACGCTGTCGCCTGCGGGACAGGGCGATCTGTTTGCGAACGACGCCCGAACAACGTCCGATCATGTCGATTCGGCGGTTGACCGAATCCGCGAGAAATTCGGTGTAAATTCAGTCGGCCGCGCGAGGACTTTGGACCGGCCCTGATTGGGTTAGAATTGGGAACCTGACCGACGACGAAAAATAATGTACACCAGCTTTTTTGGAATCCACGAGAAACCGTTTTCGATAACGCCTGACCCGCGTTACCTGTTCATGAGCGCTCGCCACGGCGAAGCACTCGCGCACCTGGTCTACGGCGTTACCGAGAGCGGTGGATTCATCCAGTTGACGGGCGAAGTCGGCACGGGCAAGACCACGCTGTGCCGCACGCTGCTGCTCAATCGCATGCCGGCCAATGCGGACGTTGCCGTCATACTCAACCCGCAGCTCTCGGCACTGGAATTCCTCGAGGCCATTTGTGAAGAGGTCGGCCTGGCCGTGCCGGAGCCCAAAGGCAGCGTCAAAGCGCTGATCGACGCCCTGAATCGCTACCTGCTCGGTGCGCACGCCGAGGGCCGGCGCACAATCCTCATCGTTGACGAAGCCCAGAATCTTGCCCCCGATGTTCTCGAACAGGTCCGCCTGCTGACGAACCTCGAGACAGCAAAGCAGAAACTTCTGCAGATCATCCTGATCGGGCAACCGGAACTGCGCGATTTGCTGGCTCGCAACGATTTGCGCCAGCTGGCGCAACGCATTACGGGCCGCTACCACCTCGAACCGCTGTCACGCGACGAAACCGATCATTACATCGAACACCGGCTCAAGGTTGCCGGCGCCCTCGGCGAAGTCTTTGATGCGGGCGCGAAACGCGAGGTGTATCGATTGTCACAGGGCGTACCGCGGCTGATTAACGTGATCTGCGATCGCGCCCTGCTGGGCGCCTACAGTATGGGCAGCCGGCGGGTCAGCCGACGCCTCGTCCGCCGCGCAGCGGCCGAGGTCAAAGGCGAAACCGACCGCAGCCCGCAGTCGCGATGGATAAGTGCACTGGTCGGAATCGCGGCAACAATTGTCATTGCGGCGATCGTATCGTCAGCCCTGCAAAACCGCGTGACATCGAGCGAGGCGCCAACGCCCGCGCCCGCCGAGCCAATTGCCGCCGAGGTGGTCGAAGCCAAGCCAGCCATCGATACCGCCGAACCCGAGCCCTATGTGTCGCTTGAGGATCAGCTGGCGCTTGCCGAAGAGCTGACCACGGCAAACACAGCGCTCGCAACCTTGTTCGATCTGTGGGGCCTT
>JAACFB010000001.1 GCA_009937615.1 Gammaproteobacteria bacterium | reverse complement strand
GCGATACCTATCGACGGCGGCCTCATGGCCTAGGCGACAAGCCTAGATCCCTGAGAAATCGACGTCGGCAAACGCGATAGATGGCGCTAGCGTCATTGGATCAAAGGACACGCCTCGACAACGCGAGGCCGATTCCGGCGGCCACGAGAAAGCCGCCCGTCATCCGATTTCGCGCAGTCGAATACTTGTCGAGCAATCGCCTAGCCGAGCCGGCAAACACGGCCCAGAGCATGTCACCCACCAGCAGCACCGTCAGAAAGACAAGCGCCGCGACTGCAAGCTCGACTGTCGCACCCTCGCCTGAGTTCACAAACTGCGGCAGGAAAGCCGCATTGAACAACAGGGTCTTCGGATTGGCCGCCGCGATCGCGCAGCCGCGCCAGAACAGCTTCGGGGCGGCTGCGGTATAGCGGAGATCACCAGCCGGCTCACACCAGGTCCTCAGGCCGAGCCAGACGAGATAGGCTACGCCGGCCCAGCGAATCCAGGACAGCGCATCAGCCACGAGCTCGACGATCACAGCCAGGCTCGTCACAACGAAGAGCAGCTGCAGCGCGACGCCGAGCGTAGTGCCCAATACGGTCGCGACGCCCATCCGGGCTCCGTAGCGGAGACTGTTTGCCACGATCAGCGCCACGTTCGGTCCCGGAATCATCACGAGAACCGTCGTTGCGGCAGCCAGAGCGAAAAGCTCAGCCACGTCGCCTCGGTCTCGCCCAATGGCGCAGCAGCAGGAAGCCAAACAGCATGCCACCGAGATGCGCGAAATTTGCAACGCCGGGCGCGCCGCCGCTGACCCCGAGATACAGCTCCAACAGACCGTAGAACAGCACGAAATACTTGGCCTTCATCGGTATCGGCGGAAAAATAAGCATGACCATGCGATTCGGAAAGGTCAGGCCGTAAGCCAACAGTATGCCGAAGACGCCGCCCGAAGCCCCGACGGTCGGGTAAATGCCACCCTGCATCCCTGCCACAATCAGCTGGACAATGCCGGCGCCGACGACGCAGGTCAGGAAGTAAACCAGGAATCGCTGCGAACCCATCATGTGCTCGAGTTCCCGACCGAACATCCACAATCCGAACATGTTGAAGAATATGTGCGTCAGGTCGCCGTGCAGGAATCCGTAGGTCAGCAACTGCCAGGGCGCAAAAGGCGACTGCGACGGGCCTAGCGGCCATAGTGCGAAGTTGATCAGGAGGAAGTTCGGACTGATGCTTTGCAGAACAAACATCAGTCCGTTCGCGACGAGTAACGCGAAAATGACATTCGGTATCGCGCCGGTTCCGCGCGGCCGCAGGTTATAGATCGGTGTGTTCAATCGGATTCGCCCTTGCTGATTTCAAAAGTTTTTTACTGATTACCATACTGACTCCCGGGCTTGTCGATAATTTCATGTTCACGCGGCTCCCGGTGACTACCAGCCGCCCCCGCCTCCGCCTCCCGCGCCGCCGCCGGAGAAGCCGCCACCACCTGACCCCGACGAGGAGCCCGGCGGCGTCACGGAACTGCTGATCGAACTGTTCAGGCTACTCGACAGCTGGCTGGTACTTCCGGCGAGGTTTGTGACGCTCCATGAGCCGTTGTACCAGCCTGGCCGGTAAGTGCCGCCGTCGGGGCGCTCGACGGCTGAAAGAACGCGCGCGAACTTTTCAGCCCATAGAAGATCGACGCCGAGCGCCAGCGCAAATGGAAGATACCTTTCGAACAGCTCAGGCGTCTTCTCGGGTGGGTTGCGCAGGTTCATTTCGTCTTTTTCCGCCACCTCGAGATAGTCCTTGAAGCCGAGCATCTCGTCGAGAAGCTTTCTGCCGAGCATGGTCGGGCGCTTCATGATCAGCGCAAAACCGGCGATGACGAATACCATGACGACGATCACGGCGAGCGTCAGTATCGTCGGCCCCTGGGCCAGGGCGAGTACGGTCGCGGCGACAAAAATCAGTGCCGCAGGCACGTTTAGCAACCCGTTCGTCCGGAAGTAATGGCGCTTGTAATCAGCCTTGAGCGACTTGCGATGCGCATTCCTCGCCTGGCCGAGCAGTTCGTGGTGCTCGTTCTCGAGGACCACGGTTTCGCCCTCAGCGAACAACGCGTCGTAAAGTTCCTTTTCGCCCGCGGCCAACGGCGGCGGGTCCGAACCCGGGTTCGTCCGTGTCAACGAGTGCTCAGGCTCTTGCGCGCCAATCCCGAAGAAGCCGTCCGAACCCTCGGTGGCATTGATCCGCAGATATCCCTTGACCGCGAGATTGACCACGGCAGCCGTCATGACCTTGTTGTCGTAATACATCTGGCGTACGTAGCGCAACGAGGCCGGCGAATATCCGGCTGGCGGCTCGTATCGCGTCACGATCACGCCCTCATCCGGGTCTTTGCCGAAGTACCGCCAGACAGGAATATAATAAATCAGCAACAGCATGAGTCCGGCCAGGGCGATTAGCAGATTAAGGTTGTCATTCAGCAACCAGCCGAGCCTCTGCAGATTCGTCGGTTCTGCGATATAACCCTTGGGCCAGCCGACCACGATGGTCAGTCCGTTGACGGGTGATAGCGGCGCATTCGCCTCGAAGTGGACCCGCTGCTCGGGATCCATATAAGAGCCGTAGTCACGTCCGGCGGCCCCGTAAGGCCCCGTGTACGCTTCATGCGTAAGCTGCGCCGGCGCGATGCCGAAATCGAAACTGACCGTTGCGCTCGCGCTGTCGATCGGAAACGCCCAGTCGAAACCGGTGACGTTCCAGTACAGTTCATCGTGGTCTGCGAAGAATCCGAGTGTGCGGCTGGCGCGGTATCGAAACACATAGGTGTGCCGCCCGGGGTCGAGAAGGCGGTTCGAATGACCGAAATAGACGCGAAATCCGTTGCCGAGGCGCTCGGCGTGGAAATCTTCCCCGGCATTGTCCCGCAAAACGGCTCGCGGCTCGAAAACCACTTCATAAGAGTTGCCGAGCCGATCTCGATAGCGTGTCGGAAAATCACGGTAGATACCCCGGCGAATACGCTGGCCCTCCGCCGTGACCGTAATCGTCTCGGTTACGTCGATCCAGCCGTCCTGCCTGACCACGATATCGCTGTGGAACTCGAGAATTCGCTCGTCCGCCTGAGCGGCTGCCGACAGCAGCAGGAATCCGGTGAGCCAGAAGTGCCTCATTCGATGGATCCGAGCTTCACGAGCGGGACATTCGCGGCGTCATCCGAGGACTTTTGAAAGAAGCCGCGCTGATCGAAGCCGAATAGTGACGCGACGATATTGCTCGGAACCGACTCGATCAGCGTATTCAGGTCGCGGACCGAGCCGTTGTAATACCGCCGCGCAAACTGCAGGTAGTTCTCGGTCTCCACGAGGTCGTTCTGCAGGCCAAGAAAATTCTCGGCTGCCTTCAGATCAGGATACTGCTCCGCAACCGCGAGCAGCCGCTGCACTCCGGCACTGAGTTCCTGCTCTGCCTCGCCCCGCTCTTCGACGCCGGTCTTGTGCATCGCCTCGGCACGCAGCTCGGTGACAGCCTCGAGCGTAGCCCGCTCGTAACGCGCATACTGATCGACGGCCTTGACGAGATTCGGAATCAGGTCGTGGCGACGCTGCAGCTGCACGTCGATGTCGCTCCATGCCGTATCGACCCGGTTGCGACTGCGGATCAGCCGGTTGTACAGAACGACCCCGGTCGCGAGCAGTAAAAAACCGAGAACGACTAAGAATCTGGTCATCGGCCAATCGTATCACCGCAGAGTGCCCGGCACCTTGCCGATCAGGCAGCAAGAGCAAAGAGTGGTTACCTGAAGCGATGCGCCGCACGGCAAGCCGTGAGAGTAATCCCCATCGCGTCCGGCGCCTATCAGCGCCGGTGCGACCTTAATACCAGAACGAGAAGAAGATCTGAA
This sequence comes from Gammaproteobacteria bacterium, assembly GCA_009937615.1. Taxonomy (GTDB): domain Bacteria; phylum Pseudomonadota; class Gammaproteobacteria; order Steroidobacterales; family Woeseiaceae; genus UBA1847. The sequence continues at coordinate 150,735 of JAACFB010000001.1, read as the reverse complement.
CGACGTCGGCCTCGAGCGAGTACAACGGTTCGTCACCCAGCAAGGCGCCCCGGCTCAGGTCGGAAAATTCGTGGTAGTCGACCTGCAGAAAGTCGATCGATGCGGTGACCGTGCCTTTCTTGATAAACCGCCAGCCCTCGGCGCCGCCGATAAACTCATAGCTCGCCCCGAGTTTGAACGTGTTGCTCGTCAGCGGACTGAGTTCCTTGTCACGACCCCGGAAATTGGTCGCTTCGGAGCGCGGGAAAAGATCGGAATAAAACGACGCACCGGTCTGATCGTGGTACCGGTACTTGGCCGTGAATGTCCACGGCCCCCAGGGGTGGATATAGGTCAACGCAGCGGTGTGACCATCGATTTCCCACGTGTCCGTAAAGTAGCGGTATTCGCCTTCGATCGCGGCGCGATAGGGCAGATAGTACTTGGCCCGCACGCCCAACGCGTTACTCGTTCGTGTGTTCGGATAGAGTTCGGGCTCGTAGCTGTAGCCGACTTCGCTGGCGGCATCCGCATAGCGCACCGAACGATAAGGATTATTCAGGAACCCTTCGTCGGTGATGGTTTCGAAGTTCAAGGAACTGATCAGGTTCCGGGAAATGATTTGCGTCAGGCCGATCCCGTAATGCTGCCGATCGTTCTGGCGCTCAAACGACGGGTCGTCGGCGCGACCGACAACATCATCGCCGAGAGCATAGCTCAGCGTGAGCGTCGTCAGGTCGCCGAACATGTCCTGGCTAACGCTGAAACTGTATGTCTTGGCGTCGAAGTCGGACTCGTTGCTGCTCGTGTAAGCGACGCTCATCGTCGTATTACCGCGCAGGTAGTCCATTCCCATTGACCACTGGGTGCGCTCCTCGGTGTACGGACTCGCGGTTGTGATGACGTCGATCGAGGCAGAACTGACCATGTCGACATAGTAGTTGCCCACGAGCGATACGTTCTTCCCGACCTGCTTCCGCACGAGCACCGAAGGCCCGTCGATCGTGACGCCGCCACCATCGTAAAGGTGATACAGAACGTCGGCGCGATCTTCCGCCAAGACGCCGGCATGGGTATATCCTGCCGTCAAGAGCAGTCCCAGCGCCACTGTTGTTACACGGTTCACGAGTTTCATGACAGCCCCGCTAATTGCAGCCACAGCCGCCGCCGGCGGCGCCTTCACCGCCACGCGCACCTTCCCGGGACTCATAGACGTGCTGTGTATACGCGGTCGATACCGGATCCCTGTCCAGCGCCATGATCGGATCCGCCAGCCGGTCGCGTTCATACGGCTTCACCCAGGGCTCGATATTGCTGCAGCCACAAAGGCTCGCGACGATCAGCACTGACGGGAGAATTCGGCCGATTACTCTGGTTTTCATACGCATAGCCGCTACTTTATCCCCAGCACGCGTTGCGAACCGTGAACCCTGCCTCAGAAGAACACGGTAACCCCGAGGTGACCCTCGAGATTGTGCACGGTCTTTTCCTCGCCGAGCAGGTCGATATCGAACAGGTGATCGCGGAAATCGACGTGCAGCGCGACCGAGTCGGTCAGCAGCAGGCGATACCCGGCGCCAAAATTGACCGTAAATCGGTCGTCCCCTGCGAACGTCGTCGAGCCCAGCCCGGCAACCAGGTAGAAGCTCGTGTTGTAAGCACGGCCCTCACCGATGAAGCCCTCGCCCGGCAGGAGGTTGTAACCGAGATTGAGGTTGTAATAGGTAAACGTGCGTTCGTCGTCATCGATGATCCGGGCACCACCGGACAGGGCCTCGAAACTGGTTAGCCCGGCCTCGGACTGGCCGACGGTACCCTCGATAAAGAAACCCTCTGTCACGTGATAGGCAAGCCGCGCGCCATAGACAACGTCACTGCCGAAGTCTTCGATGCTCATGACACCGACAAACGCACCGACTTCGAAGTCCTCGCGATCGATCTCGGGTTCCTTGACCTCGCGGCGCTCTACCTCGGGTTCAATAACCTGCCCGGTAGCCTCCGCCGTCGGGGGCGGCGAATCCTCGGGTCCAACGCCGAACAGGTTCTTCGTGGCCGCGCAGCCCGAAACCAGGACCACCGCCATGATCAGAAAAAGAACGCGAATCCGGCTTTCCATTCTTCCACTTCCTCGTTGTCATCACGGCTCGTGAACACGACGTAGCTCTTGTACTCGAGCCGCAGCAAAAAACGCCGGGCCGCGTAAATGCGGAATCCGACACCAACATGGCCGACCTGATCCGTCCGGTCCTCACTCCGAATAATCGTCGATTTCGGCTCGGTGCGAATCACACCGGCGCCCAGCGTGAAGAAAGGCGAAACTCGCCAGTCGGGCCATGTTTCATGAACCACGTTAACACTGCCCATCCAGCCGTTCGAAAAATTTCCTAAAATCTGTGAACCCCATACCTCTAACGAGACATGCGGGTTGAACGAATACCCGCCGTAGAGCGAAATAATGTTGGCGCCGCCGAAGTCGCCGGCCAGCATTCCGACTTCCCACCGGGCGTTGGTGAAGTCATCGAGGTCCGCGCGTTCGAATTCGACCGGGGAGCCATCAGGATTCAGCGTGAGCTCCATTTGCGCCTGATCGACCCAGCCTTCGGCGCCGTTCTCAGCCCGCACCAGGTACCAGTCAGTGCGCTGCATGATGATTTCGACCGACTCGCCGCGATCGACGACATGGAATATCGGATAACCGCGCCCCGCTCCCGTGTGCATTTCGAGATAGGGGTCAGCCACAGAGACGCGGCGAAGCTCTTCATCGGCAGCCTCCACATGCCCGGGGGCAAGAACCTGCAACACCAGGGCAACGAGGCACGCCAGCCAGGCGAACGCGTTACGGCAGGACGTCGAAGGGATTGTTGTAGTACTGGGCTCCAACATCCAACCATTCCGCAATTAAGCGTCTCTCCGCGCCAGACAATACGTTGTAGTGGACGTCATTAGTATCCTCGAACGGTCCGAAGAACGCTCCCGACGCCCTGGCGCCGGCGATACTCGCCGGCGAACCAATCGGCACAACATCCAATATCGGGTTCCCGTCGATATCGACCTGTCCGGTCGGCTGCAGCACGTCGACCAGCTGCCCGGCCACTACTTCTTGAAGATTATCAGTAACTAATAGCTCGCGATAGGCGTGGTAGTGGTCCGGCTCATCGGCCGAAAGCCCGTCGGTAAGCTCGAGTTGCCCGGCCGGCGGCAGCACCGTTACGCCGTCTGCCGGGTCGATATAAGGGAACGCATGGCAAAGCGTGCACTGCATGTCGACCTGTGCACCGCTGCCGTCAAGGATCGGCGCTCCCGTGTCATCGAACTGCGGGCGCGGCTGACTCCAAAGCGGGTGTATGTGCTCGATGTAGTTGATCACGCTGCGGCACAGGGCCTGCCAGTCATCCTGGCAGGCAAGCGTCGTTGGCGACGGTGTCGTCAGATCCGTGTACAGGTAATCGATGCCCTCGTTCAGAGCCGCGATGTCGGGATCGGCCGACCAGACGTCCCGGTAAATCACGTTCATCGACGGCTCGATCGACGAGCATCCGTCAGAGATACAGGTCACCCGAGCCCGCACTTCCGCCATCGTTTCGCCGGGCTCGCCGATGTACCACCGCGGGTCGGTGTTCGGGAATTCGAGCAGACCGGCCGGTGCACCGGCGTAGGCCGACTCGAAGGCATCGATCCGCCCATGCGAGATCGGCGGCAGGGCTCCGGTATCGTGGCAACCGTTGCACTTGAGCTCCTGACCGGGTTTCAACTGAATCCAGTTCTGGTGGCGCGCCGTTATCCGCTTGCCGTCGGCATCGAGCACGCTGATCATCAGCGCGACATTGGCCGGCACTTTGGTCATCACCGAACCGTCCGGCTCGATCATCGCGTAGCCAACGATTTCACGCATGCCCTGCAGCGTACTGACGCCGAAGTCCGTATTTTCAAGATCGACGATGTCGTCGTCCGGTATCGATACGGCTTTTTCAATCCTCAGAAAACGTCGTGGCCGGTCAACCGCAAGCGTCAGCGCAGGATCGGCCGTCGCGGCTATGTCCAGGATCGCCACACCGTCGACATCGTAGACGCTGCGAATATTGAGTACGGCTTCGGCCGCTTCGGCCAGCGACGGATCCAGGGCGAAGATATTCTCACCATCGAGCACTACGGGCGGCGCGGCCTTGGGATCAGCCGCAACCACTTCCGTGATCATGAACCCCTCCTCGCCGACGACGACCGGCCGCTGCGTATCGTCCGTGGGGTCGTACATCCAGATCCCGTACAGCGGGGGAGCCACCACGAACGAACCGACGGACGGCGTCACCGGATTGTCCGGATCGGGCTGTATGAACAGATTGGCAAGCCGCTCGTCGGTACACGGCACGATTCGCGTGTCGACAGTGCCCGGGTCGCCGTCATCTGCCAGCTGCTCCACGAGCCGGCACTGGCTCCAGCTCACGAGTAAGCGCCCGGTGCCGTCGAGAATCGGGTACACGGAACGATAGCGCCCGCCTGGCGACGGCGTCCCCGCCTGCGTCGAGACCTCGTTGACGGTTGCATCTTCCTGCGCGGGTCCGGTGAGGATGCCGATGTTGTCCTTCGTCGGCTGTGCGATTTCGACATATTGCGGCGTATCGATCACAACAAGCTCGCCGCCGCCCTCCGTGCCGTTGAATGGCCGAATCAGCGCCATCACGCGCCCGTCCTCGAGTTCGCGCGGCTGCATGAACTGCACAATCTCGCCGTTCGTCCCGGTCCCATGACTCTGCGCGCCGTAAAGCAGCTCGAGTTGCGAGCCGTCGGGGTTCATCCGATAGAGGTTGACCTCGTTGTTCCGACCTGAATTGTCCCAGCGGCTGAAGACGATCTGGCCGTTCGACAAAATCGACGGATCCAGGTCGTGACTCTGGTTGAACGAAACCTGCTGGATTCCGCTGCCGTCAGCATTCATAACGTGCAGGTTGAATGCGAACTCGTTCCGGTTCTCGTCGAGCGCGACAAACGCCTGCTTGTTCTCGTCGATCAGGACGGCCTGCGACTGAGTCTGCCGTGTCGAGGAGAAAATAATGCGCCCATCCGGCAGGTACCTGGGCATGATGTCGTGACCGATCTCGGCCGTATTGTCCGGGACAATGATCCGCTCCAGCGCATCTGTCTCGAAGGTGTACTGCCAGATATTCCAGGTTGGCAGGTCCTCCTCGGCGAGACCGGGATCGAAGGGAAACCGCATCGAAAACAGCAGCGCGCTGCCATCGAAGGCGATCTCGACATCACGAACAGCCGCTAACCCCTGCGTTAGCTCGCCCGTGATGTTGACCGCCGCCGAGCTTGGCGATGCGCGATCACGGAAAAACAGGTCCGCGCCGAAGTCGAATGTGATCTGCTCGCGCAGATCACGCTGCTCGAACCCACCGTTGGCATCCACGGGAATTGGCGCGCGGATGTAGGCAATCGGAAAGTCGACAATGACCGGATCCGGATCCTGCCCGGAGCCAATGCTGATCCCGTCCGGCTGGCCGCCGCCGCATGCCGAGAGCAGCATTGCGGCCAGCATGCAGATCGTCAGCGCGCCGGCGCGCCGTCCCGATTCTTCCGATGTTTGTGAGTTAAGCGTTTTCATAATCTCAAACCCAGATTGCAAATGGCCGGCTGCGGAAATTTTCCGCGGGCGCCTCGAAAAGGCGCACTACCCCACCATCCAGGCAATAGGTGATAGTGGACTTGCGCCACAGCCTGTGCTGTTAACGCGATCACAATCCTCATTTAAATAGCAATCGATGTGCTGCCCGCGCGCAGCAGTATAGAAGACACAAAGACGCCGAGGTAATGTCCAAAAAGAGCGACAGTACGCAATGTAAAATGCCAAAACTTTTTTCCGCCCTGGCAACGGGCGCCTTCGCTTGCCCCTGTCGACTTTCACTGAAGCCGTTGCGCGAATAAATCAAGTCAGCTTTTCTGCCACAGCAGAGGCAGGCATTAACCTTATGTCGCCTGAAAATGTTGTTCAAAAGTGACGCAGCAGCAGACGCTTGTCTGTATTCAACGACAGCCGGCAGCCTCAGGCGATCAGTGGCTTAGACCAGCTGCAACCGAATCGTGTGTGCAGACCCCGACAAGCGCTTGACATATGACGCCCCTGCGCAGTCGCCGCACGTGTCTTTTAAGTTGTTGAATTAAAAAGCTTTAACACGGAGCCTGGCGGCAAGCGGCGGAACTGGCACAGCAATTGCTTTGAATATTACAGATTCGACGTCAATGCCTCGGTCTCGGGGACTGTGAAAGTCTTCACGGTGTTCGCACCGACGCTGGGGCAGTCTTCGAACGTCGGGGACGCGTTTCTAGCTCAGCGCGATGTCACTACTCGGACACACCGTTCTCACAGCAAACGGGCCAACAGCATATGAAAGACAGGATGCGCACTACAACTGACAAAGCCGGGAGGCTCACAGGAATGATGCATCTATGGCGGCTGTTGCCGATATGCCTGTTGACGTTCGGGCTCGTGCAAGTGGCAAGCGCGGGTGTTCGCGAACAAGCGCACCGCATGCACGAACGGCTCACCGGTGTGCCACCGTCTGCTGACGCCTTGCAACAGATGCAGGATCTGCTCGCTGCCGGTAACGGTCGGGGCGCCGCCCTGATCGCGATGGACAACGTAAATTTCTACAACGTCACGCTGAAAAATTTTGCGGCACCATGGACGAACCGGGATCGGTCCGTTTTTGTGCCCCTGAACGACTACATCGCCACTGTCATTGGCATGATTCGCGATGATGTGGCATTCAATACCCTGCTGTCGGCGGACCTTACCTATGTAGCCAACCCTGGCGTCGTCAGCGCCGACCCGTCGTCCGGCAACAATCTTCACTACGAACAGCTCGAAGCAAACAGTATCAATCTACGCGACGAGTTGACCGGCGTGCTGCAGTCATCGATATCCGGTATTCCCTCGACCGCCACGGCCGGCGTCATGACTTCCCGTGCGGCCTCGGAAGCTTTCTTCATCGCGGGAACGAACCGCGCCATGTTCCGTTTCACGCTGCTCAACCACATGTGCAACGACATGGAACAGCTGCACGACACCAAGCTGCCGCCGGACCGCATTCGCCAGGACGTCAGCCGCAGCCCCGGCGGCGACAGCCGGCTGTTCCTGAATAACTGCATCGGCTGTCATTCGGGAATGGATCCACTCGCGGGCGCGTTCGCGTATTACGACTTCGACCCGGACAGCGGCGCCCTCGAGTACACGCCCGGCACGGTGCAGCCGAAATACTTCAATAACGACCTGAACTTTCCGCAGGGCTACCGCACGACAGACGACTCCTGGGAAAACCGCTGGCGCGAGGGACAGAATGCCTACCTGGGTTTTGCGGCCGGCAGCGGCTCTGGCAACGGCGCAAAGTCGCTGGGCCTCGAACTCGCCAACAGCGAGGCATTCGCCTCGTGCCAGGTCAAGAAGGTCTTCCGAACCGTGTGCATTCGCGATCCCGAGGACTTCGACGATCGTCAGCTGGTCGCGCAGATAACGGCCGACTTTCGCACCGTGTTCGGCTACCGGATGAAAGACGTATTCGCCGCAACCGCCGATTACTGCAAGGGACTGTAGGGAGTGCGCGCAATGGAATATGTAAGCACCACAGCGGCGGCCCGCAGCAACCGCAATCAGTTTCGCGTGCTGAAAGTTGCCGCTGTCTGGTTACTTGCGAGCATAGCGCTGGCCGCGTGCAGCGGTGGCGCGGAAACGACCGAAAACCCGGTTACGAGCATAACGAACGTCGGCACCGCGCCCTACAGCGGTCCCGTTGCCGGTGACAGCGACGTACTCAAGTTTCAGCAGGAGTTCTGGTCCAAGGCCAAGTCACCTGACAGGTGCGGATCCTGCCATAACGAGTCGGTGGGCCAGCTGCCGATGTTCGTGCGCAATGACGATGTAAATCTCGCCTACGATGCGGCCCTGACGGTCGTCGACGTGCAGGAGCCTTCTGCTTCGCTGATCGTTGCGAAGGTATTCAATCAGGGTAACGGGCATAACTGCTGGGTTGCCGATCCGGGTGTTTGCGCGACGATCATGACCACGTGGATCGAAAACTGGGTCGGAAGCTCAGCAGACGGCGGCCGTGAGATCATCCTGGTCGCGCCCGTTTCGAGCGATCCCGGGGCCAGCAAGAGTTTTCCGGCGACAGCTGACTCGTTCGCTGCGCTCATCCACGGTCCGATACTCGAACCATACTGTTCTGATTGCCACAGTTCGGAATCGGCGAGCCCGGTGCAGCCTTACCACTCGGACCCGAATATAGATAGCGCATACGACGCCGCAAAACCGAAAATCAACCTGGACGCTCCGGCCAATTCGCGGCTCGTCATTCGGCTGCGCAGCGAGGGTCACTTCTGCTGGGACATCGATGGCGACGGCGGCGTCGACTGCTCACAGGCCGCCCAGATCATGGAAGACGCGATCACGGAGTTCGCCAATTTCGATCCGACGCCGGTCGACCCGAACCTGGTAACCAGCAAAGCGCTGCGACTGATCGACGGCACGCTGGCGTCTGGCGGCAACCGCTACGAGGACGCGCAGATCGCGCTTTGGGAATTCAAAACCGGCAATGGCCGTGTCGCCTACGATAGCAGCGGTGTTGACCCGGCGATCGATTTGAACCTGTCGCAGGAAGTCAGCTGGTACGGCGGCTGGGGCATTACGATGAACGGCGGCCGCGCACAGGGAACGACCACCGCAAGCCGAAAATTGCACGAGGTACTCCAGGAGTCCGGCGAATTTTCGATCGAGGCCTGGGTTATCCCGGCCAACGTCACCCAGGAGACTGCGCGTATCGTCAGCTACTCGGCGAACGACGACAACCGAAATTTCACGCTGCAACAGAATCTTTACGACTACGACTTCCGGCTACGCATGGATACGACGGACCTTAACGGCAATCCGGCTTTATCCACCCCGGCCATGGACGAGGTTCTGCAGGCAACGCTGCAGCACGTCGTTGCGACATACCATCCGACCGACGGCCGCCGCATTTACGTCAATGGCCAGCTGGTCTCGAACTCCGATCCAACGCCAGGCGGGACTTTCATCGACTGGCAGGACACCTTCGCGCTCGTGCTCGGCAGCGAAGTCGGCGGCAGCGGCGCCTGGGAAGGCACGGTGCGCCTGGCCGCGATTCACCGCCGCGCGATGACGCAGCAGCAGGCGCAGCAAAATTTCGACGTGGGTGTCGGCGAAAAATTCTTCCTGCTTTTCGACATCTCGGAAAACATTACGGCTGCCGCGCAGTCGTCATTCATCCTGTTCGAGGCACAGCAGTACGACAGCTATTCGTACCTGTTCGACAAGCCACACTTCATCACGCTGGACGGCTCGACGCCATCCGGAATCCCGATCGAGGGACTGCGCATCGCCATGAACGGGCTGGAAGCGCCTGTCGGCCAGACGTATGCGACACTGATCGGTACGCTGGACTCGGCAGAGTTCGCCGAGCTTGGTCAGCCATTGTCGTTGCTGGGCGCGGTTTTGCCGCTCGAAAAAGGTCCCGAATACGACGAGTTTTTCCTGACTTTTGACCGCCTGCACACCGCATTTTTCAGCCGGGACCCGGACCCGACGCTGGTCGTCGCCGCGAACGACCTGCCGCCCGCATCTCGAGTCGGGTTAAAGACCTTTGACGAAATCGACGCTACGTTCGCGGCCGTCACCGGGATCGAGCGCGTGGACTTTCCAGGCATCGACATGACTTTCCTGGAACTCAGGCAGTCGCTGCCGGCTGTCGAGGACATCAATACCTTCCTGGCCTCTCACCAGGTAGCGATCGCGCAGCTTGCGATCGAGTACTGCAATGCGCTGATCGGCGACAATGGCGCACCCAACCCCGACGCGGCGAGCTTCTTCCCGGGCTTCAACTTCGACGCACCGGCCGGAACTGCATTTGCCGTCGGCAACCGCGACCTGTTTGTGGATCCTTTGATCAACAACATCATGGGCGTCGGCATTGCGAGCCAGCCATCGTATGCGCTGGTGTTCGAGGAGCTCGCCTCCCACCTGTCTTCGGGCAGCGGCAGGCCTGACAACCTGACTGAGCGCCTGCTCGCAGGCGGCAGCGACACGCGGGCTATTTCCAAGGGCCTCTGTGCAGCACTGCTCGGCAGCGCCGTAACCTTGATTCAATGAGTGACAGGACACTGAAGGAACATCCTCATGGCTAACAAACGGAATGCACGGCACTGGGATGCGCCGCAGCTGCACGGAGACCATCCGCGGCCGGTCACACGACGCCAGTTCGTTGCACAGGGATTCAAGACAGGAGCTGCCTACACGCTGGGCGGCGGCATCCTGAGCCTGTTCTCGAATCCGCGAGAAGTGATGGCGCAGCAGGCAGGGCTCTCTGCCGATCTGCAGTCCATGCTGGGCACGTGCGGAGTGTCAGCCAATGGCGCCGGAAAAATTCCGTTCATCTGCTTCGACCTCGCGGGCGGCGCGAATATCGCCGGGTCCAATGTACTCATCGGCCAGGAAGGCGGGCAGAGGGATTTCCTCGGCACGGCGGGCTACGAAAAAATGGGTCTGCCGGGCGACATGGTGCCGGGACTTATCGACCCGACGTCGAATCAGCCATACGATAACTTTGATCTCGGCCTCGGTTTTCACCTCGACAGCGCGTTCCGGCGCGGAATCCTGACGAGCCTCGATCCGCTGAACGCGCAGTTCGTCAACGGCGCTGTCATACCTGCCCGATCGGACAACGATACGAGCAATAACCCGCACAACCCGCTCTACGGTATCGCCCGCGCGGGCGCTAACGGGAATATCCTGAGCCTCGCCGGCTCCGAAAATACGGACTCCGGGGGTAACTCGATGTTGCCGCTGGCGCTTTACGATCCGGAATTGCGGCCAACGAAAGTCGACCGGCCGGCCGACGTCGTCAATCTCGTCGATACCGGCGACCTCGTCGGCATCCTGAGTAAGGAGGACGCGACCGCCGTAATGGAATCGATTTACCGGCTGAGCGATCGCAAGATGAGCCAGGTCAACACGCAGATAACGCGCGACGATGTCATCAAGGAGATGGTCCGTTGCGGGTATCTCAAGGCGGCCGACATTGCCGATCGCTTCGGCGGTGTGCCGATCGACCCGGCGCTGGATCCCGAGATCGTCGACCAGCCCGGCTCCCCTGGGACCGGCATCTTCACGGATACCGAGTTCAATGCAGGCAACCGCGATGCCATCGAGTTTCAGAAAACCGCCTCGATCATGAAACTGGTCATCAACGGCTATGCCGGCGCCGGCTGCATAGAAATGGGCGGCTACGACTACCACGGCGGCCGCCGTGCCGAAGGCGAGGTCAAGGATTTCCGCGCCGGCCGCTGCATGGGCGCGTGCCTCGAATATGCCGCGCGGCGCAATGTCCCGCTCATGATGTACGTATTCAGCGACGGCTCGTTATCCTCGAACGGGGCGATCGACACGACGATCGAAGGCCGCGGTAAGGGCGAATGGAGCAGCGACAACTCGTCCACCGCAGCGTCTTTTTTCCTCGTCTACAATCCGGGCACGCGACCAGCGATTATCGGAGCTACGGTCGAGGAGCAGGCCCGGCACCAGCAGATCGGGTACATGGACGCGGGTGGCTCCGTTCAGCGCAGCGCGACGCCGGCAGCCAACAACGTCAGCCTGCTCGTGAACACGGTCATACTGAATTACATGGCGCTGCACGGCGAACAGGGCCTGTTCGGCAGCCTGTTCCCCAACAATGGCCTGGGCAGCTCGGCACAGCTGGACAGCCTCACGGCGTTCGAGGCCATCGTCAACGGCGTGATTTCGACCTAGGTGGCCGGCACATCGCCGGTCAAGGCAAAGCCCAACGGCTATACTGCGGCCATGGGCGCTTCCAGCGATTTAAGAAACCTGCTTGCCTGTCCTCGCTGCGACAAGACGCCGCTATCGGATGGCGGCGGTCACTGGCATTGCGGCGCCTGCAAAATCGACTTCCCGTCGGTCGACGGAATTCCGTGGCTGTTTGCAGAGCCGCAGGCAACGCTTGGTGAATGGCGCGGGCGCCTGCAGTTCGCGCTGCAGAAAATCAGCCAGGACGCAGCCGGACTCGATCACGAACTCGACGACGACGGCCTTCGGCCGCTGACAGTGCGCCGCCTCGAGCGCCACAGGAAGGCACTCGATGATCATCGCCGCAATCTGCAAAAGATACTGCAGCCGCTTGACGTGCAGTCGATGACCGGCAATTACGAAACCTACCTGGCGCTACGAACACGCCTGCCTTCGGACCAGGGCCTCACGACGTACTATGCCAATATTCACCGCGACTGGTCCTGGGGTGATGCGGAGAATGCGGCCGCCATGGAACAGGTTCGCGCGGTGCTGCGTGAAAACGCCGAGCTGGGCAACATCCTGGTGCTGGGTGCGGGCTCGGGACGACTGGCATACGACCTGCACATGCAGATGAGCTGCGACCGGACGGTGGCGCTGGACTTCAACCCGATGCTGCTCCTTGTTGCCCAGTCGGTGACACGCGGCAATGAACTCGAGCTGCACGAATTCCCGATTGCACCAACCTCGCTCGAAGACGACGTCATACTGCGCACCCTCGCGGCGCCCGAACCTGTCCGCGAAGGCTTCCACCTCGTACTTGGCGACGCACTGAGGCCTCCCTTCGCAGCCAAGTCGTTTGACACAATCGTTACGCCCTGGCTGATTGACATCGTCACCGAAGACCTGTCCACGCTCGCGCCACGTCTGAACGCGCTGCTCACGCCGGGCGGGCGCTGGGTCAACTTCGGCTCGCTTGCGTTTGCCGGACCCAACCGGGCCAGCCGGTACAGCCCTGAGGAATGCAAGACGATTGTGGCGGAATGCGGCTTCTCGGAGCCCTGCGTATCGGAAACAACGATTCCTTACATGTGCTCGCCTGCGAGCCGGCATGGGCGCCAGGAAAAAGTGTTCACGTTTTCGGCCTGCAAAGAGCGGGACGTCGCGCCACCTGCGCGTTACCGCGCTTTGCCGGACTGGATCGTCACGGGCAAGGACCCGGTGCCGCTGACTCCCGAGTTTCGAACCCAGGCGATGACGACGCAGATCTACTCATTCATCATGTCTTTGATCGATGGCAAGCGCACGCTGAAAGACATGGCGCTTGTCCTCGAAAAACAGCAGCTCATGAGCCGCGACGAAGCAGAGCCAGCCATACGCTCCTTCCTGACGAAAATGTACGACGATGCACAGCGACAATCAGGATTCTGATTCCGCTGGAGCTTCATCAGCGAGCGCGCTCTTCATATAGGCTCCGATTTTTCGTATCGCTTTGCGGCTTTCCGGAACCTGGTGCATGAACGCCTGAAACACGTGCCACATGTCGGGCCAGACTTCGAGCTCGACGTCAACGCCGGCGGACCGCGCTGCTTCGGCGATGCGTGTCGAATCGCTGAGCAAGAGCTCGTCATCGCCCACCTGGATATACAGCGGCGGCAGGTTCGAGAGGTCGGCATAGACTGGCGAGACCAGCGGATTTCTGAGTTCGGTTTCGTCGCAGTAGTAGCGGCTTATCAACGGCAGAAATTCGGGCCGAAACCAGGGATCGCGACCCGCGCGGGTCCGCATCGACTCGCCGCTGCCGGCCAGGTCCAGCCAGGGCGACAACAGGCAGGCTGCCCTGGGCAGCGCGTCACCGGCGTCTCGCAAGGCCAGCAGCATCGACATGGACAGTCCTCCGCCCGCCGAGTCACCCGCAATCACGATGTCGCCCGGAGAGAAACCCATCGCAAGCAGGGCGCGATACGCGGCGATTGCATCGTTGACGGCGGCCGGAAACGGGTGTTCCGGCGCCAGCCGGTACTCGGGCAACACGGCCGGAATACCGGCCGCACGAGCGATGTGGCTCGCGAGCTGGCGATGCGTGCTGCAGTTGCCCATGACATAGGCGCCCCCATGGAGATAAAGCAGCGCCTTGTCCCTGGCCGCCCCGTCCGGCGTCAACCACTCGGCCTTGAGCCCGGCTATCTCGACCCCGCGCCGCGCAACGCCGCGCGCCACGGGCAGTATGTGCGCCAGCGTGTGCCAGCGGCGGCGCATCGCCTGCACATCAGTTCGGCTTGCTTTGATGGACTGGAAATATCGGCCGGTTACGGCTCGAACCAGCTGTGCGCGAAGACTCGCCATCAGGGATCTATCTGCTGCTGCATCGTCCTATCATAGGAGTAATGCTGCCCGCGGGACAGAACGCAGACGCTATGCGGAGGGAAACGAACACGCCAATGCGCCGCTGTGGATCGCTTGTGCCACTATTATTCGTGGCCCGCCGTTATCGTTCGAGGTACTGGAGCTTGTCCTTGACCTCTCGCCACTCGTCGGCATCGGCCGGCGGGTCCTGCATTTCCGTGATGACCGGCCAGTCCCGTGACAGTTCGGCGTTGAGAGCGAGGAATGGCGCCTGGTCGGAAGGAAGCTCGTCCTCGGAATAGATCGCTTCGACCGGGCACTCGGGTTCGCACAGCGTGCAATCGATACACTCATCCGGATCGATAACGAGCATGTTCGGCCCTTCGTGGAAACAGTCAACCGGGCAAACTTCAACGCAGTCGGTGAGCTTGCATTTGATACAGGCTTCGGTGACGACGAATGTCATGTAGGGTTCCTCAAATTCCGGCCCGCGTACGCTATGCGAAGTCAGGCATCAGATCAAGCCGCTTTGAGCCTCCAGCGGCCTTTTTCGTTGATGGCCGTGCCCTCGCCTTCGAGCTTGATCAAGTGCGCGCGTAGCGAGCGCTCTGCCCAACCATGAAGACCAGGGTCCACGTCTTCGTAGACGTAATGGACGAGTTCGTGAGTCGTTCTGTTCGGGTTTTCCCTGACCGCGGCGACAACCCTTGCTTCGCGCTCGAGGCGATGGGCAATGGTCCAGTCGAAGACGCGCTCGGGATCCGTGATGACGCCGCCATGGCCGGGCGCCAGCGCGGCACAGCGCAAATCGCGGCAACGGCGCAACGACTCCATGTACTGGGCCATGTTGCCGTCCGGCGGATTAATCACAACCGTCGAACCGTCGATGACGTGATCCCCGGTAAACAGCCAGTTCAGCGCCGCGTGACGAAAGCATAAATGGTTGGATGCATGGCCCGGTGTGTGCACGGCTTCAAGTCGAAACTCGTCCGTCTCGAGCGCATCGCCGTCCGCTAACGTTCGATCAGGTTTGAATGTCCTGTCCTGGTGCCGGCGGTTGGGCGGCGCGATACCGAGCAATTCGGCACCGGTGTCCCTGGCCAGCAGGTCCGCGGCCGGCGAGTGATCAGGGTGCGTGTGAGTTACGACGATCCAGCGTATCGGCCCGGTTGCTCTTTGCTGTATTTGCTCGATATGCGCGGATATCGCGGGGCCTGGATCGAGCACGGCAACCTCATTGTCGCCGAACAGATAGGTGTTGGTTCCAGGGCCCGTCATCATTGACGGGTTTGGTGCGACGAGCCGGCGGACACCAACTGCAAGCTCGGCGAACGGCGGCAGATCGGGCCCGAACGCGGTCATCAGTCGGAGGCCGGAACCGAGGCGGGCTGGTGGCACGCCACGCCCGCCTCGGCGCATGAAGTGGCCCACGCGAGTAGCGCGTCGAGCGAGTCGAATCGCGCAATACGCTCGAGTGTCTTTCGGGTTGGAAAATGCACACGCATTCTGCCTTCCCTCGCCGCCTGCAAGACGCCAAGTGCCGGCATCCAGCATGAGTTCGTAAGCTCGCCTCCGCAGTGAATCGCGCTCTGCCCTTCGGGCAGCTTGGCGAGGAAGAATCGCGTAGAGTACCGCTTGGGCAATCCGGTCGGCGTTATCCAGAAGCTGAAATAATGCAGCCGATCGCACCGCAGGACGAGTCCCGATTCCTCGACAAAGCGATCCCATCGAAGTGAGCCTTCGTTCAGCGCATCCCTGGACTGCGCCAGTTCATCCCGCGAGCATCGCGTCTCGCCGAGCAAGACACCTGCCTCCTCGAAGAGCTCGCGTACCGCCGCGCTGAAATAGTCCAGCCCGCCGGTATCGACTTCGAGCAGCCGGTCCGCATCCGACGACGTTACACCGGCACATTGATCATGGATACGGTGATCCGCATCCTCGAGTACCCCGCCTGGAAACGCGTAGGCGTCACCAAAAGATGATCGCGGATCCCGTTTGACCATGAGCACCTCGGGTGCCGCGGCCGACCTCCGGACGAGCACGACGGTCGACGATGGGCGCGGCACTGAAATCTCAGTCGACATCTGCACGAATCGCATTACCGGTTTCGACATAGGTCTTGAGCCGCTGCAATGCCTCGCCAATGACTGAATCGACAGCTGCGGCCATGCTGTCCAGTCCATCCGGATGGAAACCGCCGACTGCATAGGAGAATTTCACCCGGGTGGCGTCGCCGCTATCGAAAAATTCCCAGAGCATATTCCCGTTTACACCCATCAAGCCGAGGGGTCCCAGTCCGCCGGTCATTCGTAAAGCAACCGTCGGATTAACGAAGGTTACGCTCAAATGGACGACGCCCCCCTGCTCGCCCAGCGCCTCACAGAAACAGCCGAGCGGACTGGGGTCAATACTCAGCTGGCCGGCATCGCCTGATATAGTGTGCGCGTCGCTCCACCATCGCCCGACGTCGTCGACGGCGGCTGCCCAGGCATCGGCCCGGTTTGCGCTGATTGTCACTTCGTGCACCAGAATGAAACCGCCCGGGCCGGCGTCGGTGACCTCGGCCCGCACCGTGCCAATCAGCAAAAGACCTGCGGCCAGGAAAAAGGGTTTCATCGGAGCTACCGGCGCGTCGTTGAACAGGCAGCCTAGCTTACCGCAACCGTCGCCCGAACTGGTGCCCGGACTCAGAGCAGGTTAATGATGAGAAACACGACACTGCACAAAGCCAGCGCGAAATAGATTTTCTTCCAGGATGGCATCTGTTCGCTCAAAAAACGTGATTTCAACCGCATGGGTGTATTCTCGCGGCTTGGCGATGAACGCTGACTGAATATGAACGACGATATGCGCCTGGTTTTCGAGAGCCGAAACCGGAGGGCCTGCTCCGATCGGGCGCTCGTGCTCGCATCCCTGCAGATACCGTATGAAATCGTTGACGACGCGACTTCGTGCGCGCTGATCGTGCCCGCTGCGTACTCGGCCCGCGCCATGGATCAGCTCATGCGCTACGACGACGAGAACCCGCCTTACGTGCCGCCACGCCAGGTCTCGATCGAGTATCAGAACGCTCTCCCGGGCGTGCTGGCATATGTAATCGTGATTTGCGCGGTCGCCGGACTCGCGAGCCGCTCAATGTTTGCGCAAGACTGGTTCGCGGCGGGGCGCGTTGACGGCGTCCTGATCCGGGCCGGCGAGTGGTGGCGGACGGTGACGGCATTAACCCTGCATTCCGGGCTGCGTCACCTGGTCGGCAATGTCGTTTTCGGCGCTTTGTTCGGCTTATTCGCGGGCCGCCTGCTCGGCCCCGGTGTCGCCTGGCTGGCAATTGTCGTTGCTGCAGCCGCGGGCAACACGCTGAACATGCTGTTGCTCGAAGCGTCGCACCGTTCCGTCGGCGCATCCACGGCCGTTTTCGCGGCACTGGGACTTGTTGCGGGATTCGTCTGGCGCGGCAAACTCATGTCTCAGGACCGCTGGCCGTATCGTGTCGGACCGATCGTCGGCGGATTTGCACTGCTGATGTACACGGGAACAGGCGGGCCCAATACGGATATCGGTGCGCACCTGATGGGCTTCCTGGGTGGACTGGCGGCCGGCATTCTGCTGTCACCAATTCGGGAAAAACTCGCGCGCCCAAACTGGCAGCGCAATGCCGGAACACTGGCTGGTTTGGTCGTCGCCGGCGCCTGGGCGCTCGCTTTTCTGACCTGAGTCGGCGGCATAATCGGTTAGAATCGCGACCCGGGAGCAAGAGCGAGGGCTTGACGGCCGCCTATGAAAAAAACCCTGCTGCTTTTTTTGCTGCTTGGCCTCGGCCTGGCTGTCATCGCCTGGATTCGTTACGGCGGCGGTGATCCGTACCCGGACCTTTCCACGCCGTCACTGCTGAGCGACAGCGAGCTGCGGGAGGTCCTGAGCTACCCTGAGCCGATCGGTAACGTCGCGGTCAGCTCAACCGGGCGTGTTTTCTTTACCGTGCATCCGGAATCGAGGCCGCCGGGTAACAAGCTGCTGGAGTATGTCGACGGCGCGGCCGAGCCCTATCCGAGCGGTGCCGCACAGTCTCGCCTGTTCGATACTGTTCTCGGCATTGCAATCGACTCGCGGAATCGATTGTGGACGATCGATCACGGTAATCACGGCCTGCGCGCCGCGCGCCTGCTTGCCTTCGACCTGGAGACGGGTCAACTCATCCACGACCAGGTTTTCGACGAGTCCATCGCGCCCATCGGGTCTTTCCTGCAGGACCTGCAGCTGAGTGCCGACGGCCGCACGGTTATCGTTGCCGACGCAAGTTTCTGGCGCAAGGCGCCGGCAATCATCGTCTACGACATCGGAACAGCGCGGGCTCGCCGGCTGCTCGAATCGCACCCGTCGGTATCGGCCGAAAATTATCGCATCCGCAATCACGGCAGGGACATGACATTCGCAGGCGGCCTCGTCTCGCTGCGCGGCGGTATCGACGGCATCGCGCTTGGTCCCGAGTGGCTTTATTACGGCGCACTGAGCGGATCCGGACTGTACCGTGTTCGACTCGATGCCCTGACCGATGCCGAATTGTCGGCGGCTGAGCTCGCGGCAGGTGTCGAGCGCTATGCCACCAAGCCGCTCAGCGATGGCATGAGCCTCGACGTCGATGGCAACGTATACGGGACCGATATCGAGCACGGCTCGATCTTTCGCGTCGATGCCGATCGAAAACTGCATACCCTGCTGCAGTCCCGGCGGATCCGGTGGCCCGACGCCCTGTCGTTCGGCCCCGATGGCTGGCTTTATTTAGCCGACAGCGCGCTGGCCGAGGTCATATTGCGGCCTCGCACTCACATCAAGACGCAGGGTCCTTACCGGATATATCGCCTGCAGCCGGGCGCGGAAGGCAGGCCGGGCCACTAGCGCGAACCCGACTAATGCGCCGGCCGCTGCGGGCAAAGCGCCGCGGCCGCAGGATTGGACAGCCTCGTCGGCTATGGGCATCATCTGTGCGCTTACCGCAAACCAGACGCTGCCGCGCGCATCCGTCAACAAATAAGAAATCGAAGGGAACACAAAAATGAACGAAGTAACGCTCCCCGACCTGGGCTTCACCTGGAACGAGGCCATCGACATGCTGAAGTCCACCGGAGTCGACCTGGGCCTGAATGTCCTGACCGCGATTGTCATCTTCTACGCCGGTCGCTGGGTCATCAATATCGTCATGCGCGGGCTCCGCACGGTGCTGCAGAAACAGCAGATCGACAAGACTCTCGAGACCTTCGTCTGCAACCTGGTTCGCATCGTGCTGCTGGTTTTCGTCATCGTCGCCGCAATCAGCGCTCTGGGAATTCAGACGACATCGTTTATCGCCGTTCTTGGCGCGGCCGGCCTCGCCGTCGGCCTGGCACTGCAGGGCTCGCTGTCGAACTTCGCTTCGGGCGTGCTCATTGTGCTGTTTCGTCCGTACAAGGTCGGAGACTTTGTCGAGGCAGCGGGCATCTCGGGCAGCGTGGAGGAGGTGCAGATACTGACAACCGTTCTCAAGACCGGCGACAACAAGCGCGTCATCGTGCCCAACAGCCAGATCATGGACAGCATCATCACGAACTACTCCGCCAATGACACGCGGCGCGTCGATATGGTGATTGGCGTCAGCTACAGCGACGATCTGGACAAGGTTCGCCAAACGCTCAAGGAGCTCGTCGCAGCGGAGGACAGAATCCTGGACGAGCCCGCCTGCACAATCGCTGTTTCTGAACTGGGTGACTCGAGCGTGAATTTCGTCGTGCGGCCATGGGTTGCGACGGCCGATTACTGGGGCGTAATGTTCGACATGACCGAGGCAGTCAAGAAACGCTTCGACGAAGAGGGTATCTCGTTCCCGTTCCCGCAACGAGACGTTCACGTGTACAACGCGTCGGCAGAAGCCTAGCAGTCGCGGCGGGTGTCAATCGCAGACGTCAGGCTCGATAAACGACCACTTTAGTTTCGGGATTCGCTCCTTGAGCTTTCGCTCGAGCGCGTTGATCGCGCTGACCGCGGCATCGATAGTGAGGTCGGGGCGGAGCTTGACCTTGGCCGCCAGCATCGTATCGGGACCGAACTGGATCGTGATGGTATTCAAGACGCACTCGATGTCGTCATGCTCGCTGATGATCGCATTGATCGTTTCCTGGATTTCGGGGTCCGCCGAGCGTCCGACCAGCAGCGACCGCACGCGCAGGGCGATGAATACCGAGATCACCAGCAGAACCCCGCCGATGCAGATCGAGCCAATCGCGTCGTAGACCGGATTGCCGGTAATCGCGGCCATGAGCAGGAAGCCAAGAGCCAGCACCAGTCCAAGCTGTGCGCCAATATCTTCGCCGAGTACGACGACGAGTTCGGAGTTCCGCGTGTGCTTCAGCCACTCCCGGAACGGCCGGTCGCCGCGGACAAGCCGAATCTCCCGCAGACATCCGAGAAGCGAAAATCCCTCGAGTATGATCGCGAGAATGAGGACGATTACGGCCACCCAGAGCTGCGACAGATCCTCGGGATGCTGCAACTTGTGCAGGCCCTCGTAGATCGAAAACAGGCCACCAAGGCTGAACAGCAGCAGCGCGACGATGAAGCTCCAGAAGTAGCTCAACTTGCCGTAGCCGAGCGGATGTTCGATGTCGGGCGGCCGCTGTGACTGCTTGAGCCCGAGGTATAGCAGTACCTGGTTGCCGGTATCGGCATAGGAGTGAATCGCCTCGGCCAACATGCTCCCGGATCCGGTCAGCCAGGCCGCCCAGCTTTTTGCCAGCGCAATTCCGAAGTTAGCCAGGAACGCATACAGGATTGCGCGCGCAGTCGAATGTTGTGTGTCGTGGACCATATAAACAGGCAGTTCGTGTCAACTAGGCTCGGGTTGCAGCGTTATGGCTACTGAGATTAGCAAGAAATGGTGACGCCATGCGCGCTATTGCCACCTTATGGTTACTGGGCTCGACTCTACTGCTGTCAGGCTGCGCCGCGCAGCCGGATCCGATTATCGATACCAAGGGCGAGGATCCCCAACAGCTCGCCCGGGACTGGGACGAATGCGAGGCCTATACCAACGAGGTCCAGGTCAGCAGGGGCATCGCCAAGGGGACGACGACAGGCGCAGCCGTGGGTGCAATTGCCGGCGTCATCGGCGGTGACGTCGGCGAAAGCGCGGCATACGGGGGCCTTTACGGCGGCACGCGCTCGGGTCTCGATGCCGACGAGGAAAAGCAGAAAGTCTTCAAGCGCTGCATGCGCGGCCGCGGTTACCGCGTCCTGAACTGAGTCGGCGTGCCGCCGCCGCAAGCTGTTGACGCGTTGCCGTTCGTCGATTACTGTATAAAATCACAGTATGCGGGACCTCGATGTCACCACCGGCACATAAAGGTCGCGGTGCGGTATCGCGCAGCGACGGACGATTCGAAACGCGCCCCGTCGAGTTGGATGCGGAAGAGGTGCTGCGGCGCAATCAGCAGGCACCCGTGACCGAGCTGACCGCGATGCGCGCAGGCAAGATCATCAGCTACAACCGCTCGCCCGATGTGCCGTTCGATCGTTCGATCAACCCGTACCAGGGCTGTGAGCATGGCTGCATATACTGTTACGCGAGGCCGAGCCACAGCTATCTTGATCTGTCGCCAGGCCTCGACTTCGAGACGCGCATCTTTTACAAACCCGACGCAGCCAGCCGACTGCTGGAGGAATGGGAGAAACCGGGCTACGACTGCCAGCCAATTACGATCGGCGCCAACACGGACCCCTATCAACCCGCTGAAAAGGCTCTGCAGATTACGCGGCAGATGCTCGAGTTATTTCTCAGGCATCGCCATCCAGTCAACCTGATCAGCAAAGCCAGCTTGATTACTCGCGACATCGACCTGCTTGCCGAGCTGGCCCGGCGTAACTTGTGCTCCGTTGCGATCAGTTTGCCGACCCTCGATCCGGCGCTGAAACGCATCATGGAACCGCGCGTGCCGTCGGCCTCGGCAAGACTCAGAGCCATCGAGTTACTCTCGTCAAACGGGATTCCGACAAGCGTACTCGTTGCACCCGTTATTCCCGCCGTAAACGACGCCGAAATAGAACGCATCCTGGAGGCATCGGCGGCAGCAGGCGCGACTCACGCTGCCTATATTTTTCTGCGGCTGCCGCACGAGGTAAAGACCCTGTTCACCGAGTGGCTGTCAGAACATCTTCCCGACCGCGCAGAGCATGTCATGAGCCTGGTTCGGCAGGCCAGCGGGGGTCGCGATTACGACAACCGCTTCGGCGTCCGGCAGACTGGCCGCGGTGCCTACGCCGACATGCTCGCGGCGCGCTTCAGGACGGCGTGCAAGCGATTCGAGCTGACCCGGGATCGTTACCAGGGACGGCTCGATTGCAGCCAGTTTCAGCGTCCCGGCCAGCAGCAGCTCGGGCTGGATCTGTAGCCGGGCGAGATCCTGCGATACCGGCCAGGCGCTACCGCGATTTGGCCCCAGCCGGTATAGTGTTAGTCGAGGCCGCATGTGTTCGGTTTCAGAACTTCTGGGCCTATTTCCAGTCTGAAATTGATCATGCCGGCGATTTTGTACATGGCGATCGGACACTTTGACTCTACCTGAACGCATATGCATTTGATCCATAATCTGCAGCCGGCCGCGGCGGCAATCCTGTTGCTTTTTGCCGGCGGTTTATATGCACAAGACGAATCAGACATGGCTCCGATGGGACCTCCACCGGACCAGCTCGTGCCGGTTGCGGACGAGATCCCGCCAGACGACGCGCCGGCCCCGGCGCCCGAATTGACCGACGAGCAACAGTTACTCGCGCAATTCGAAAGATACAAGAGCCTGATGGGGGACGGCGTTCTGGACGAGGCAGACACGGTCGCGAAACGCGTTGTGGAACTCGCCATTCGTGTTTCAGGACCGGACTCCACCGACACCGCCCGGGCATTGACCAATCTCGGCATAGTCCAGCACCGAACGCAGCAATTCGATGCTGCCCAGCAGAATTTTCAGGCCGCTGTAGAGATCATCGAGTCGAACGAAGATCGCCTTAACGCCCAGCTCGTGAATCCGCTCCGTGG
Organism: Gammaproteobacteria bacterium; assembly: GCA_009937615.1. Taxonomy (GTDB): domain Bacteria; phylum Pseudomonadota; class Gammaproteobacteria; order Steroidobacterales; family Woeseiaceae; genus UBA1847. The sequence continues at coordinate 127,543 of JAACFB010000001.1, read as the reverse complement.
GCTTGGCGTGGCTCAGCTCGAGGGAGGACGACCTGATCTTGCCGTCGGCACCTTTCAACGCGCGGTCCATGTGACACACGTCAATGAAGGCCCGCATAACCTCGACCAGGTGGACATTCTGAATTCGCTCGCCGAGGCAAGCCTCAGACTGGGTTCCACGGACGATGCCCGTGAAATTCAGGATACCATCTATGCGTTGAATGCCAGGCACTACGCCGATAATGTACTCGATCTCTTGCCCGCATTAATGGAACGCGCTGTCTGGCAGCATCGTGCCGGGTTCATATACGACGAGCGAACAACATATCGCCGTGTCGTTCGTATCATCGAGGAACAGTTCGGTAAAGATGACCTGCAGCTGATCGAACCGCTCACCCGTTTAGGCCAGTCGTTCTTCTTTATCGACATGTCCGGCGCGGAATCTGTTCAACCGGTCACAATGACGACCGGTGAAATCTATTTCAAACGTGCGGCAAGAATTGCGGAACAGAATCCGGACGCGGATTGGCAGGATGCGGCGAGCACCACCCTCGCACTGGCCGATTTTTACATGTACCAGGGTAACGAACCGCGTGCCCGCAAAACATATCGGGAAGCCTGGGATATTCTGTCTGACGACGAATCGAAACTCGAGTACCGCCGCAATGCGCTCGAGCAGATTCATCCCTTGCGGGAACAACCGATCCCGGAATTTGCCGGCAGCGCGAAGGGTGACAGCAGAGCATTAAGCGACGACCCCATCATCCCTGGCAGGATCAGCGTATCTTATGCCGTATCGACTCGCGGCCGGGTGACCGACCTGAAGCTTATCGAAGCCCAGCCACCGGAATTTGCCGACATGCAGCAAAGTGTGCAGCGTGAGATGCGGCGCAGGATTTACCGCCCCCTGTTCGAGGACGGGGAGCCCGTCGACTCGGCCGAGCGCATCCTTACGCATCGGTTCTACTACAAGCAATCCGATCTTGAAGCGCTTCGCAGTGAGGCGACCACGGCCGAGCAAGGCGAAGAAACCTGATAACGACGACTTCCGGCAGGAGCACCGTCATGTGCGCACTGCGAATGCCTGGCATGTTGACCACCCTTGCCTTGATTGCAGCAGCCGGCACCGCACTTGCTGACTGTCGGGACGAATGGATCTGCGTCGATGCGGTGGACCAGGGCGGCAATGTCGAGCTGCGCGCGCGAAACCTCGGTGATTTTCCGATTACCTACACGCTGAAGATAAGCGGCACCCCGCAGTTACAGATTGACGGCCCGGACACCGTGACACGCACGCTGGCACCGAGACAGTCTGAGCAGGTTATGCGGCTGCCCGGCACCGGGCCGGCTGGCGATGGCCAATATCGGGTATCCTTCGACTGGACCGTCGGTGATAAAGACGCCGTTCATGACGACGGCCACCTTTACTCGCTGCCCTACTCGAGCGGGCAGCGTTACCGGGTCTTGCAGGGCTATGGCTCGCGTTTCAGCCACACTGGACTCGAGGAATTCGCGATCGACTTCGATATGCCGATCGGAACGCCCGTCCACGCGGCGCGAGCCGGGGTCGTCGCCCGCGTCGAAGAGGGAAACTCGCGGGGATGCTGGGAAGACGGCTGCGGTAAATTCGCCAACTTTGTCGTTATCCTGCACAGCGACGGCACGACGGGTGAGTACTATCACCTGATGCAAAACGGGGCAATCGTCTCGGTTGGCGAAACCGTTTCACAGGGACAAAAAATCGCTTACTCGGGCAATACCGGCCATACAACGATGCCGCACTTGCATTTCGCCGTGTACCGGGCAACGGACTGGGGCAACACGCAGTCGATCCCGGTGCGTTTTCGGAGTATCGACGGTATCATTCGCAAACCACGCCGCGGCGGACGCTATCAGGCACTCTAGCTTTGAACAAATTCGAACAGAAATCGACGCTGCCCTCGAGCGAACAGGCTTTGCCTGGCCGGGCGGAAAGTATGCCCGTACCCGAGCAGCATTTCGTGAACGGTCATTCCCTGGCCGGCCCGTTCGACGAGAATTTGCAGCAGGCCGTATTCGCGCTTGGCTGCTTCTGGGGAGCCGAACGGATCTTCTGGGAAACGCCAGGCGTTTATTCCACCGCGGTCGGATATGCAGGCGGCATTACGCCCAATCCGGATTATCGCGAGGTTTGCTCGGGACTGACCGGCCACACCGAGGTTGTCAGGATCGTATTCGACCCGGAGCGAGTCAGCTACGCCGAGCTGCTGCGGGTCTTCTGGGAGGCGCACGACCCGACCCAGGGAATGCGCCAGGGCAACGATGTCGGCACCCAGTACCGATCCGCGATATACACGTTCAATGACTCGCAGCACGTGGCTGCGCAGCGCTCACGGGTAGCCTACGAGACCGAACTGAAGAGCGCCGGTTATGGCCCGATCACTACCGAGATTCTGCCGCTTGACACCTTCTATTTCGCCGAAGACTATCACCAGCAGTACCTGGCGAAGAACCCGGGCGGCTATTGCGGTATTGGCGGCACCGGCGTCAGTTGTCCGGCCGGACTGGCGCTCGACGCTCAGGCGACCTGACACCCGCGCAGTCAGATTCACGGCAACTATCGAATCATGCCGCCTTACGGTGTACGGGGTATGGCAATGTCGGTAGTATCGTCCAGTCCCCCGACAAGGCAGGAAGGCGCAGTGACCAAAAAGACGGGCAACGATCGGAAACCCCGCAGACCCAGCCGCAAGGCGGCTGAAGAGGCCGTGCGGACGCTTTTGCTCTGGGCGGGTGAGGATCCGCGGCGCGAAGGACTGATCGATACGCCGAAGCGCGTCGCCAGCGCGTATGAAGACTGGTTCAGCGGCTATAAGGACGACCCTGTTCGCTACCTGCGGCGCACGTTCGAGGAAGTCGAGGGATATGATGAAATGATTGTCCTTCGGGATATCGAATTCGAATCACATTGTGAACACCATATGGCACCGATCATCGGCAAGGCGCATGTCGGTTACCTGCCCAGAAACAAGGTCGTCGGTATCAGCAAGCTTGCACGTGTCGTCGAGGCGTTCGCGCGACGTTTCCAGGTCCAGGAAAAGATGACGGCTCAGATCGCGAACTGCATCGAGGATGTGCTGAAACCGAAAGGCGTCGGCGTAGTCATCGAAGCCGCTCATCAGTGCATGACGACCCGAGGCGTGCACAAGTCCGACGTCTCGATGGTCACTAGCCAAATGGTCGGCACTTTTCGCAAAGATGCCAGGACCCGGGCCGAATTCCTGCGCATGATCGACGGCACCCGGTAACTCCCATCAGGCCATGAAGCGAGCGCTGATTGCGGCCGGAGTAGTGTTGACAGCTCTGGCCGCATACCTGCTGGCCTGGCCTGTGCCGATCGACCCGGTAGCCTGGGATGCGCCTATCGATCGCGGTCTTGTCGATCCATTCGGCGCCAATAACCGGCTGCGGCACGCGCGCCCGATCGCATTGGGCAATCACGTCGGGCCCGAGGACGCCACACTCGGTCCGGATGGCCACCTGTATGCGACAACAGCGGGTGGCATCATCCTTAGAATTGACGGTCGCCGAAATTACGACGCCTTTGCCGACGTCGGTGGCCGACCGCTGGGGATCGAAACGGCAACCGACGGATCGATGATCGTCGCCAATGCCTACGTCGGACTTCAGCACATTGACCTGGACGGCACGGTTACCACGCTGCTCGACGCCGTCGCGGGCCGGCCGCTCGTTTACACCGACGATCTCGCAATTGCGGCCGATGGCACGATTTATTTCTCCGAGGCCAGCACACGTTTCGGCGCACAGCAGTACGGGGGCACCTATGAAGCCTCGATTCTCGATATCACGGAACATGGCGGACACGGCGCGGTCATCGAGTTTCGGCCGGATACAGGTGTCGCGCGCGTAATCATGGACGGTCTGAATTTCGCCAACGGCGTGGCGATCAGCGACAGCCAGGACTACCTGCTGATTGCTGAGACCGGTTCCTATCGCATTCTCAAGCACTGGCTGCGCGGCGAGACAGCCGGCCGCACCGAAGTCCTGATCGACAACCTGCCCGGTTTCCCGGACAACATCAACAACGGCCTGAACGGGCGATTCTGGATCGGGCTCGTGGCACCGCGCGACTCACTGCTCGATGACGCGTCGGACAAGCCGCTGCTGCGCAAGATCGCCCAGCGCCTGCCCGAAAAGTACCGGCCGGCCGCCGTTCCATCGTCGCATGTTTTCGCGATCAACGGCGACGGTGAAGTACTGATGGATCTACAGGATTCGCACGCCCGATTCCCGGCCCTGACCGGCGTTTTGGAAACCCACGATGCGCTGTACCTGACCGCCCTGTTCGGGAACGAACTCGGCGTTCTGAACAAGGAGGATCTGTAAGCCGCTGCAAGGGCGGTGTCAGGGATCAGTCGGGCAGTAAGGCCGTGTCGCCGTCGTAGTCCTTTCCAAGCATCTGCGCTCTGATGAGCGGGATCGGCGGTGAACCGTAGCTCAGGAACTCGTCATGAAAACGGCGCCAGGCTTCGCGGCCGCCGCGTCCTGCGGTCCAGTCCTCGCGCAGCTTGTTGATCATGAGCTTGCCGAGCGTGTAATTCAGGTAGCCGGGATCGTATGTGCCGCGATAGGCCTGCTGGCTTGCGTTGCCAACGTCGAGTAGCGCCTGCTCCAGGAACATGGCCCGGCTTTCTTCCACGGTCATGCCCTCCGCGTGCAGCCCGATCGCCGACAGGTAGCGGACGTTTCGCTTCAGCGCGTTCAGCAACTGCCCGATACGCACCTCCGGATCACCGTCGCCCAGACCGGCATCCCACATCATCTGCTCTGTGTAATGCGCCCAGCCTTCGCTAAACGAGTAGGTGCCGAAATGTCGCCCGATATTGTTTTCTGTCCGGTTTGCATGCAGGTATTGAAGGAAATGTCCCGGCCACACCTCGTGCACCGAGATGCCCAACAAGTCTGCTTCACCGGGAATGTAGGCGAGCTGGTCTTCTTCGGGCCAGGCAGGATCCGGCGGCGCTATGTAGTACACCGACGGCAGCCCGGACTCGAACGGCCCCGGAATGTCGATATACGCCGTATTGAAACGCCGATGCGGGGGCGCCTCGGCGACCATCGCTTCCTCGTCGCTCGGAATCGTAACGATCTCGTTATCGATTACGAATCGCCTGAGTGCAGGCAGCTGCCGGCTCGCGCCACCCACGGCACCCTCGGGAGGCCTCCGGTTCTGTACCCGGCGCACGCAGTCCTTGGTGCTATCTCCCGGCGCGAACTCGGCGCAAGCCGCATTCAGCGCATCGAGATTCCTCTGCAGATCGAGTTCGCCGGCCTCCTTGAGCGCTTCGAGCGTTATGTCGATGCCCTGCGTGGCCCGCAGCATTTTCAGGAAGCGCTGCTCGCCGAGCGCATAGTCGTCGGTCGCCGTCGCCTTTAGCTCGTCAAGCCAGGCCGCCGCCCGTTTGACCGCTGCGACCGCGTCTGCGTTCGCAGCCGTGAACCGCCGCTGCTTTTGCGCGTCCTGAACTGCCGCAAACAGCTCGGGCACGGTCGTCTCGAGGTACCCGGCGAATCCGCCAAGAATCGCACTACCTATCTCGAGGTACGGCGCCGGCAACGGTGGCTCGAGATTTCGCCTCATCGTCTCGAGCAGGCCAGGAACCTGGGCAATGTATTCCGTGTACGCCACCATGCGTGCTTCGAGCGGCGCATAGTCGCGATCGACATAAACACCGACGTTGATACTGTAAAAGAGTGGATTCTTGGTCGGGTAGTCGGAATCGCGCAACCAGAACAGCCGATCGTTCATCTCCGTCAGCAGGTAATCACGCTCGAACGCCGCGATACCTTCGAGATCCGTGTATGACGATGCCTCGGTAATGACGGCATCGAGCCACTTGGCGTAACCGTCCAGCCCAGCCAGGCTCCGGTCGCCCATGCGGCCGTCGTACTCGTGCAGACCCGCGCCGACGGCCGACTCGGGGTTCCTTTCGTAGTAGGCCGTTATCGTGTCGGCGACAAACTCCTCCCAGGGTTGTTTGGTATTTTCAGGCGTTGCTGGGTGCTGGTCACCACCGCCGCAACCCGCGATCGCGAGCATGGCCGCCGCCGTTAGAAGTAAACTCGTTTTCATTTTTCCCTCGATAACGATCAGCGCTTGCCTACTCGAGACCCAGGTAGGCGAGCCCCTGGTTGAAGGTAATGTCGATCGGGATATTCTTTTCTGCGACCCTCTCCAGATCGGCCCGCAGCTGCGCACTCACGACGCCGCGGACGCTTGTCAGCCGCACCGCTTCTTCGTAGGCGCCGTCGCCCTGCAGCATTAGTAACCGTCGCGCGAGGCCTTCGATCGCAGCCTCGATGCGCTCGAAATCGACCCGATACCGGCCGGAGTCCGGGTCACGTACAAACGCGCCGCTATCGACGAAGTCATTGAAGCGAACGACGTTGGCCATGCCCTGGGCACCACCTGCTCCATCGCGAATTGCGTGCAGCGCAGCGGCCAGCGCCGTGACGTAGCAGTCTTGCCGGTCCAGTTCGTCGAGTTCGCCGGCCTCGCTAAGCACCCTGATCATGTAGAGGCCGAGAGCGTCGGCCTTGCCTTCTTCGACGGTGGATGCCATGTCTCGCAACGCGTCGCGAACCGTGCCCTTGCCGTTTATCGTATCCTGGACCCCGAGACCATGTGCAACCTCGTGAAACATTTTAATGGAGAAGAACGCGTCGAAATTTACGTGCTGCCGCTGGGTGTCGTCGATCAGCACGTCGGCGACCGGTTCGAGAATCGTCTCGAACTTGGCCCGCATCGCATTTCTTAGCAGGAGGCGACGCGCGCCCTTCTGCAGCTGAACCTGGTCGTCGTTTGGCAGACTCAACTCCATCGCCTTCACGCCGACGTTGCCAGAGCCCGCATAGTAGATCACGTCATAGGCGTTAAGGTCGGCGTCGCTGCCCGGAAATTGCTGTTTGTACTCGGCCGGAACGGGCAGTTCCGCCTGCAGTTCAGGAAGCATGTCGGCCAAAATCGCCAGTCGCGCGCTCCAGTCCAGGTCTTTCAGAACGAGTACCGACTCGTAGACACCGCGATAGCCAAAAAGGCGATCCTCGCCAGTTTCGATCGGACCGATAATGATGTCTATCTCGTTATCCTTGACGTCCATCCAGAATAAATCGCTCAATTGATAGTTGTCGCTCAATAACGCGCTGGCACGCAGCTTGAGATAGGTCGCAAAGTCGGCGCTTTCGGCGAGATCAGCAGCGCTTCGCAGCAGCTGAGCGAGGGCCTTGAGCTCTTGAGCATAGGCGACATGGTAAGGCACCAGGATCAACTCGCCCCGCGCGTTACGCCGGACCAGCGAGTAACGATCGGCCTTGCCGGGCAGATAGGCGAACTCGAATTCCTCCCGAGTCATGTCGGCCGGGTACAGGTTTGCGCCGAGCGGCTTGGCACCAGCACCCTCGATGAACGGTCTTTGCCGGTCCAACCGGTCCCATGGCCCATAATTCTGTGCCGCAAACAGGCGCGCATCGTCGTCGTCGATCGAAGCCAGCCACTGCGAAGGGTTTGGCCCCCAGGTCTGTTGCCAGAACAGATCGTCAATAATTTCGGACGCTTCGATGAGCAGCGCTATCATCTCGCGTTGACCATCCGTATAAATGCCCAGATCGGCCGCCAGTGCAAAACCGGCATAGATCTCGGGTCTGGGCGCGACATCGGTCAGCGGCTCCACCGTGTCCTGGGTTGGCGCTTCTGCGCCGCAGCCGGCAAGCTGGGCGATTGCGAGGCACGCGACGACAGCGGCCAATGTCATCCTGAAGTTCAATTACGCTCCGGCACAGGAACTCGGCCTCGAATTATCGCACAGGCCAGCCGCTTGAATCGTATCGGCATGGCTCGCTACGCCACGCCGCATCTTTCATGGCCGCTCTCGCGCTGAGCTGCGGTTACAGGTCGACGACGCGGATATCCTCTGCCGCCAGGTCCTCTCCCAGGAACTGGCCGCCGACCCGAGCGAAACGCGTGGCACCATCCGTCGCAAGCAGCGTGAGCGAACCGGGACTGTCCTGACCGTTGACGATCGCAAGAGACTGCAGCTGCTCGCGCGCCACGGCGGCTGTCGTACTGGCTGAATCTACGATGACCACCGCCTGGTCAAAGGCGCTGGCGATCGCGTCGCGCAGTATTGGAAAGTGCGTGCAGCCGAGGATGACGCTGTCAGGGTCATGCGGCGGATTGCCCAGCTCGCCGAGGTAACGGCGGACGATCGACTCGGCAATCGGTCCGTCGCGCCAGCCCTCTTCGGCCAGCGCAACGAGCAGTTCGCAGGCAAGCTCGCGCACCTCGGCATCCGGATCTCGCTCGTGAATCGCGCGCCGATAAGCGCCCAGCCGGACCGTTGCCTCGGTGGCAAGCACGAGGTGTGAACCTCCGGGCCGGGCAGCAACCGCTGCCGCCGCGCCCGGCTCCACCACGCCGGTAACGGGGACGGGATGCATCTGCTCGCGCAGCGTATCGAGCGCCACTGCGGAAGCCGTGTTGCAGGCCACCACGAGCAGCTTGATGCCCTGCTCCTGCAGCTGCCTCGTGGCCTGGCTCGCGTAGCGAGAGATCGACGCCGGACTCTTGGTGCCATACGGCAGGCGCGCGGTATCGCCGAGATAAATCAGGTTCTCGCGCGGCAATTCCTCGCGCAGCGCTTTCAGGACCGTGAGGCCGCCGACTCCAGAATCGAAGACGCCGATCGGCAAGGTATTCACATCTGCATTCATTGCACCATTGTGCCCAAGCAGGGCGCTCTGTGGAATAATCCCCATCGTGCAAAAGCTACTTTATGCCGTCGGCGGATTCGTTCTCATACTGGTTTTGGTTGGCCTGGCCCTGCCGCGCCACGCCAGCGTTAGCGCGACAACGCAAATCGATGCCAATCCCGCGACGGTCTTCGCGCTCGTCAATGATTTTCATCGGGTTGCCCTGTGGTCCCCCTGGGTCGAATCGGACCCGAATGCGCGCATCACATATTCCGGTCCCGGACGGGGTGCAGGAGCCACGATGACCTGGGACGGCACGATTATCGGCACCGGCACCCAGACCATCACCGACAGCAGGCCGCATACCTACCTGGAGAGCGTTATCAATCCGGCCGAACCCGGCTCGGCACGTTCGTGGTTCGATCTCGAGGGTGGTAATGGCGGCACTGCCGTCACGTGGACCTTCGAAGTGGATTACGGTTACAACCTGGTGGGACGTTACTTTGCACTGCTGCTGACCGGCGTCGTGCGCCGCGATTACGTCAAAGGTCTCATCAACCTGAAAGATCTCGCCGAGACCCTGCCGAGGGCCGACTTCAGCGATATCGAGATCGAGCAAATCGTCGTCGAGGCGTTGGATATCGCCTACTTATCGACAGCATCGAGACCCGAGCCGGCCGCAATCTCAGCGGCGATGGGAAATGCCTACTTCGAAGTCCTGAGCTTCATCGACAGACACGATCTCGAGGAAGCCGGCGCGCCGCTCTCGATTACGCGCTCTTTCAGCGGTTCAGAACTGCTTTTTGATGCCGCGATTCCGGTGCGGGGACTCAGCGAAGCGGTGCCTCGAGACGGCGCGGGCGTCAGGATCGGCAGCACCTATGCCGGTAACGTCATCCGCGTGAAACACCTGGGTTCATACCGTCGTCTTGGTGACACTCACCAGAAGATCGCTTCGTATCTTGCGGCGCTGGGCATAGCCCGCAACGGGGATGCATGGGAGTCCTATGTCAGCGACCCGACCAGGGTGGCCGAGGAACAACTGGTGACTTACGTCTACTACCCGGTTCGCTAGCTAGACAGACTTGACCAGGAACGGCGGCACCCGCTCGGAGAGGTCCTGAGTAAGCGGCAGAACGGAACCGGCATCATCGCCTGTGCGGCTGACCTCCCGATACAGTTCGACCACCGACACAGCACACTCACTGGCTTCACTGATCGACATCTTGCGTACCGAGGCGCAAATGGGACCTTCACCATTCAGCGGCGTAACCCGGTGCATTTGGGATCTGAGATCTGCGAATGTCTGTTGGGCTGCTACGGGCAATTCTTCTTCGAGAATGTCTTCGAGCTGGCCCTCGTAGGCTTTGATAAGTCTCTGTTTGATATTTCCGTGACCCGCGAGTATCGAGACTGCGGCGAAAAAGCGATCGACGTGGTATTTCATACCCACTCCAGCGTTTAGTTATTGTTAGGCCGCTTTATTTACATAAGCTGCGGCTTCGTACGCCATTTAGAGCGACTACCTCCTGTAGCCTCCGGTCCTCTCAACCGGTTAGTCCATTAAGTACTCTTGATCTATCAGGTACCTGCGTCCGTTTCTTATAACAGATGTTCCGAAGTCGGCGCAAGTACTCAGATGCGAATACAGAAATCCGACTCGTCAGGCCTTACCGAATTCTATCGCCCAGCGTTCCTCACCCAGCTGCCGCTCGGAGGTAAAAAGGGGTGCAGGCTGCCCTACCACCCAGTCCGTGGCGAGGGTTTCCGTCATGACATAATCACGATGCGTGGCAAGCGCCCGATCGACCCCGCCGGTCCCCGCAACCCCGAGTACGATTCTGTCCGACACCTCGAGACCGGCCTGTTTGCGCGCATCCTGCACCGAGCGCACGATTTCGCGGGCCAGGCCTTCGTCAATCAGTGCGTCGTTCAGCGTCGTGTCCAGCGCAGCCAGGAACCCGGCGTCCTCAGCGCAGGCATAGCCTTCGGCGGAATGTGTTTCGATGAGCACATCGTCGCCCGTGAGGACTATCGCCTGGCCGCCCGCCAGAATCTCGAACGTCTCGCCGCGCGTCGCAGCACCGGCGATCGCGGCACCGTCCGCGTTTTCCAGCGCCGCTCGAATAGCCGGAATCTGTTTACCATATTGCTTGCCGATGCGCGGCAGGTTCGGTTTTATGCGGTAGCTGACGAGCCCTGCGTCTCGTGCAATGAACTCGACGGACTTGACGTTGAGTTCCTCGAGGACCTGGTCCTGATGATCCTCGAGCGCTTTGGCGGCGCCGTCGTCCGGAGCCCGGACTAGCAATCGCGACAGCGGCTGCCGGGTGCGAACGCCGGATTGGCCGCGCGCAGCCCGCCCGAGACCGACGACTTTCTGAACGACACCAATGTCAAACAACAGCGCATCGTTCTGCCACGACGAGTCTGCCGCGGGCCATGCTGTCATGTGAATGCTCTCGGGTGCATCCGGGTCCACGCTGCGCACGAGGTTCTGGTATACGTGCTCTGCAAGAAACGGTACGAAAGGCGCCATCAACTTGTGCGCCACCTGCAGGCACTCGTACAGGGTCAGGTAGGCGGCGCGCTTGTCCTCGGGATCTGTCGACTTCCAGAATCGGCGCCGGTTACGCCGTACATACCAGTTGCTGAGCTGATCGACAAACGACTCGATAGCCTCGCCTGCCGTTTTCGCATCATAGTCATCCAGCGCCGCAGTGGCCGTTACGATCGTATTGTGCGCCAGCGCAAGCGCCCAGCGGTCGATCTCCGGCCGCTCTTCGACGGGAATGTCCCGGGAAAAATCGACGTCGTCGAGTCGCGCATAGAGAACAAAAAATCCATACGTATTCCAGAACGTATTGATAAACGAGCTCGCGACGTCGGCGACGATTTCTACGGAAATCCGTTTCGGGATGTCGGGTGAAAGCCGGGCCAGAAAGTACCAGCGCAAGGCATCGGCACCTACCGTATCGAAAACGTCGTAGGGATCGACGATGTTGCCGACCGACTTCGACATCTTCTTGCCGTCCTTGTCGACGATGAGATTCAGGCAGATACAGTTCCTGTACGCCACGCTGTCCGACACCAGGGTTGCGATTGCATGCAATGAATAGAACCAGCCGCGCGTCTGATCGATCGCTTCGCAAATGAAATCGGCCGGGAAATGCTTGTCGAATACGTCGACGTTTTCGAACGGGTAATGCCACTGCGCATACGACATCGCTCCCGAGTCGAACCAGCAGTCGATGACTTCGGGCACGCGCTGCCAGGTTCTGCCGTTTTTTTCAAACACGATGTCATCGATCGCCGGTCGATGAAGGTCCAGATCCGTCAGCTTTCGCCCCGTCAGCTCCTCGAGCTCGCCGAGCGAACCGACACAGTGGTAGCCGCCCTCGCCGTCCGTCCATACGGGCAGCGGGGTGCCCCAGAATCGCTCGCGGGAGAGCGCCCAGTCGATATTGTTTTCGAGCCATTTGCCGAACCGCCCGTCCCGGATATGCTCCGGTACCCACTTGATGGTCCTGTTCAGTTCGGTCATGCGCTCGCGAAACTTCGAAGTGCGGATATACCAGGCGTTCTTTGCGTAGTAGATGATCGGATCGCCGGTCCGCCAGCCGAACGGGTAATTGTGCGTGAACCGTTCGGAGCGAAACATGATTCCGCGCTCCTTCAAGATCCTGATCAGGGGTTTGTCTGCATCCTTGAAGAACAGACCGGCCACGGGTTCGACGGCATCGACAAAGTAGCCGTCAAGCCCGACACCATGCAGAACCGGCAAGCCGTTGGCCCGGCCGAGCTCCAGATCATCGACGCCGTACGCCGGGGCCGTGTGCACGATTCCCGTACCGTCTTCGGTACTGACAAAATCCGCGGCAAACACCTGGAACGCATTGTCGGCTTCGACATCGAGATAGTCGAACAGGCGTTCGTAGCGCGTACCCACCAGCGCCGCGCCTTTGACGGTCTTCGTCACCGTGTGCTCGAGGTCGCGCATCACCGATTCGCGAAGCGCCTCGGCAACCACCAGGGTCTCGTCACCGACGTCACAGAAGCTGTAGTCGATATCCGTGCCAACCGCTAGCGCGAGGTTCGATGGCAACGTCCAGGGCGTCGTGGTCCAAACGAGGAATGACGTGCTTTGTTCGTCTGCAAATCTGAAACGCACGGTAATCGACGGATCCTCGACCTCGCGGTAACCGAGTGCAAGCTCGTGCGATGACAGCGTTGCGCCAATACGTGGATCGTAGGGCACGACCTTGTAACCGCGATAGATAAGGTCTTTGTCCCAAATGTCTTTGAGCAGGTGCCAGACGGACTCGATGAATGTGTTGTCGAGCGTGTAATAAGCCTCATCCAGGTTGACCCAGAAGCCCATGCGCTCGGTCATCTTCTCCCAGTCCCCGATATAGCGCATGACCGATTCCCGGCAGCGCCGGTTGAACTCGGCGATGCCGACCTTCTCCTCGATTTCCTTTTTATCGAAGATGCCGAGTTCTTTTTCGATCTCGTGTTCGACGGGCAGGCCGTGTGTGTCCCAGCCCGCTTTCCGCGGCGCGTAAAAGCCGCGCATGGTCTTGTAACGGGGAAAAATGTCTTTGAAGCTGCGTGCCAGCACATGATGAATGCCCGGCTTGCCGTTGGCAGTCGGCGGCCCCTCGTTGAAGCTGAAGCGCGGCCTGTCCCGAGATTGCTCGAGGGTCTTTGCAAAAATCTCATTGTCACGCCACAACGCCAGCACCTCCTCTTCGAGGTCTGGCCCGTTGTAACGGCCCGATACTTCCTTAAACATCAAAACCCTCTCTCCAAAACGACATCGCCCCGGACGCAAAACCTGCGCCCGGGGCGATCAATACGTATCGCGGTACCACCCGGATTCGCGGCAAGCTCGCGCTGGCCGCCTTGTCAGGTCAAGGACCCGTGGCCCGGTATCGGCGGCCAGCCGGCTGCGTCTACTCGTCACTCGACTTTCGGGCAGCGACTCCGGGGTGATCTTCGGCGGAATTCCGGCCCGGGGCTTACACCGTCCCCCGGTCGCTAAGGCCAGAGACCTCCGCTTACTCTTCCCCTTCGACGTCTCGGGATGGGACACTAGCAGAAATCGGGGCGATACCCCAGTGTTTCGAGGGTCTGGATAGAGCCTCCAAGGCCGGAAGTCAGCATGTTCCCTGAACCGAATTTTATCGACACCGGCAACGTCCGAATCGCTGTTTATGAGCAGGGTGAGGGCCGGCCCGTCATTCTCCTGCACGGATTTCCGGAGCTCGCCTACTCATGGCGCTATCAACTGCCGGCGCTGGCCGCAGCCGGCTATCACGCAATCGCGCCGGATCAGCGTGGCTATGGGCGAACCGGCAAACCCGCCGGCGTCGCCGCCTATTCGATCCAGGCACTGGTTGGCGACGTCGTCGCGATTCTCGATGCCAAAGAGTTCACTCAAGCCGTCATCGTCGGGCATGACTGGGGCGCCCTGCTCGCCTGGCAGATGGCATTACTGGTGCCGGAGCGCATGGCCGGTCTCGTCGCCCTGAACGTGCCGTTCCTGCCGCGCCCGCCTGTCGACCCGATCGCGCTGATGCGCACCGTTCTCGGTGATGACTTTTACATCGTCAATTTTCAGGACTCCGACGCGGCGGACCGGCGATGTGACCGCGACCCTGCATGGGTGTTCGAGGTCATGATGCGCAGAAATTCGATCACGCGGGAGCGATTCAACCAGCTGCCGAAAGCGATGCGGAGCTTTAGCCTGCTCGCCGCCCTCGAGCGCGACCAGCCGGCTGGCGACACGCTTTTATCGGCCGAGGACGCCCGGGTTTATGCGGATGCCTTCGAGGCTGGCGGGTTCACTCCGGCGATCAACTGGTACAGAAACTGGACGCGCAACTGGGACAGCACGGCTGATCTCGACCAGACCGTGCGCGTCCCGAGCTTGTTTATCGGTGCCGTTGACGACGTCATCATCTCGCCCGAGCAGATCGACGCAATGACGCCGTTCGTACCTGACCTGGAGACTCACATACTCGAGAACTGCGGTCACTGGACCCAGCAGGAAAAGCCGGACGACGTTAATTCACTGTTGATCGACTGGCTGGACCGGCGCATGCAGGGACTGCCGCCCGGGCAGCATAAAGCCCACGAAACCGGCCTCCGTCTAAACGATCCTGATGCGGTCTAATGCAGAGCCGGAGAAGCGATCGCGTCGTCACCCTCGCCGAACATCGCCCTGTCAAAGGCATTGATCAAGGTCTCGGTCGACTGCGCGCCGACAACGAGCAGGCGACGATTGAGAAGATAGCCCGGGACGCCGACCATGCCGCTCGCGCGAACCTGCGCTTCTCGCGAAAGGACGATCTGTCGGGATTGTTCATCATCGACGGCACGTTGTACGTCATCCGCCGCAAGTCCGTACCTGCCAGCAACTGCGACAAGCACGTCGGTTTCGCCGATATTCTCGCCTTGCTCGAAAAACGCCTGCATCAAAGCGTCCGCAAGTGTCGACTGCGCCGCGCCTTCCACTTCGGCAAGATGCATGACCTGGTGCGCCGGAAGCGTGTTAGGGACGTGGGTAAGCCGGTCGAAACGGAATCCGATGTCGTCGCGGCGACCTTCGGCCGCAAGTCCATCAAGCACCGGCTGGATGGACGCCGGATTACCGAAGCGCCGTGACAGGTACTCGTCAAACGACATGCCCTCTGCAGGCATCTCGGGATTCAGCTGGTAGGGATACCAGCTCACTTCGCTCGGACCCTTTACGGCTCGCATCGCGTGATCGAGGCGTCGCTTGCCAAGGTAGCAGAAAGGACAAATCAGGTCGGCGATGACATCGACATGCAGGGTCGCCGTCGGCGCAATGCGTTCGCTGGTTCTTTCGCTCGTTGAGAATAATTCGCTCATGTTGATTTCGATCGCCTCTTACGGCAAAAGTTTGAAAAAATCCGAAAATTAATCGCGGAACTTTCCTGTGGGTCTTTAATTGTGGGCGGTTCGGGACGATTTCAAGGCATGAGAGGCGGCCGCCCCCGGCAGGAAAACCGGCATGTTCGTAACAGATTGTTGCAGACGCCGGAATGCGCCCGAAAGTGTGCAATATTTACTCGGTTAGGACGGTCTCTTTTAGTATCCGTTTCAGGGAGTGCATCGATGCTAATCAAAAAGCCCGCTGATATCCGTCCGTCGGAGATCACCAGCGAGTCGAACTATTTCAGCCGCCGCAACTTCATGCGCGCAGGGAGTATTGTCGGCGCTGCGGCGATAGCCGCGCCGGCGCTCGGCGCCATCGTGCCCGCGGGCAGCGGCGAGAAACTCGAAGGCATCCGCCCGAGCCGATTGAGCACCGACGAGCTGCCGAATACCTACGAAGATGTCACGACCTATAATAACTACTACGAATTCGGTACTGGCAAGGCAGACCCCTTCAGGAACGCGCAGGACTTCGAACCGCGGCCCTGGACGATCACGGTCGACGGGCATGCCGAAAAGACCGGCTCGTTTCTTTTTGAAGACTTCATCAAGCCCTTCGATCTTGAAGAGCGAATCTACCGGATGCGCTGCGTCGAGGCCTGGTCGATGGTTATCCCCTGGGTCGGCATTTCGCTTGCCGAAGTCATCAAATCGTTCAAACCAACCTCCAGGGCAAAATATGTCGCCTTCGAGACATTACACGACCCGGTACGCATGCCGGGCCAAAGTCGCCGCGTGCTCGACTGGCCGTACCGTGAAGGCCTGACGATTGCCGAGGCGACCAACCCGCTCGCGATCCTGGCAGTGGGTGTTTTCGGCGAAGCTCTCCCGAACCAGAACGGCGCCCCCATTCGACTGGTTGTGCCATGGAAGTATGGCTTCAAGGGCATAAAAGGCATCGTGCGCATGCGCTTCGTCGAGCGCCAGCCGAAGACGAGCTGGGAGATGGCGGCACCTCGCGAGTACGGATTTTATGCCAACGTTAACCCGAACGTAGACCACCCGCGCTGGAGCCAGGCGCGCGAACGGCGAATAGGCGCCAGCGTCTTTGCGAGCAAGCAGCCAACCCAGATGTTCAACGGCTATGCCGAACACGTCGCGCATCTTTACGACGGCCTGAAGCTCCGCAGGCATTACTAGCTTCCGTGAACACGCTGCAGCAAATTCGGCTGATCTGGAAGCCGGTTGTGTTCCTGCTCTGTCTCCTGCCTGCCCTGCTGGTCGTCACGGACGCTTTGGGAATCACGGGTAGGCTCGGAGCGAATCCGATCGAGGAGATCCTCGACCGATTCGGCAACTGGAACCTGCGCTTCATCATGATTACGCTCGCCATCACCCCGCTCCGGCGGCTGACGGGCTGGAACTGGCTTGGACGCTTCCGGCGAATGATCGGACTGTTTACGTTCTTTTATGTGCTCATGCACTTTCTTACCTGGCTGATTCTTGACCAGGGCTTGCTAATCCCTGCCATCGCTGAAGACCTGGTCAAGCGACCCTTCATCACTGTCGGGTTCATCGCGCTGCTGCTGCTGGCCGCAATGGCCGTGACCTCCACAGATCGGATCCGTCGAGCCATGGGCCGGAGTTGGAACAAGCTGCACTACAGTATTTATGCCGTCGGTATTCTCGGTGTCTGGCATTACTGGTGGCAGGTCAAGCAGGACATCAGGGAGCCACTGGTCTACGCGCTGATCCTGGGCCTGCTGCTCGGAATCAGGCTTTGGTGGTGGCTGCGCCGCCGCAGCAGGGAACCGCTGTACTCGGCGCATTGAGCCGTATTATCAGGGCGCACGCGGCGGTCGCCGGCTAGCACGCCGCTACCAAAAAAAAGCCCGGCAGGTGCCGGGCTTTTCTTTGCTCGATGGCGACTGACTTACATCATGCCGCCCATGCCGCCCATGCCACCCATATCCGGCATTGCGGGACCCGAATCATCCTTCGGTGCCTCAGCGACCATGCACTCGGTCGTGAGCAACAGGCCCGAAACGGAAGACGCGTTCTGCAGCGCGTGGCGCGTTACTTTGGTCGGATCAAGGATACCTTCCTCGATCATGTCCCCGTACTCGCCCGTTGCAGCGTTATAGCCGAAATTACCTTTGCCCTCGGCAACGGCATTCAGTACGACGCTCGCGTCGCCGCCCGCGTTCTTGACGATCTGGCGAAGCGGCTCCTGGACAGCACGCTTCAGGATATTGATGCCGACATCCTGATCGTGGTTATCACCCTTGAGCTTGCCGATTGCCGCAACTGCGCGAATCAGCGCAACGCCGCCACCCGGCACAACTCCTTCCTCGACAGCTGCGCGAGTTGCGTGCAGCGCGTCTTCAACACGTGCTTTCTTTTCCTTCATCTCGACTTCGGTAGCTGCACCGACCTTGATCACGGCAACACCACCCGAGAGCTTCGCAACGCGCTCCTGCAGTTTCTCGCGATCGTAATCCGACGAAGAGTCCTCGATCTCGCGGTTGATCTGCTCGACACGACCGTGAATGTCCTCGGCACGCCCCGCGCCGTCGATAACCGTCGTATTCTCTTTAGAGATCACGATCTTCTTGGCTTCACCAAGATCGTCGAGGCTGGTCTTCTCCAGCGACAGCCCGACCTCTTCCGAGATGACCTGGCCACCGGTCAGGACTGCTATGTCCTGCAGCATGGCTTTGCGGCGATCGCCGAAGCCCGGCGCTTTGACGGCAGCAACCTTGACGATGCCGCGGATGTTGTTGACGACCAGCGTCGCGAGCGCTTCTCCCTCGACGTCTTCGGCAACGATCACAAGCGGGCGGCCCGCCTTGGCAACACTCTCGAGCAGCGGCAGCAGATCGCGGATATTCGAGACCTTCTTGTCGAACAGAAGAATCAGCGGATTTTCGAGTTCGACCTGCTGGCTTGCCTGGTCATTGATGAAATAAGGCGACAGGTAGCCACGATCAAACTGCATGCCCTCGACAACATCGAGCTCATTCGCGAGCCCAGAACCTTCTTCAACCGTTATGACGCCTTCCTTACCGACTTTCTGCATGGCTTCAGAGATTATCTCTCCGATTTCGGTGTCCGCATTGGCGGAAATACTGCCGACCTGTGCGATCGCCTTTTCATCCTCACAAGGCTTTGAAAGGTTCTTCAGCTCTTCGACGATCGCCGCCGATGCCTTGTCGATACCACGCTTGAGGTCCATGGGATTCATGCCGGCCGCAACCGACTTCAGGCCCTCACGCAGAATTGCCTGCGCGAGCACTGTCGCCGTCGTCGTACCGTCACCCGCTTCATCCGATGTCTGGGAAGCGACTTCCTTGACCATCTGTGCGCCCATATTTTCGAATTTGTCCTCGAGCTCAATCTCCTTGGCAACCGAGACACCGTCCTTAGTGACGGTCGGGGCACCAAAACTCTTGTCGAGCACAGCATTGCGACCTTTGGGACCCAGGGTCACCTTGACCGCGTTAGCCAGGATATTCACTCCCGCGAACATCTTTTGGCGCGCGTCGTCGCTAAATCGTACTTCTTTAGCAGCCATTTCTTTTTCCTCTGTTAATCTGTCAAGCGGCTAGCGCCGCTAATTTTGAATGGGTATTCCGTACCGGGTATGGCGATGATCAGCTTTCGATCACTGCCATGATGTCGTCTTCCTTCATCACCAGCAGCTCTTCTCCATCGACCTTGACTTCCGTCCCGGCGTACTTGCCGAACAGGACCTTGTCGCCGACCTTGACGTCAAGGGCACGAACGTCGCCACTGTCGAGAATTTTGCCGTTGCCGGCCGCGATGACTTCACCCTTGATCGGTTTCTCCGTCGCAGCGTCCGGAATAACGATTCCGCCGGGCGATGTGCGCTCTTCTTCCATGCGCTTGACGATGACTCGATCATGAAGCGGACGAATCTTCATGGTGTTTATCTCCTATAATTTATTGATTTTTAACCGACTTTATGCGGGTTTCCTGACCACTGGCTATTAGCACTCGGTCGTTGGGAGTGCTAATAATAGGGATGCGCCGGCAAATTTCAAGCTCTATTGCACCGTGATGATGGCAAAAACTTGACCTGGGTCGATGACACCGCTGCCCACCGCGGGTATCCTGCGCCGCCCGGACCCTGATTCGCGTAACATTTCGGACCAGGGACGGTCTATATCGGCATTCAGGCGAGGCGCCTGGCCCGGACACACCTATGATGAAAAGCCACCCTCTCGCCCGCATCCTCCTGCTGCTGCTCACGCCGCTCGGGTTTGCGCTGGCCCAGGACGAGGATCCGTTGCGCCCGGAGGTTGCCTATCGTTACGCAACCACGGATACCGGTGATGCGATCGAGGTCGACTGGGCGATCGAGAAAGGCTATTACCTGTACCGCAACAAGCTCGGATTCGAGAGCGGCACCGATGCCGTCGTCCTTGGGGAGGCGCGGCTGCCTGACGGCCTCGAACACGAAGATGAATTCTTTGGTAAACAGCAGGTCTACCGCGAACATTTCTACGTAAACGTGCCGTATCGGATCGATGGCGATCGCCCCGAGTCGATGCAGCTAATCATCAAGAGCCAGGGCTGCGCTGACATCGGCCTGTGCTACCCGCCCCAGGTCTGGACCGAAGAGGTAACGCTTCGCCAGCCGGCCGCGATCAAGCCGAAACTCGATCTCGGCGCATTCGGCGACTCTCCTGCCGGCGTCGATGACTTTCCGCCTCCGGAAGAGGTCTTTTTCCCCGACGTCCTTGCAATCGATGGCAATACGGTCGAGGTGGGGTTTCGGATCATCCCCGGCTACTACCTTTACAGGGACAAGCTGTCGGTACGCTCATTGAGCGACGGCGTAATGGCCGGTCAACTCGAGCTGCCGAAAGGCAAGATCAAAGTTGACGAGTTCTTTGGCGAATCCGAGGTGTACTACAACGACGTGATCGGCCGCCTGACGCTCGCGCGCGCCACTCCCGATGCGACGCAGGTCGAGCTCGAACTCGGGTTCCAGGGTTGTGCAGATGCCGGCCTGTGCTATTTGCCACAAACGGCCGTATTCAGCGTCGCACTGCCTGCGGCAACCGCGATCACTGATTTGACGGCGTTGCGTTCATCCGTGCCGCCGGTCTCTGAACAGGGCCGGCTTGCAAAGCTCATCACCGAGGCAAATGTCGGCTGGGTGCTCATAACGTTTTTCGGACTTGGCCTGCTCCTGGCATTCACGCCGTGCGTGCTGCCGATGATCCCGATCCTGACGTCCATCATTGCTGGCGAAGGCCACCGGACGAGCCCTATGCGCGGCTTTACGCTGGCGCTCAGCTACGTGATGGGCATGGCCCTTGTGTACACGGCAGCCGGCATTGTGGCGGCGGCAGCCGGCGCCCAGCTGCAGGCGACGTTCAACCAGCCCTGGGTTCTGATCTTGTTCTCGGGTTTCTTCGTATTGCTCGCACTCGCCATGTTCGGCGGCTACGACCTGCAGATGCCGAGCGGCATTCAGAGCCGGCTTGCATCGATCAGCGGTAGCCAGAAAAGTGGCACCACGATCGGCGCATTCATCATGGGTGCCCTGTCGGCGCTTATCGTTACGGCCTGTGTCGCCCCTGCCCTGATCGCAAGCCTGACAGTTATGGCTCAGAGCGGCGATATGGTGCGCGGCGGTTTATCCTTGTTCGCGATGAGCCTCGGCATGGGCGCTCCGCTGCTGGCTGTCGGCGCTGCGCAGGGGCACCTGTTGCCCAGGGCCGGCGGCTGGATGGTGGCAGTCAAGGCCTCGTTCGGATTCATGCTGCTCGGCCTTGCTATCTGGATGCTGTCACGGATCCTGCCGGGGAGCATCACGCTGGCCCTCTGGGCGGGGTTGGTATTCATGGCCGGCGTATTCATGGGCGGGCTCACCCAGCTGGCCGCCGATGCCCCGGTTTCCCGGAAGCTCGGCAAGGGTTTCGGCGTCCTGGCTGTTGTCTATGGCCTGCTGCTGTTTCTCGGCGCCCTCACGGGCGGCAGCAATCCCCTCAAGCCGTTGGCAACGATCAATATTGGCGGCACGATGGTCGCCGAGGAACGGCATATCGAGTTCCGGCGCATCAAGACCGTTGACGATCTCGACCGCGAGTTAGAGACCGCATCCAGCCTGGGCAAGACCGCAATGCTCGACTTCTATGCCGACTGGTGTGTCTCCTGCATCGAAATGGAAACCTATACCTTCACCGATGCCGGCGTGCAGGCCGCGCTTGAAAACACGGTATTATTGCAGGCCGATGTCACGAAAAACGACGAGCAGGACCAAGCCCTGCTGAAGCGATTCAGTGTTTTCGGCCCGCCGACGATTATATTCTTCGGCACCGATGGCCGGCAGCGGCACGGCTACGAAGTTGTTGGTTACATGAAAGCGATCGACTTTAGAGAACATGTGCAAAAGGCCTTTGCAGCGGCGCCCGCAGCATTGCCTTTGCAAACAACCTGAGAAGGCCCTGACGTGCAACGTTCTTTCCTGCTTCTTGCTTCTGCTTTTGTCGCCCTGATGGCCGGCGCTCTGTTTTACGCTGCAAAACTTCCGACTGCTCAAGAAACAACAGCGCTGCGCGACCAGGAAGCCGTGGTTGCCGCCGAACCGGCCGCCGCCTCAGACCCCGTGAACGTTTCTTTTGCGTTATCCGACATCGAAGGCCGGCAGCGTGATTTTGACGAATGGGCCGGCAGCCATCGCCTGCTGAATTTCTGGGCGACATGGTGCGCCCCGTGCCGGCGTGAAATCCCGCTGCTCAAGGCATTCCAGGATCAGCACGCCGGCAACGGGTTACAGGTCATCGGCATTGCCGTCGATTTCATGGAGCCGGTCATTGCTTACGCCGAGGAGACCGACTTCAACTACCCGATCCTGGTCGGAGAAACGGATGCGATGGCGGTTGCCGAGTCATCGGGCGTCGACTTCATCGGCCTGCCGTTTACGATGGTCGTGGCAAGTGACGGTGAGCTGGTCGGCACTCACATGGGCGAAATACACGAGGAACACCTCATCGAAATAGCGGCGGTCCTGGCCCAACTGGATCGTGGCGAGATCGATAAAGACGCCGTTCGCGAGACGATCAACTCGCTGTGAGCATGGCGTCACTGCGATCATCAATCCTCCAATTATTATTCGCTCAATCAGTGCAGACTGACGGCTGCCGCTGAGTCCCCTTCAATCTAATTGCGCGCCAGCCCCGCGGAGGATTGTGGTTTAGGGCAAGTTTCTGGGCAGCCGCAAACCGCTCGATGGCCCGGGGATCAGGCACCGGCACACACCGGGGCCGGCACGGACGAGAGCCGGGTCAGAAACTCGCGCTAAAGTCTGAGAAATTAGCTAGAATTGCAGCCATCTTCGGTGAACTGGTTTCGAACGGCGATAAATGTCCAGTTTTTTACTCCTAAATGGCCCGAACCTGAACCTGCTTGGCTCGCGTGAACCGGAGGTTTACGGGGCCACGCGGCTCGAGGACATCGAGGCCAACTGCATCGATGTCGCCGAAGAGCTCGGGCACCAGCTTGACTGCTTCCAGAGCAATGCCGAACACGAGCTGATCGACAGGGTTCAAAAAGCGGCAGCGGACGGCGTCGACTTCATCATTTTCAATCCCGGCGCATTCACTCACACGAGCATTGCCCTGCGAGATGCGTTTCTCGCGGTGGCGATCCCGTTTATCGAAATTCATCTGAGCAATACGTTCGCGAGGGAGGAATTTCGTCACAACAGCTACTTCAGTGATATAGCGCAAAGCTGTTTATTTGGATTTGGCGCTCTCGGGTACGAACTGGCGCTGCATGCCGCAAGCCAACACCTTGCGAAAGCCGAGGAACAATAATGGATATTCGAAAGGTAAAAAAACTGATTGAGCTGCTCGACGAGTCGGGCATTGCCGAGATCGAAATCACGGAGGGAGAAGAGTCCGTCCGCATCAGCCGGTATTCGAAGGACGCGCCGGTCGCGATCACGGCGCCCGTTCCCGCGCATGCTCCCGCACCTGCTCCCGCAGCGGCGGCCGCTCCGGTGGCCACGGCGGCACCGGCGGCCGAGCCCGAAGACGATGGCTTTCTCGTCTCCGCGCCGATGGTCGGAACTTACTATGCCGCGCCCTCGCCCGGCGCAGCGCCTTACGTGCAGGTTGGTGACCGCGTCAGCGAGGGCGATACGCTCTGCATCATCGAGGCAATGAAGATGATGAACCAGATCGAGGCCGACGTGTCCGGAGTCATCAAGTCGATCCGGGTACAGAACGGGGAACCGATCGAATACGGCCAGACTCTCTTCGTCATAGACCAGCGGCATGGCGTCTGAGCGGAAGCGATAGCAATGCTCGATAAAGTCGTCATAGCCAATCGAGGCGAGATTGCCCTGCGCATTCTTCGCGCCTGCCGCGAAATGGGCATCAAGACCGTCGCCGTTCATTCAACAGCGGACAATAACCTCAAGCATGTATTGCTGTCGGACGAGACCGTTTGCATAGGTCCGCCGCCATCGGCCGATAGTTATCTCGACATGCCCGCCATCATCAGCGCCGCTGAAGTAACCGATGCGGTCGGCGTTCACCCGGGTTACGGATTTCTCTCAGAGAATGCCGACTTCGCGGAGCGCGTAGAGTCGAGCGGCTTCGTTTTTATCGGCCCGCCAGCAAGCGCGATACGCCTCATGGGCGACAAGGTGTCGGCCATCCGCGCGATGAAGGCCGCCGGCGTCCCGTGCGTGCCTGGCTCGGACGGTCCCCTCGGGGACGACCACGACGAAAATATCCGGATTGCCCGCAGCATTGGGTACCCGATCATCATCAAGGCGGCCGGGGGTGGCGGCGGCCGCGGCATGCGGGTTGTGCACGCTGAGGCGTCGCTGATCGCTGCAATCACGGTTACCAAAGCCGAAGCACGCGCGGCCTTCAGCAACGACACCGTGTACATGGAAAAATTCCTGGAACATCCGCGCCACGTCGAGTTTCAGGTCCTGGCCGACAGCCACGGCAACGCGATCCACCTCGGCGAACGAGACTGCTCAATGCAGCGTCGCCATCAGAAAGTCATCGAGGAAGCACCCGCGCCCGGTATCAGCGAGGAACAACGCAACAGAATCGGCGAACGCTGCGTCAGGGCTTGCCAGGAAATCGGCTATCGCAGCGCAGGAACATTCGAGTTTCTGTACGAAGATGACGAGTTTTATTTCATCGAGATGAATACGCGACTCCAGGTCGAGCACCCGGTCACCGAAATGATCACGGGTATCGATATCGTGCGTGAGCAGTTGCGTATAGCGGCCGGCGAAAAACTGAGTGTTACCCAGGACCAGGTTCGCGTGATGGGCCACGCGATCGAATGCCGCATCAATGCCGAAGACCCGAAGACGTTCATGCCCTCGCCGGGATTGATCACGCTGTGGCACGCGCCGGGCGGCCCCGGCGTGCGCGTCGACAGCCATATCTACAGCGGTTACAGGGTTCCGCCGTTCTACGACTCCATGATCGGCAAGGTCATCGCGCACGGCGGCGACCGAAACGCCGCGATCGCACGCATGAAAAACGCACTCACCGAAATCGTCATCGAGGGGATCAAGACGAACGTGCCGCTGCACCAGGAGATCTTTCAGCACACGGCCTTCCAGCAGGGCGGCACGGATATTCATTACCTGGAGAGACGGCTCGGTCTTGTGTGATCCGGAGCACAGTGACGACGCAATAGATTGGCGACAATTTGTCATGGATCTAGAGACGCTCAATCCGGACACGGTTGAAGCTGTATTCGCGCGTCACGGGGTGTACTCAATCACGCTGACCGATGCCGGTGACAAGCCTTTACTCGAGCCCGCTCCGGGTGAAACACCGTTGTGGCGAAAGACCCGGATCAGCGGCTTGTTCGCGCCCGATACAGACCTCGAGAAACTTGAAGACGACTTGCTCCAGGCTTGCGGTATCGACGAATTACCGACTCACCTGGCAGGTACGGTCGAGAATCGCGCTTGGGAACGCGAGTGGCTGAAGGACTTTTCGCCGATGCGGTTCGGCAGGCGTCTCTGGATCTGCCCAGGCGACACGTCGGTTGATGACGATGACGCCGTCGTCGTCAGGCTAGACCCTGGACTGGCTTTTGGCACCGGCACCCACGCGACAACGGCGCTCTGCCTTGAATGGCTCGACGAACTGCCGATGACCGACACGACGATGCTCGATTATGGCTGCGGCTCGGGCGTACTCGCAATCGCGGCCCTGTTGCTTGGCAGCCAGTCCGCCAGCGCGACAGATATCGACCCGCAAGCCGTCACCGCAACGCTCAGCAACGCGCATCGTAACGGCGTTATCGAACGACTGGCCGTTACACAGGGCGCAAAGAACATCCAGGGCGAGTTCGACGTCGTCGTTGCCAACATACTCGCGGGACCGCTGATCGAGCTCGCCGGGTCGATCGCTCACCATGTCAAAATCGGTCGTTTACTGGCTTTATCAGGCATACTTTACGAGCAGATCGATGATGTGCTCGACGCCTACGCGCCATGGATAGCGTTCGATCGCCCGGTTGTGAGGGAACAGGGCGGGCAGACCTGGGCACGACTGACCGGTCGCAGGATCGAGGGTTGAGCGATGTACACCCAGTGCCCTGAGTGCGGCGTAGCATTCCGTGTCACCGCAGACATACTGAAGCAGGCTGCTGGCAAAGTGCGCTGCGGCGGATGCCGTAGGGCTTTCAATGCGCTCGATTACCTTTCAGAGTCCAAACCTGAAGCGCCGCTGCAAGACGACCCGGAACCGCAGCTGCCGGAACTGATCCCGGAACCGGATGACGATCTGGACGCCGATAGAACGCCACGGACCATATCGGCCGCGCAAAGCGCTGCGCTGCTCAAGACGCTGGATCAGCTCGCCGGCGAAGATATCCGCATCGAGGACACGGGCGTGGAGTGGCGCGTCCTCGATCTTGACGACGACGACTCTCAAACAGCGCAGGATGAGCATGCGGCCGTCGAACCGGCTGACACAAATACCGGCTCTTTGAAGTTCATTTTGCAGGATGCGGAAACGGGCGACTCGGAGGAGACGCAGGAGCCGGACGCGCCCGTGTCCGCCGATGTCGACGGTGAAACGGATATCGAAGACGCCGGGCGAATCGAATACGAATCAGCACCTGCGGCCGACGAAATGCGGTTTGACGACAACACGCAGTTACCCGATGACTTCGGATCCGACGTCGAGGAAGAACCCGAGGCAGAGCCCATGATCGAGGTCTCGGAGCCGCCCGGCGATCCTGACGACCCGCAGGTCGATCTCGCGCTTGGCGACCCGGACGAGTGGCAGGATCTGCTCGGTGAGGTCGGCGGAGAAGACGCCCCGGAATCGGCTGACGAGGCGGCGGAGTTTTCCCGGGAAGGATCAGAGGCAGTGGCATCGGTCGATATCGAGTCGCGATCGCCTGCCGACGGTCCGCTCGATACGGACACGCAGTTCGCGATTCAGGCCGAGACATTAGGCATCGACCTGAGTGGCCTCCACACGTTAATGGACGAGGATGACCTCGACCAATATCCCGAAACCGGGGCGGACCAGTCGCTGTACAAAGAAGACGATACGGAAACGTCGATCGACGAAGACCTGATAGCCGCCGCTTTCGAGGTCGAGGCGGCTGCACGCGACACCTCCGAAGCACGGAAGCCGGCCGACACCGACGACGACCTGGCCGGCGACACGGAGCTCGAGGACGACGAGGCTGACAACGAGCTGACCCGGGATGAAGAACTCGAAGACGACGACACCGACGACGAGCTGACCCGGGACGGAGAACTCGACGGCGACGACATCGACGCGGACCGGACCGGCGGCACGAAGTTCGAGGATGGCGACACTGAGGACGAACTTACCCGCGACGTGGAGTTCGATGACGCCGAGATCGACGACGACCTGGCCGGCGACACGGAGCTCGAGGATGGCGAGACTGAGGATGAACTTACCCGCGACGTGGAGTTCGATGACGCCGAGATCGACACCGACGACGACCTGGCCGGCGACACGGAGCTCGAGGACGACAAACTCGACGGCGACGACGTCGACGCGGACCTGACCGGCGACACGGAGCTCGAGGACGCCGAGATCGACGACGACCTGACCCGGGACGACAAACTCGACGGCGACACGGAGCTCGAGGACGACGAGACTGAGGATGAACTCACCCGATACGTGGAGTTTGATGACGACGACATCGACGCGGACCTGACCGACGACACGGAGCTCGATGATGCCGATATCGACGACGACCTGGCCCACGACGAAGCACTCGAGGACGACGACACCGACGCGGACCTGGCCAGGGCCGATACGCTGGACGACAGCGAGCTCGAAGACACCGACTCCGAGCAAGAACTTAACCGCGACAAGGGGTTCGAGGACGGCAACCAGGACCCGATCGACCGGCACGCGCCGGACCAGGGCGGTGACAACGCCGGCGACCTGACTCTCCCGGAGCTGTCCGAGGAAGAAAAGACGATCAATATGATGATTGATCAGGATCTGCTCGCGATCGCGGTCCAGGATGAGGAAGGCTTCGCATCCACCATCGTGCAAAAGCAGTTAAGAGGCGCCGAAGACATACCTGCTGAAGGCGGCACCGATAAAGGCGACATTGCGGAACAGGATGAAAGCCCGATCGTCGAGACGATCATCATGGAGGGCGATTTCGTTCGCAGCGAACTCGATCGCGAGCGCCTCGCCGACGATAACGGCGCCGGATCCGGCGGCCGGGGAAGCCGCCGGCTGAGCATGCAGGCGATCAAGTCCTGGAGCAGCCCCGTCGATCACGATCACGATGACGACGAAGACCAGCCGATCCGCAGGGGTCTGCTTTTCGGGGGCATTGCACTGCTGCTGTTACTGGGCGTGCAGGCCGTTCACCAGTCGCGTGAGACGCTGGCGACCTTGCCGTTTTTCAACAGTACCCTCGGGCCAATTTATCGCGTTCTCGGTAAACCTGTCTCCCCGGACTGGGACATCAGCGGCTGGCGATTCGAAGCGACCAAGGGCAGTACCGACGCGAATGAGCAGCGGCTGACCGTGTATTCCCGTGTCGGCAACAAGTCCGAGAAAGCGCTGCCCTACCCGCTCATTCACCTGTCACTGACCGATCGCTTCGAGGAAATAATCGGCAGCCGTGTCGTGGAACCGAACGAATACCTCGTTGGCGATCCGGACCCGCGCATACCGGTCGCGCCGGGCACAGCGTTTAATGCAGTTATCGCCGTCGATGCGCCTTCAGTTGACGCGACGGGCTTCAAGCTCAATGTCTGTTACCGCCTCACGAGTGGGCGGCTGCGCTGCGCGATCGAGGACTTCAGGTAACGAAAAGCTACAGCCGGCATGATTCTGCCGCTGGCAGCTTTCCTCGCGACGGGCCCGTTGCAGGACACCGCGGCCGCCGCCTATACAGTACAATCCTCGCCATGCAGATAGGTCCTTACACTTTGCCGAGCCCGTTCGTTCTCGCGCCCATGGCCGGCGTCACCGATGCACCGTTTCGCCGCCTCTGCCGCAGGTTTGGGGCCGGCATGACCACGTCGGAAATGACGACGGCTGACATCCGCTTGTGGCAAACGCCAAAATCGCGCCGGCGACTCGATCTGGACCTCGATGTCGAACCGGTTGCCGTGCAAATCGCAGGTTCCGACCCGGATCAGATGGCACTTGCCGCCCTGGCATGTGTGCAGCGTGGCGCGCAGATAATCGACATCAACATGGGCTGTCCGGCCAAAAAGGTCTGTAACAAGCTCGCCGGCTCGGCCCTGCTGAGGGACGAAGGACTGGTCGCGCGCATTCTCGCGGCCGTCGTCGCGGCCGTTGAAGTTCCCGTGACGCTCAAGATGCGCACGGGCTGGGATCCCGATCACCGCAACGGCCCTGCAATTGCGAGAATCGCCGAGCAAAGCGGCATTCAGTCACTTGCAGTTCACGGGCGCACGCGAGATTGCCGCTACAGGGGACGCGCCGAATACGACACGATTGCGCAGATCAAGGAAAGTGTGGACATCCCCGTCATTGCAAATGGCGACATCACGACACCGGAGAAGTCGCTTGAAGTTCTGCGCCTAACTAATGCTGACGGCTTGATGATCGGCCGCGGCGCACAGGGGCGTCCCTGGATATTTCGCGAGCTCAACAATTTCGTGTCTGGCATCGAAGAAAACGTCCCAGTAGAAAAAACTGAATTGCGTGATATCATGGTCGACCACCTACAAGAAATGCACCGGTTTTATGGGGAAGCGACCGGTGTCCGGGTGGCTCGCAAGCACCTGACCTGGTACTGCAATCATCTCGTCAACGCAGATGAATTTCGGCATCGGGTGGTGCGTGTAAACAGTGCTCAGGAACAACTTCGATTAACGACAGAATACTTCGACGACTCGGGTGGAGGTGTTTCTCTCGCAGCATAGTCGGTACAGGATTCGACCAAAGTGGCCAAGAAAAACGAAAGAACAAACGGCTTCCGCAAGGCCACCCAAAGAAAAAAACCACTCCACAAGCACACCGAAGACGCACTCAACGAGTATTTCGAGAGTCTCAACGGGGATCGCCCTGGCGATCTATACGACCTCGTTATTGGCGAAGTCGAGCGGCCGCTTTTCAAGGCTGTGCTCGACTACACCCACGGCAATCAGAGTCTCGCAGCAGGAATTCTCGGCATCAACCGCGGCACGTTGCGCAAGAAATTACGCTCTTACTCGTTGATTCAATAGGACTTTTTTGATGTTCAAGGTGCGGCGGGCGCTGATCAGCGTGTCGGACAAGCGCGGCTTGATTCCGTTTGCCTCGAAACTCGTCGAATGCGGCGTGGAAATTCTCTCCACGGGAGGAACATGCCGCGCGCTGCGTGAAGCCGGTGTTGCAGTCACTGAAGTCAGCGAAAAGACCGGCTTTCCCGAAATCATGGACGGCCGGGTCAAGACGCTGCATCCCGTGATTCATGGTGGCCTGTTGGGACGGCGCGGCATCGACGATGTCGTCATGGACGAACACGGTATCGAGGCGATCGACCTGCTGGCCGTTAATCTCTACCCGTTCGAAGAAACGATCTCGCGCGCGGACGCGACCATCGACGACGCGATCGAGAACATCGATATCGGCGGGCCCGCCATGATTCGCGCCGCGTCGAAAAATCATGCTGACGTTGCGGTCGTCGTCGATCCCGATGACTACGACAAAGTGCTCGACTCGCTGGAGGACGACGAATTGACCGTTGAAGCCCGGCGTCGACTGGCCGCAAAGGCCTATGCTCACACCGCAAGCTACGATACGGCGATTACTGAATACCTCTCTCGATCGCTCGGTGACGACCCGCTCGGCGAGAGCCACCTGTATGCCGGGCACCTGGTCGCGAGGATGCGCTACGGCGAGAATCCACATCAGGATGCCGCATTTTACATCGACCAGCGCGCACCCGAAGGTTCGCTTGCCAAGGCCAGGCAACTGCAGGGCAAGGCATTGTCGTACAACAACATTGCGGACAGTGACGCCGCGCTGGAATGCGTGCGCCAGTTCGAGGCTCCGGCCTGTGTCATCGTCAAGCACGCGAACCCCTGCGGCGTGGCGGTCGCCGAGGACATCGGGACTGCCTATGACAAGGCGTTCAGGACGGATCCAACGTCCGCTTTCGGCGGCATCATTGCGTTCAACCGGGCGCTGGATGCCGCAACTGCGAGGACGATCATCGATCGGCAGTTCGTCGAGGTCATTGTGGCGCCCGCCGTTGATACTGATGCGGAGGCCGTACTTGCCGAAAAGGAAAACGTGCGCGTACTGGACACCGGCGCCGGGCAAGCTTCGACCGGCGGTCTCGATTACAAGAAAATTTCGGGCGGTCTTCTCGTGCAGGGCCGCGATCTCGGCCGGATTGGCGCGAGCGACCTCACCGTCGTTACCGAGATTGCACCCACTCCGCAGCAGATCGAGGACATGCTGTTTGCCTGGACGGTCATCAAGTTCGTCAAGTCGAATGCGATCATTTTCTGCAAGGATTACATGACGATCGGCGTGGGCGCAGGCCAGATGAGCCGTGTCTACAGCACCAAGATCGCCGCCATCAAGGCCGCAGACGAGAACCTCGAGGTTGAAGGCTCGGTCATGGCCTCCGACGCATTTTTCCCGTTTCGCGACGGCATCGACGCGGCCGCCGAAACCGGCATCGCCGCAATCATCCAGCCGGGTGGATCGATGCGCGATGACGAAGTTATCCGGGCCGCCAACGAACATGGCCTGGCGATGGTCTTCACGGGCATGCGACACTTTCGACACTAACCGCCGGCCGCCCTGTGGGCGACTGCTTCGGAGAGGAACAACGTGAAAGTCCTGGTTATTGGCAGCGGCGGACGCGAACATGCACTGGCCTGGAAGTGTGCACAGTCCGGCGCTGTGGATGAGGTCCTGGTCGCACCGGGCAATGCGGGTACGGCTCGTGAAGCCGGCGTGCGCAACGTTGCGGTCGCCTCGGACGATATTGAGGCGCTGCTCCGGCTGGCACAATCCGAGCACATAGGCCTGACAATCGTCGGCCCTGAGGCGCCTCTGGTCGCCGGCATTGTTGATCGCTTCGAGGCGCTTGGTCTGCCGTGCTTCGGGCCCAGCGCCGCCGCGGCGCAGCTCGAGGGATCGAAAGCCTTCACCAAGGACTTCCTGGCCCGCTACGATATCCCGACAGCCGACTATCAGACCTTCAGCGAACTCGCTCCGGCGCTCGACTACATACGCGAACAGGGCGCGCCGATCGTGATCAAGGCCGATGGCCTTGCCGCGGGCAAGGGCGTCATCGTGGCCCGGACACTCGAGGAGGCCGAGCAGGCGGCGACCGATATGCTCGCCGGCAACAAGTTCGGCGACGCCGGCGCACGCATCGTGATCGAAGAATTCCTCGATGGCGAGGAAGCGAGTTTCATCGTCATCACAGACGGCAACAAGATCCTTCCCATGGCGACGTCACAGGATCACAAGGCCCGCGACGAAGGCGATGTCGGTCCGAATACCGGCGGCATGGGCGCCTACTCTCCGGCGCCGGTCGTAACACCGTTCGTCGAGAAGAAGATCATGGACCTCGTTATCCGGCCGACGCTCGAGGGCATGCGCAAGGACGGCGCCAACTACGTCGGCTTCCTGTATGCCGGCCTGATGATCATGGACGACAGCTCGCCCAGGGTAATCGAGTTCAATTGCCGCATGGGAGACCCGGAGACACAGCCGATCATGGCCCGGCTGCGTTCGGACCTCGTGGAGATTTGCAGTGCGACATTGAACGGAACGCTCGATGAAACACAGGCCGACTGGGACACCCGCGCCTCGCTCGGTGTCGTCATGGCGGCCGGCGGTTACCCGGAAAGTTACGCGAGGGGCACGGTAATCAGTGGGCTCGACAATGCCGACAGCGACTCGCAAAAAGTGTTCCATGCGGGTACCGCAGAGTCGGGTGGCAAGATCGTGACCAATGGCGGCCGCGTGCTTTGCGTCGTCGGCCTTGGCAACTCGGTCGCGGACGCAGCCGACGAGGCTTATGCCGCCGTCGCTCAGATCCGCTGGGACGATGCCTATTACCGCCCCGATATCGGCCACCGCGCGATCGCGCGGGAACGCTCCTAGGCCTGGCATGCTGACCACTGCCGAAGCCCTTGACGCCATCCTGGCCTCGGTGCCGGACGCGGGTGCCAAGGTCGTGAGCATCGACCGGGCTCTAAACAGAATTCTCAGGCAGAGTGTTCATGCCGAGCGAGACCAGCCACCTTTCGATCGCGTAACGATGGACGGCATTGCAATCTCTCATGCCGACTTCATGGCCGGAAAACGCCAGTTTCCGATACAGGCGATGCAGGCCGCGGGCGATCCGGCGCTGACGCTCGAGCCCGGCCATGCCATTGAAATAATGACCGGAGCGTCATTACCGGATGGTGCCGACTGCATCGTGCCGGTCGAGCGCATCGCGGTCGCAAACGGCGCGGCCGAAATCGAAGCCGGTTATGCTGCTGAGCAACGGCAGTTCATTCATGCGCGGGGATCCGACCATTTAAAGGGTACGGAACTACTCGCTCCCGGAACACGCATCTCGCCCATGGATATCGCGATCATCGCGTCGTGCGGCCTGACCGAGATTGCCGTGAGCAGTGCGCCAGCTATTCGCGTCATTTCCACCGGTAACGAGCTCGTGCCGCCCGGCGAGCCTATCGCGCCGCATCAAATACGCATGTCGAACGGCCCGGCGCTTATCGCGATGTTGGCCAGTCACGGCTTCTCAGACTGCTCGCACGACCACCTGGTAGACGATCCCGAACTGCTGAAAGAGCACATTGGCAGGCACCTCGATGCGGCCGACGTGCTCGTGCTTAGCGGCGGCGTCTCGATGGGCAAGGCCGACTTCCTGCCCGAGGTGCTCGATTCGCTCGGCGTCGATGTCGTGTTCCACAAGATCAGCCAGCGTCCGGGCAAGCCGATGTGGTTTGGCCTTGGCCCCAGGCAACAGGCCGTGTTCGCATTGCCGGGTAACCCGGTGTCGGCGCTCGTATGCTGCCGGCAATACGTCATTCCCGCCCTGAATGCGGCCGCGGGGTTACGACCCAGGCCGCCTGAGTTTGCGAGCCTCGCCCGGGACGTTACGTTCAAACCCAGGCTAACCTGTTTCCTGCCGGTCCGGCTGGTCTACAGCGTCGGCGGTCCAGTGCTCGCTATGCCCGTACACACAAATACTTCCGGCGATTTTGCGTCACTGTCGGGCACCGACGGCTACGTCGAACTCGCGCTGGAGCAAACCGATTTTCCTTCAGGAACCCCTGCACAGTTACATCGTTGGCGCGAAGCCTAGATCGGACAGCGCCGACTGCGCCGGTATTTTTGGTCCACCTCGGAATACGGCATTACGCAAAGCTTTCAGTGCGCGAATACGTCCTTGAAATGCTGGCACAATACGGCCTGGATCCCCGGTGGCAAATATTCAATGCTCGTGAAATATCTTCTGGCCTGGTTCCTGTTGGCCGTCGTTGCAATCGCGAATGGTGTTTTGCGGCAAACGACCTATGGGAAGGCCGTGTCGGAACTGGCGGCTCACCAGATTTCCACGGTGACGGCGCTCCTCGCCGCGGGCGCCATAGTCTGGTGGCTTAATCGCGTATGGCCAATCGAATCAGCACGGCAAGCCTGGACAATAGGGCTGTGCTGGCTCGTTTTTACGATTGTTTTCGAGTTCGTTTTCGGGCATTTCATCGCCGGGCATACGTGGTCGCGGCTACTCGACGACTACAACATACTGCACGGCCGCGTCTGGCCTGTTTTTCTTCTGGCGCTGACACTATTGCCCTACATCACCTATCGGCTCGGCAGATGAAGATCTGGGTTGACGCCGATGCCTGCCCTGTCGTCGTAAAGGACATACTCTTCAGGGCGGCCGAGCGCGCCGGGGTAGCGCTGATACTGGTCGCGAATCAGCCCCTGAATACCCCGAATTCGAGCTATATCAAAACGCTGCAGGTCCCGCGGGGATTCGACGTCGCGGATGATGAAATTGTCAGAAGAGTCGCGGCCGGAGACCTCGTCATCACAAGCGATATTCCCCTCGCGGCCGAGGTCATCGCCAAGGGTGGCCAGGCCTTGAGTCCCCGAGGCGAGCTCTATACGACAGAAAACATTCGCGCGCGCCTGAACATGAGGGATTTTCTGGACACGATGCGCGCAAGCGGCGTCGATACCGGCGGCCCGGCCGCGTTCAGTCAGCGCGACCGGCAGGCCTTCGCTAACTGTCTGGATCGAATACTGACGAAGTTTCTGAATCTGGAGGGCCCGGGGTCTGCGTAAGCAAAGCGAGGTCGCTTTTTACCGGCGTTTGGCCGATGCTAACTGCATGCGAAGACATCTGACCTGGTTTCTGGCCGGCTGCACGATCCCTCTGCTCTCCGTCCTGTTTGCAGCCATGCTGGACCTTTCCAGCACCTGGCAAATCGTTCCGGTGATCCTGGCGAATGTTTTCTCTCCGGCATACCTGTATGCCGTCGATATCCTGGATATCCCGAACCGGACTCAGTACCCGCTCGCGGCGGTCGCCAACGGAATGCTGTACTCGGCGCTCGGACTGGCGGGCAGCTGCATCCCGGCCAAACCGCGCACGCTGAGGCCGGTTATCTACGTTGGGGTATTCCTGGCATGGCTCGCTTACGTCGCTTTTTTTCGCCAGTAACGCGGCAGACGCGGTCAAACTACGCGGGAAAATGACCCTCCACCTGCAAATCCTGCACCGTCAATTCGATGGCCTTGCGCAGCCGGGGCAGTATGAAGTCCACATCTTCTTTTGACATCGTCAGCGACGGCGACATGATATTCAGATCGGCCGCAGGCCGAATAATGACCCCCTGATCCTCGGCGTGATTCGAAATTCGCTTGCCAATATTTACTTCGGGAGGAAAGAATTCCTTTGTTTCCTTATTCATGACGTTGACTACGCACATCATGAATAAGCGTCCGCGGATATCGCCGACGATCGGCAAATCCAGCAAGGTATGCAGCTGTTGCTCGAAGTAAGCGCCTACTTCCCTGACGTTGTCGAAGAGGCGCTCGCGCTCCATTATCTCGATGTTCTTTAGCGCCGCGGCACAGCACACAGGGTGGCCGGAGTAGGTATAGCCGCCGGTGAACCACCTGTCATCGTCGTTGCCGAGGACCTCATAGATACGATCCGAGAAGATCATCGCGCCGAGCGGCAGGTAGGCGGATGTCAGTCCTTTGGCACAGCAAATGATGTCAGGCTGCACATCGAACATTTCTTTTGATACAAACCAGTGCCCGAGGCGGCCGAAACCGGTGACGACTTCATCGGCAACGTAAACGATGTCGTATTCCTGACAGAGCTCCCAAGTTCTTCGATTGTATCGCTCGGGAGGAACGATGACCCCGCCCGAACCCAGTATCGGCTCCGCATAAAAGCCGGCGATATTTTCCGCGCCGAGTTCGTGGATTTTCTGTTCCATTTCATCAATCAGGTAGTCGCAGAATTGCGCCTCGTCCATGCCCTCCGGGGCACGGTAGAAATTCGGACTCGTGAGGTGATGAATGATGTCCTCGATATAGTTGAAGTCGGGCATCCGGTCGCCGGCCTTGCCGGACAGTGAAGCCGCAAGATAGGTCGTGCCGTGATACGCGTCGTGACGGCAAAGAATGTGTTTCTTTTGCTTCTTGCCGCGAGCGCCTTGATACATCTGTATCAGGCGGAACGCGGCATCGTTCGCTGTTGAACCGCCGCAGGTGAAAAACACGTGATTGAGGTCGCCCGGCGCCAATTCCGCAAGCTTCGCGGAAAGTATTGCAGCCGGTTCATTCGACATATCGGTAAAAGGGTTGGCGTAGGCGAGCTTCGCGACCTGCTTCGAGATAGCATCGACCATTTCCTGGCGACCAAGGCCAATATTCGTGCACCACATGCCGCCGACAGCATCGAAGTATCGCTTGCCGTCGATATCACTCAGGTAGGCTCCATGCCCCTCCTCGATGATCAGTGAGCCGTGCTTGTCGTAGCTCGCAAAATTATGATACGGGTGAACGTGGTGTCGCCGGTCCTGCTCCCAGATTTCCTTGCTGCTCGCTACACGCTTACTGATTGGCTCGGACCTGCTCATCTTAACCTCCATTTCATTGGCTTGGACCCCTCATCAAACCCTCCATTCCATGTTGAAGACCGGGTCAGGTGGCCATTGTAGCTCAACTTGCATCCGCTCCCTTCGGGCCAGATACTGGAACCACGCGTTC
Source organism: Gammaproteobacteria bacterium (assembly GCA_009937615.1). Lineage (GTDB taxonomy): Bacteria > Pseudomonadota > Gammaproteobacteria > Steroidobacterales > Woeseiaceae > UBA1847. Next base: position 90,149 of record JAACFB010000001.1, on the reverse strand, counting down.
ACTCGTCCGAGTCAATCATGCTGTATGGTCTAGCCGCCGACGCGATGTTGCTGCTGCATGTGCTGTTTGTGGCGTTTGTGGTATTCGGTTTAGTGCTCATCCTGGTCGGCGGCGCGCGAAACTGGACATGGATCCGGAACCCATGGTTCCGGCTGGCCCACCTGGCGGCAATCGCGGTTGTCGTTGTGCAATCCTGGCTTGGCGTCATTTGCCCGCTGACCACGATCGAAATGTCACTGCGCGAACGTGCCGGTGATTCCGTCTACTCGCAAACCTTCATGTCGCACTGGCTCGAAGCCATCCTGTATTACAGCGCGCCGCCATGGGTATTTGCGGCCTGCTACACGGCGTTCGGCGCGCTCGTGGTCGTCAGTTGGTGGCGGGTCCGGCCGCGGCCGTTTTCGGCGTTATCGCAATCGATCGGCGATAACGGCTGAAGAAGGCCCAGATCAAGTCCATGCCGAGATGCCTGGCTTCGCCGGTCGGGGCCGGACAGCGGTGCTGGTCGGGCAGCGATTCATACTGTTCGGAGGTAACACAGGTCGCGTCGGGCAGCCCGCTGGTCTGCTCGGGCCAAACATGGCCGCCATCCGGATCCATGCAGCTGACCACCTCCTGGCCTTCGACCCGGCAATGGGAATACGCCGTGCACTCGAAGCCGGCGCGTTCTGATATCGCGCTCTGCCAGCGGTCCGGGCCAGCCTGGCAGGCCAGCCCGGCAGCCCAGGCTGCGGCCGTATCGGCTGCCGACGTATAGATGAACCCATCTGCCTGCCCCGCTTTGCCATCGTAGCGAATGACCTCATCCTTCGCGCCAAACAGGTGCAGCATCGGCGTATCCACAAACGGACTGCAGGCATGACCCGGCAGCGGCTGCCCAATGATCGGCGCAATCGCCGCGAAACGATCCGAGAGGCTGCATCCGAGCCGTAACGCCATGGTCGCGCCGCTGCTGACACCCAGCAGGTAGACCCGGCGCTCATCAACACGAAATTCGACCTGCACCTGGTCGAGGACTTTTGTGATAAATCCCACGTCGTCATAGCAGGACTGCCATGCACAGCGACCGCACTCGCCGCACTCGGGCGGGCATGGGTAGTGAGCACTCGCGTCCGTGCAGTGGGGTCCGGCAGTTGGCTGAGGTTGATTTGCCGTAAGGTCATTCCAGGTAGTAATCAGGACCGGCTTTCCCTGCGCATCAGCAGCCCGAAAATGGCTGCCCTGCGGGTAAACGATGATGTAGCCATGCTTGTCGGCGTGACGGTTCAGGTCGTGAGCCAGCTGGAAGCCGGTCGCCGTGCTCGTGTAGCCGTGGATGCCGACCACGACCGGCAGCCGTGCCCGTGGACCGGTATTCTGATCAGGCAGGTGTACGAAATATTCGCGCTCGACTCCGTCGTGCTGAATCGTGCGCCGCAGCATTGGTGCGCTAGCCGCAGCCGCTCCGGCGGCCGGGCCGTCGGCGGTTTCAGCGGAGCATATCGGCGACGATAGTACGACCGCCGCGGCAATGAACGTGCAATATAATGTGTTCATGGTCTTCTCGCAGGTAGCGACCGGCCGCCTTGCAATCGCAATTATTGCACCAGATACTCAGCTCACCAATATCCGCTTCCTGTTACGCAGCAAAATCGCACGGCGACAGGATGGAGGCGCACTTGCCTGACCAACCTCGGCAGGGCGGCTGTCTGTGCGGCGCGGTCCGCTTTGAGATAACCGGTCCTGTCCTGTACAGCTGCATTTGTCATTGCCAAAGCTGCCGGAAGGCATCGGGCGGCGCATACGTTCCCTGGGCGACTTTCGAAAAAGCGCGACTGAGCCTGCTCGCCGGCGATATGCAATGGTTTCGATCCAGCCCGGGCGTGACACGCGGTCATTGCCCAAGCTGTGGAACGACGCTGACCTACGAGGACGAAGATCGGACCGGCCAGATCGATATTACGGTATCGAGCTTTGACGACCCGACGCAGTTCGCGCCGGTTGCTCACATCTGGGTCGAGGACAAGCTACCCTGGGTATGCATCGATGACGAGCTTCCCCGGTACGCGAAAACAGCCGACGCCACAGCAATCTAACCTCTGACCCGGCCCGCGGCGACCGATTTTTGCCGGCACCGCCATCTAAGCAGATGGACCGGCAGTTAATCTTGTGCGACCGTGAAAATTGGCCAAATATTTCTCGACCTATCTGCGAGCAGCAGCGATGAGCGATTCATCGAACTTGTCGCGGCCCTCGCGGAGCAAGGCGTCGAGCAGCATGTCCTTGTCGCCGGCGCCAGGCTGGCGCGTCGTCTGGCCGACATCCCGAAAGTCTGGGTCGGGCCGGTCGTGCTAACGCCCGTCATGGCTTACTGCCTGATGCCCGACGTCGACCTTGTGCACGTCCACGAGATTCGCAGCGGCCAGGCCGGGCTGTTGCTGACCCTCACGCGCTCGATCCCGTTCGTGATTACGGCAAGCCGCGATCAGGCCCGGCAAAGAAACCCGATTTCACGATCGGTATTTCGCCGCGCAGCCAGAACGATCGCTTCGAACGGCTCGACTCCGTCGGCGGCGCTCGCCGAGAAGCACCGGCGCATTTATGCCGAGACGGTTACGGCATGGCGCCGCGGACTGCGCTGAGTTGCTGACCCTGATTCAGAATTCCCACAGGATGCCCACTGCGGGCATGAGTGGCAGCCAATAGTCGAGACTGTTCTCGAGTACCTCCTCACCAGTGGCTTCATCCTCTTCGATGTCCCAGTCGAAACAGCAGACGTTCCGGCGGTTGGTCAGGTTCGTGACCTCCAAAAACGCCATAAAGGAGCCTCGTTTCAGCTTCCACTTGCGCGCGACTCGGAAATCGAGGCTGGCAAAGGTCTCGTGGCGCATCGCATTGCGCGCGCCGGGCACCGCTATGAATTCAGGCTCGCCCTCCTCGTCGACCCCGTCCTCGACGAGCGTCAGGTCGGTTGCCGGCCAGCCCGTGTGTACGCTGGTCGCGACGGCGATGTCCCACTTTTCGCTGCTCCAGCCCAGGCCGCCCTGAAACGCGTGCGGCTGATCCCAACTGCGAAATTCGTTATCGCCGCCTATTCGGTCGGTGGCCTCCGAATACGTATAGGACAGCCACCACGTCAACGGTCCGGTCGACCGGTCAAGGGAGATCTCGATGCCCGACGATCGGGCGCTGCTCGGGTCCAGCCGCACGCGATCTGGCAGAATCTCCGGGATCAGGCCAAGATGTTCAAACAGGTTCTCGAACCGCGGCCGTAGTTTCTGCATGTCCTTGTGAAACAGCTCGATGCGCAACGAATAGGTATCGCGGAAAAGGTGTCGCATACCGGCGATGAAATGATCAGCACGCTGCGCCGGCCAAAAATTTGCGATTCCGTCTTCTATTTGCAGCTCGTTGATCGGCTGAGATTGGTGATAACGGCCCCAGCTGAGCCGCAGCTCCGTGTCCGAGCCGAGCGCTCGCAAGACTGACAGGCGGGGACTCAACTGCGAGTCCGACGATATGTTCGTGTAGGTCTGATCGTCCCAGCGCAGCCCCCACTCGATGATCGTTGCCGGCGAAATTCGCCAACGGTCGGCGAAATACATCGCGTAGATGCCGCCGGCGGGCGATGCCCTAAGCGCATTGCTGATCGACTCTGGCTGATCTTCATACAACGCCGGCAACCCATAGTAGTCGGCCGCATTCCTGTAGTCATAGTCGGCAGTCGAGTAAGCGGCCTCCAGGCCCCATTGCACAAGGTGGCTGTCGGAGTGAGTCAGGGTCCAGTCCTGCCGAAAACCGTACTGTTCGACCTTGCGATCATCGAAAACCGTCGCAACGATCTTCTCCTCGTCATTCAACGATCCGACGCGACGATTATCGAATGACAGTGCCGACAGCACGAGCTTGCTCGTCAATTCCTCGGACCAGCGATTCTCCAGCTGAATCCAGAGCTGCGCGTTGCGCGTGTCGCTCACGACCTGTTCGAGTTCCTCCGGTTCGCTTTCCAGAACGATCTTTACGCCATCGTCGGCGAACAGTGCATTGATCGACAGCGTCGCATCGGCGGAAAAATCGTGCTCGAACTCGCCAAATACGTCGTAATAGGCCGGCTGACCGAACTGCGGGTCGATAACCAGGTCGAGGTTGCCGCGTCGTGCCGAGAGGAGCCATCGATTGTCGACGCTCTTGCCGGCCGTCAGCAAAGATGTGTTGAATACACTGATGCCGATCTCTGAGTGGCGCGACTCAAGCGGCTCCAGCGACTCCATCAGCACGAATCCGCTCATCTGGTCACCGAACCGGACCGGGAAACCCCCGGTATACACCTCGACGCCCTCGATCGCGCGCGCGTCAATGGCGCTGAATATGCTTTGGTAGTCGCGAACGTGAAACGGGTCGAAGAGCTGCAGACCGTTCAGCATGATGCCGATCTCTCCGTCCTCGCCGCCGCGAAAATGTGTTTTCGCAGACGCACCACTGGCTGCGGCTCCCGGCAGACGTTGCGCCACGCGGACCGGGTCTTCGCCGACGTCCGGCATATTTTGAATCGTGCGCTGATCCAGCACGAAGCGCGATGTCGCCACATCGCGCAAAATTTCGTAACGGCTCGCCGAAACGGCGATCGTCTCGATTTCCGACTGTGGGGCATCCATACCGATATTGACAATCGTCGTGTCTCCAGGCCAGACGTCGACGACGCGCCTGACCTGTTGGTGACCGTCCGCCTGGATGTCGAATACGTAGCGGCCTGGCTCGACGCTTGGATATTCGAAAACGCCGGGCATGACACGGTTCGACTGATCGAGCCGCGGGTCAACCGACACGGTGACCCCCGGCACGGGTGCGTCGTTCGCCCGCGTTTTGATGAAGAGCAGAATGCCGCCCCTGGGCAGTTCCGCACTATCGTAGCGAACCACGAGGTATACGCCGGCCTCTGACCGTATCGTCAGCCCGTGCGGCCGCAGAATCTGCCTGACGATTTCCAGCGGGGCGCTGGCATCAGGCTCTGCAATAACAAGCAGATCAGCAGGCACGAGGCTCGTGCTGTAAGCGAACGGCTCGCCCGCCGCACGGAACTCGTCGATAACATCGGCAACCGGCCGTCCTGAATAGGGCTGATCCTGACCGTCGGCGGCCTGAACAGCCACCGGCAGCAACAACAATGCGGCCAGTAAAAAGCGCAACTCTACCGGCCGCTGTCAGAATCAATCACGTTCACGTAGATCACTCCCCCCTCCACGCGCCAATCGAGATCGACCCCCATCATCCACACGCGCAGCGCATTCATCGGTCCGGTTTCCACGGTTCCGCGGAGCAGTTCCCTGTCTGCAACCTGCTCCGCCAGGCTGCTTTCGAAGCTCAGCTCAAGGCCTGTCTCATAGCTGACCCAACGCAGAAACTCGTGCACGGTCTTGCCGTCAAGCTGGGCTGCGGGCGCTATCGCCTCGATCCATTCCCAGGCCCCTCCGTAGCTGGCAACATTCGCAAGCGCCGGTCGACCGGTCCCTGATATCGTGAGCTGCTGCCCCGCAACGGCTGTTCCATCGAAGTACGGCCCGTCTACCACGACTTCGCCATCACGCACACTGACCGATAAGGTATCTTCATCGCTATAGGTCATGTACCGAGTGCCCAGATGTGTCACGGTCCCGTGAACCGTCTCAAACTCGAGCGCCGGGTCCGAATGCGGCGATCCAGATGCGGTGTGAAACGGCGCGCGCAAGTTGTCCGCCGTGCCCGCGATCAGCTGCGTCGTTTGCGAGTCGAAATATATACGACCGGATTGCAGGTAAACGGAATTCGGAGACTGGAACTCGACTCGTGTATTGGCGTCGATCCGCAGCGATCCGCCACCGTGCCATTCAAGTCCAACACCTGCGTCGCCACCAGTGACGATGGTCTCTCCCACCGAGATCGACGCCAGGTCAGGAAGCTGGTGAAGCTCGGACTGTTCACCCAACAGGTAGATCGAGCCATGGCTCTTGCTGATCGTCGCAACCGGCTGCGGAACCACGCCGACAACTCGAAACGTATTGAACGTTGCGGCCAACGCCAGCAGCACAGTCGCCGCGATCGCAAAATGGCCTATACGCCGCCGCACATTGCGCCTGCCCGTCACGGCTTGCCACTCGGCACGCACGGCTTCGCGCACCAGGCGCTCATCGACAATTGGCGGCGACAGTCTGGGCGCGGCCTGTTGCAGCAACACCTCAACCGCATCATCGGCGCTCGCCGCCAGCTCCTTTCGAATATCACTCATGAGTTCACCACCGTGTTCGACTGCGCAGCCAGGGCGCCAGTCATTGTTGAATAGACATCGGCAAATGCGCGCTTGGCTCTTGCGAGTAATGACTGCGTCGCCTCCGTACCGATCTCGAGCCGCGTCGAAATCTCCTTTACCGAATAACCCTCGACATACTTCCACTCGAGTACATTGCCGTACTTCGGGGGCAGCTGGTCGAGCGCGACCTGGATCAAGCGCAACTTCTCGGTCCGCTGGTACTGGCGCTCGGGACTGTCTTCACTTGAAACGCGCAACGAGTCCACCGCCGCCCGCACCTCCGGGTAGTCCTCGACAAGCACGATATGCTCGCGGTAACGCCCCTGCCTTCTCAGCCAATCACTGATTTCGTTGCGGCAAATCGCGCACAGCCAGGTAAACAGGGCCGATTCCGCCCGGAACGTGTGCAACTTGCGGACAGCCTGGATTAACGTAATCTGCGCGACCTCGCGAGCGCCTTCCGGATCGTCAGACAGGCGCGCGATCGCGAAGCGATACAGACGCGCAAAGTTCTCCTCGAAGAACCGGTCAAAGGCGCGTTGATCACCGCCAAGTAGCTGTTTTACAAGCCTTTTATCGTCAAGGTAAACCGGCATGGCGCGCTGTCTCCCAGCCCCTGAACCATTAGACGGCGGAAGCCGGGAAATTCGGTCGCAGGAAGGTGGAACTCGCCCCGGCACGGCCTGAAAACGGCTCGATCCCTCAACTTTACGCCCTAAACCCGGCCGCCGGACTCCGTATTAGCCGCATTACCGGGGCCGGATCGCCGCTTCGAATACGACGAGATCGTCGCCGGCCGCTTCGTAAGGTGTGAATAGAACGCTCCCGGATTCAGGCGCGGCTGTGACAGCGAGCGGCATTGAAACTTTGCAGGGTACGGGCAGCGATGGCTGAAAACTGTCGCTTCTGATGGGCCGCGGCGCACGACGCGATGAATCGCATCGCCCGCCAGCCGGATGCCTGCCGGGGATCGCGCAGCCAGCAGGCTGCCTCCCCGGAAACGGTGACGATCGCGTACTTCGTTAGCGCTTCATCGCCTCAAAGAACTGAGAATTGGTCTTCGTATCCTGCATCTTGTTGAGCAGGAATTCGACGGCCGCAAGCTCATCCATCGGATGAAGGACTTTGCGCAGCACCCACATCTTTTGCAGCTCTTCGGGCGCCGTCAGCAGCTCTTCCTTGCGCGTGCCCGACCGGTTGATGTTGATCGCCGGGAACACGCGCTTTTCTGCAATGCGGCGATCAAGATGGATTTCCATGTTACCGGTGCCCTTGAACTCTTCGTAAATGACCTCGTCCATCTTGGAGCCGGTGTCCACCAGCGCGGTCGCGAGTATGGTCAGGCTACCGCCCTCCTCGATATTCCGCGCCGCACCGAAGAACCGCTTCGGCCGGTGCAGCGCGTTTGCATCGACACCACCTGTCAGGACCTTGCCAGACGACGGCACAACCGTGTTGTAGGCGCGCGCGAGACGAGTAATGGAGTCCAGGAGGATAACGACGTCGCGTTTATGCTCGACGAGCCGCTTCGCCTTCTCGATGACCATTTCGGCTACCTGCACGTGGCGACTGGCCGGCTCGTCGAATGTCGACGACACGACTTCACCGCGCACCGTGCGCTCCATTTCGGTTACCTCCTCGGGGCGCTCATCGATCAACAACACAATCAGGTCGACGTCCGGAGTATTCGCGCAGATGGCTGAAGCGATGTTCTGCAGCAGCATCGTCTTACCCGCTTTGGGCGGCGAGACGATCAGGCCGCGCTGGCCTTTGCCGATCGGCGCGACCATATCAATGATTCGGGCCGTCAGGTCCTCTGTACTGCCGTTGCCCTGCTCGAGCTTGAGCCGTTCGCTGGGAAATAACGGTGTCAGGTTCTCGAACAGGACCTTGCTGCGCGCATTTTCGGGCGAGTCGTGATTGATCTGCCCGACTTTCAGCAGCGCAAAATACCGTTCACCGTCTTTCGGCGGGCGAATAAGGCCGGAAACGGTATCGCCGGTTCGCAGCGCAAAACGGCGAATCTGGCTGGGGCTGACATAGATATCGTCAGGTCCGGCAAGGTACGAGCTGTCCGACGATCGCAGGAAACCAAACCCATCCTGCAGAATCTCGAGCACGCCGTCGCCGTAGATATCCTCCCCATTCTTCGCATGCGCATTGAGAATCGAGAATATGATGTCCTGCTTGCGCTGCCGGGCGAGATTCTCCAGGCCCAGCGACTCGCCAAGCTCGACAAGTGCCGCAGCCGGGCGCGTCTTCAGCTCGGTCAGGTTCATGATGTTCTTGCTTTGCTCGAGCTGCTCCGGCGGAATAACCTCTAAACTGCTCTCATCATCGTCAGGATATTCGTCCTGCGATGGACGACGGCGGCGGCGGCGATTAGGGCTGCCCTTGCTTTTGTTGCCGGACTTAGGCGGCCGGCTTTTCGTTTGATTACCCAAGTACCCTCTCACAGATTAGTTTCCAGAAATTCAGTCAATTGTGACTTCGACATGGCGCCAAGCTTTTGCGCGTGTACGGCGCCGTCTTTGAACAGCATCAGTGTCGGAATGCTGCGAATACCGAATTTTTGCGCAACATTCGGACTTTCGTCGACATTCAGTTTGACGATCGACATTCGATCGGCATACTCGTTTGCCACCTCTACAAGCAGAGGCTCAATCATCTTGCAGGGCCCACACCACTCGGCCCAAAAGTCGACGAGCGCAGGCTTGTCAGATTGCAGTACATCGGCTTCGAAACCGCTGTCATTGGTGTGCACGATGTTGTCGCTCACCGGCTACTCCCTCCTTAGGATTGCATGAAATGATAATTGTTGTGCTGTCCGTTTCCTGCATTGCCGGGAAACAAACAATCTAAAGTGGATGACGCTGCCGTCTCTATCAGGCAATATGTCGCAGCTTAATCGCGGCTTCTATCTGGATTCGTTGATTGCGAAACTGGCGGGTGCGACGATTGTCGCGTCGGTTTCCATAATTTGAACGCTTCACGAGTCATTTTGCAAGCCTAATTTGCCCTTTTTCGGCCTTATTCCTATGACAACAGACCATCTGAGCGACCTCAGATTCGATTCCATGACACTGCACGAGACCGTGCAGGCGGGCATTCGCGATGCCGGATTCGAGTTTTGCACCCCAATACAGGCAAGCACACTGCCGATCGCGCTGGATAATGGCGATGTCGCCGGCCAGGCACAGACGGGCACGGGCAAGACCGCAGCCTTCCTGATCGCGACATTTCAGCGCCTGCTGGCCTCGAACCCTCCCGAAGGCGAAAAGAAACAACCGCGTGCCTTCATGCTTGCGCCAACCCGCGAGCTCGCCGTGCAGATCGCAAACGACGCAGAACTGCTCGGCAAGCATACCGGTTTCAAGATCGGCCTGGCCTTCGGCGGTACCGGATACGAGCAGCAACGGCGCACGATAGAGGACGGCATCGATATCCTGATCGGTACGCCCGGGCGGATCATCGACTACCTCAAACAGGGCGTTTTCCGGCTCGACCGTGTCGAGGTCGCCGTGCTCGATGAGGCGGATCGAATGTTCGATCTCGGATTCATCAAGGATATTCGCTACCTGCTCAGGCGCCTGCCGCCTCCAAACGAGCGGCTCAACATGCTGTTCTCGGCAACGCTCTCGCACCGGGTCATGGAGCTCGCCTACGAGCACATGAACGAACCTGAACTCGTCCGCATCGAACCGGACAAGGTGACCGCCGATCGGGTCCGGCAGGCCATCTTCTTTCCGTCGAACGAGGAAAAGATGCCCTTGCTGGTCGGACTGATCCGCGAAATGGGCGCGGGACGAATCATGATCTTCGTCAACATGAAGCGCGAAGCCGAGCGCGTCGAAGCATACCTGGAGACCAACGGCATTCACGCCAAGGCCATCTCTGGTGATGTACCGCAGAAAAAACGCCTCAAAATGCTCTTGCAGTTCCAGAGTGGCGAGTTACCGGTCCTGATCGGCACGGATGTTGCTTCGCGCGGCCTGCATGTCCCTGACGTGCAATACGTTATTAACTACGATTTGCCGCAGGAGGCCGAAGATTATGTGCATCGCATTGGCAGGACCGCACGCGCAGGAGCCGCGGGCGATGCGATCAGCTTTGGCTGTGAAACCTACGCGGTATCGCTGCCCGAAATCGAGGAGTACATTGGTCACAGGATCCCGGTAGCCAATTACGACCCCGCGCTGCTGCCCGAGCTTATAAAGCCCAAACACAGGCCGCGCCGGCAGGCCGGCCCACATCAGGGCAGGAAGGGCGCCGCCAAGGGCTCGGGACGCGGCCGCCGGCCACCACCACGCAAAACCTAGTACCGCTGCTGACCCCATGCGGTCAGCGTGGTTACGGGCGCTTGAACCTGCGGCGCCTACAGCATGTCCGATACGCCCTCGACGCCAACGAATTCGACATCCTCGCGCAGGGCTTCGGAGGTGTCCGGACGCGTGATCGCGACGAGTTTGCCGACCCCGTAAACAGCGGCGCTTTCCAGGACCGGCTGGCTGTCGTCGACGAACATCGTCGACCCGACATCGAAGCCGACTTCCTCCTGCAGCGCGTGCCAGAATTCCTGCCGCTCCTTGGCAAAGCCGAATGAATGCGAACTGTATATTCCGTCGAAGTACTGGCTGAGACCCGTTACCTCGTCCTTGAGCTGCAGCGTGTCAGGGTGCGAGTTAGTCACCAGCAGCACGCGAATATGCCGTTCCCTCACAACCTCGAGAAACTCCCGGGCTCCAGGCAAATAGTCGATACGATGGTGTTCGTCGCGATGCAGCTTGATCACATCAAGGCCCAGCCGTTCGCTCCAGTGATCGAGGCAGTACCAGGTCAGATCACCCTGGGCGGCACCGAACTTGGAAAACAGGTAATGCCGGGCTTCACTCAGGGACAGTCCGTGCTCGTCCGCGTACCGCCCGGGCACGTGCGTCAGCCACATGTAATTATCGTATGCGAGGTCGAGCACCGTGCCATCCATATCGAGCATCAGTGTCTCGCATTGCTCGAGTGCTGTTTTGGGATCGAATGTCACTGCTTTATACTGCGCGCCCCACTCGGCGACTGGAATTTCATATGCATCTCGAGAAACTTATCGAGCCCGTAACGGCGCTGTCCGAAGAGGCCGGCAAGGCAATACTGGAAGTCTACGCGACCGATTTCGACGTTCAAAGCAAAGACGACGCATCACCGCTGACCCAGGCTGATCTTGCCGCGCATCGGCGTATCGTTGCCGGTCTCCGCGACCTGACGCCGGATATCCCGATTATCTCCGAGGAGTCCGGTTTACCGGCTTTCGCCGAACGCTCTCAATGGCCACGTTACTGGTTGATCGACCCGCTCGATGGCACGAAGGAATTTGTCAGTCGCAATGGCGAGTTTACGGTCAATATTGCGCTTATCGAGGCAAACCGCCCCGTCTTCGGTGTCGTGCACGTCCCGGTACATGGCAAGACCTACATTGGCTGCGAAGGCCATGGCGCCGAGCTGCGGGAATCTAACGCTGCAGCGAGTCGTATTGCCGTTGCAACGTCCAGCAGCCAACCGGTTCGCGTCGTCGGCAGTCGTTCGCACCGCGGCTCGAGCCTGGACGCATTTCTCGAGAAGCTGGGCGCGGCGGACATGGTTGCGATGGGCAGTTCACTCAAGTTCTGCACGGTTGCCGAGGGCAAGGCCGACATCTATCCGCGCCTCGGACCGACGTCGGAATGGGATACCGCTGCGGCGCAGGCTGTTGTTGAACAGGCGGGCGGCCAGGTCCTGGAACTTGACGGTAACCCTCTGTCTTATAATAAGAAATCTGAAATACTCAATCCTTATTTCGTGGTCGTGGGACCGACCGATCACGACTGGCTAGCGCTGCTGGCAGACGACGAGTAGCATGGCGGTCACGCTGCGCTACTATTGCAGTAAGCCCGAAGTCGGAACGTACTGTACGCCCTGAATGACCGAGAAAGTCGATACCGAATCGTTCAAGCAGCTCCAGCGGCTGCGCGAATTGCGCGTGAGTCACCGGGACCTCGACTACCTTATCGATCGATTGCAGCACGACCCGATGGTAGACCAGCTGCGTATCCGCCGGCTGAAGAAGCGGAAATTACTCATCAAGGACATGATCGCAAACCTGGAAAGCGAGCTGATTCCGGATCTTGATGCGTAACAGCACTAAGGCGGGCACGATCGCTGCACCCGGGCGCGGAAGACGTCATGAATCCCTTGGGCCGATATGCTTTTCCCCGCGCCGGCTGGCGAGATCGACTTGCCTGCGACGTTCCTCGAGCCTGGCCGCGCGATCGTCGTCGAGCTCGTCGATGCAGTGCGGGCAGGATACGCCTTCGCGGTAGGCCGCCGCCGCGAGATCCTCTGTCGATAGCGGACGACGGCACGCGTGGCACTGCACGTAACCGCCTTCAGCAAGATCCCGGTCCACCGCGACGCGCTTATCGAAGACGAAACACTCGCCATCCCAGCGACTGTCTTCCGGCGGCATCTCCTGCAGGTAACGCAGCACCCCGCCCTGCAGGTGGTAGACCTCGTCGAAACCGAGCTCCAGCATCAGGGCAGTCGCCTTCTCGCAGCGAATTCCACCGGTGCAAAACATCGCCAGCGGCCGGTCTTTAGAGGCCGCAGCCAACTCCCGCGCAAAATCCGGAAACTGCCGGAAACTGTCGGTGCCCGGATCGATCGAGCGAGGGAAAGTGCCTACCTCTACCTCGTAACGGTTGCGCGTGTCGATAACCAGCACGTTTGGATCATCGAGCAGCGCGTTCCAGTCGGCGGGAGCCACATAGGTACCGGTCTTCTGATGCGGCAGTATGTCGGTTCTGCCGAGCGTGACGATTTCCTGCTTCACCTTCACGCGCATGCGGCGAAAAGGCGCATCGCTTGCATGGGTCCAGCGGCCCTCGATCGGCACCGGCAGCGACAGTTCGTTTTCGAGCCACGCAAACACGCTCCGGATCGCACCCTCGCTTCCCGCAAGGGTGCCGTTGAAGCCCTCGACAGCCACAAGTATCGTACCCAACAACCCCTGCTCCTGGCACACGGCCTGCAGGCGATCTCGAAAGCCGGGCGGATCCGGCAGCTCCAGAAACCGGTAGAACGACACGACGTTCATTCGTCGGCCTTATCCGCCGGGACCGTCAGGGACAGGATGCTGTGGCGAATTTCCTCGCCGAGCACGAGGCGCGCATCCTTGCCGATATCAGTGATACCCTCGTCGAACTCGAGAAACCCGTCAGTATTACGGCGCAGGACATCCTGTTCCTGCAGCTTGCGAATGAAGTCGTGGAACAAGGTCTTGTTGAAAAAGTCCGGCGAGTGCAGCCCGTAGATCATCGACAATCGCTCGGCGCTTAACTGGCACAATCGTTCGAGCCTGGCCCGCGTCAACGTGCCCGATCCGTGCTGCACGAGGAGCGCGATGACGAGGAAGAAGCGCTGCAGCATGGGCACCATTGTCTGGCCAAGCATCAGCAGCTGGTAAGCCTTTGCCGATCCGGTCGGCGGCCGGACGAGCAAACTCTCACCCTGGCGGCGCAATAGCTGCTTGCGTTCCAGCGCAGTGATCGCGGCCGACGTCACGTCGTCGATTTCATGATCCGGCCACTGCAGACACAGCTCTTTGTACATGAAGGGATAGATCAGGTTGATCAGGCGCTGCAGCTCAGTGTGCTCGAGCTGTCTGCCCTGAATGAAGCAGCAGGCGACCGATGCCGGCACGGCGAGCAGGTGCAGAATATTGTTGCGGAAATAGGTCATGAGCACGGCCGTACGCTCGGCCATGTGGATGACATCGCCCATCGGATGGGAGCTGCGGCTGACGACGTCGAGCTGCTCACCGTGCGCGATGATCTCCTGTGGACTCCAGTCAGGTACCGTAACGCGGTCCGAATAATGAAATGTCCTGAGCAGGTCCATGCTGAGCTGCAGTTGGGAGACGAGCTCCTTTTCACCCATTTTCTGTTTCGGGGTCGCGAGCAATACGTAAGCAAGCAGGCTGATCGGCGTAACGGCTGCCGCCGCGTTGATCTCGCGCATTATTCTTTGGCCGAGCCCGTCGATGGTGTCGTTGAGCCAGTCAGGACGATCACCGTTTTCGGTGGACGTCTCGCGCCAGTTCGGGTGCAGCCCATCGAGAAGCGGTTCTAGTTCGATCGGCCTGGCGATGTTGACGTACACGCGCCCGAAATTCTCCCGCAGCGCTTTGACTGAACGAATCAGGCCCAGCAAAGACTCCGATTGTTTTTCTGCACCCTCGAGCTCGTTGATGAAAGAGTCGCCTTCTATCAGCTTCTCGTAACCGAAGTAAACCGGTACAAATGCAAGCGGCCGCTTGGGGTCCTTGATGTAGGAGTTCACGGTCATCGCCAGCATGCCGCCCATCGGTGCCAGCAGGCGACCCGTGCGGCTGCGGCCGCCTTCGATGAAGTATTCCATCGAGTGGCCGCGCACGAGGATTTGATGGATGTAGGCGTCGAAAACAGCCGCATACAGTCGATTGCCGCTGAAACTGCGGCGCAGGAAGAAGGCACCACCGCGACGCAGGATGCGACCGACTATCGGCAAGTTCAGGTTGATCCCCGCGGCAATGTGCGGCAGGTGCAGCCCCTGTTCGTAAACAATATAGCCGAGCAGCAGGTAATCGAAATGACTGCGATGACAGGGCACGTAGATGATTTCCCTGTCCTTTGCGATCTCGTGTAATTGCTCCACATGGTTGAGCTCGATGCCGTCGTAGATACGGTTCCATAGCCATTTCAGGAACCGCTCGATAATGCGGATCGTCGGGTACGAGATGTCGGCAGCAATCTCGAGCGCATACTCGCGCGCTTTCTCGTGAGCTTTTTCCCGGCTCGCCGGGTCATCGGCCGCTTCAGCTCCGATTGCCGCCTGGACCGCCGGCGCCAGCAGTACCTGGTTGACCAGCGTACGCCGATGCGACAGGTCCGGCCCAACCGTCGCGGCGCGGCTTTCCCTGAAGTGGATGCGCAGAATGCGCGAAACCTTGCGAAACGCAATCGCCGGATCCAGTCCCTCCTGCAGAATCGAATTCAGTGGCAAAGCTTTGCTGTATCGCAGCAAAGTGTTGCGCCCAAGCACGACGGTCGTGAAGAACTTGCGCGTGCGACCGACCACATCCCAGTTCTCGGAGAACAGCAACTTGAATAGCGACCACTCCTTGTCGGGCGAACGCCCCCAGTAGATCGCAACCGGAACAAGAAGCAGGTTTTCGCCGTTGCCTTCCGCCGATTCAATCACTTGCCGCAATCGGCGGGACCCGGTCGGAACCGGCCTCCGGAACACAAAGCCCTGCAGCGGCCGGAGCACTATCAAGCGACGCGAGAAGCGCTGTCCGCAGAACTCGAAGGACCCGGTCGGCGACGGCAAGCCGTGCTGGGCGCAGGCGCGTTCGAGCGCCAGCAAATCGGCCAACCCACCGTTCTCCAGCACGTAACAGACAGCACCACCGCTGTCGTCGATCAGTTCCGCCGGCGAATCCGGCTGTATCGCCGGCCTCGCCCAAACCGAGAACAGTTTGCCGGCCAGCCAGTAGAACGGCCTGAACATGATTCCCAAGATATACATCGCGGATCAGTCTAGCGAAAAAGCGCTGATGGCAGAGTATTGATTTTTAGAGCAATTTAGGATTGCCTCGACGCTGGCACCGACGCCTAAGGGTCTGTCGCCTCATCGAGCGCCTGTTCGAGTTCGTCCGCGGCTTCCTGCAGCGTCTCTTCGACTTCCTCGGCCTCTTCGAGCATATCGTTGTAAGCGTCGGACACGGATTCAGAGACCTCCTCAGCCGCCTCTTCGACCTCGTCCATGACATCACCCATCGTCGGCGAGTCATCCGAACCACCCCCGCAACCCGCCAGTGCGAGCGCCGCAAATATCAGCCAATTTCGCATTGAACTTTCTCCTCTACCCGCGTTCATTTGTCAGATTCTTTGGATGAATCGTTTCAGATAGTAATTGATTTCGTCGATGTTCTCGGTCAGTCGATGGTCGCCGTCGATCACGTGCAGTTCCGCTCTGCAGGCAGCCGCGAACCGGATGCTGTTCTCGACCGGCACCACATCATCTCGCCAGCCGTGCACGATAGCGAGCGGCAGTTCGGGTGCGTTCGGCGTCAAGTCTTCGTAACCGGGCATGAAATAGGCGGGAGCGAGCACGAACAGTCCGGCCGCACCGACAGCCTCGGCCCCGGCCGTGGCCACATGGCCTCCCATACTGGAGCCGACGAGAATCAACTTGTCATGGATACCGCTGCACTCGGCGATGAGTTTGCGAACGCGCGCCGCCGGATCGGCAATGCCCCGGTAGTCGATGCTGTCCGCCTCGCAACCTGACTCCCGCGCCGTATCGGCCATCGCACGAATCTTCGTGCCCCAGGGGCCGCTTTCCTGGCCGTGCGAAAAAATCACTGTGGTCATATCAAGCTCTCTGCGCCGCTATGAGCCGACGCGACCTGCCGCACAATCTGCCGCTCGACGATACCACGCCGGCCTGCGGTTCACTCTTCGTCCCAGGCAGGCGTCGGCTTCCACAACAACTCATCGAGATCGGGCTGCCAGCGAAACTGCCGCATGTCGATCCGGCCGGCGACAATTGCAACGTTTTCCATCCTAAGAAGCC
This sequence comes from Gammaproteobacteria bacterium, assembly GCA_009937615.1. GTDB lineage: Bacteria > Pseudomonadota > Gammaproteobacteria > Steroidobacterales > Woeseiaceae > UBA1847. The sequence continues at coordinate 73,246 of JAACFB010000001.1, read as the reverse complement.
TGCTTTGTTCATCATACTGTGCGCTGCCCTCGGGAAAAGCGATCCTGCCCGATGCCTGGATCACGCGGTGCCACGGCACGTCGTCCCCGTCGGGCTGGCTCCCGAGTGCCCGGCCGACCTGGCGGGCCCCGCGCGGTATCCCGGCCAGTTCGGCGACCTGGCCATAACTCGCAACGCGTCCTTCCGGAATTTCGCGAACCATGTCCAGAATCCGGCGTGTGCGTGCGATGCGGTCCATCGGCCCTGCGCGTCAGCCAACGCCGAGGCGCGCCTGGATTTCACGCCTGGCATCCGCAAGCACCGTGTCGCGATCGAGGCTGTCGAGAATCTGTTGGACGACATGCTTCGGGCCGCCCGCGCCCCACGATTTGCCTTTACCCAGGTACTCCGCTGCGACCTGGCCGACGACGTAGGTACTGTAGTACGCGATCGCACCCTGTGCACCCGCCGTCACGAGCGTCGACAGGCCGACGGTGCCGACTTTGAGAGCGCTCGAGACAAAATGCAGCGCCCATACGGTGCCCATCAGAGCCGCGGACTCGGCCACAATCACTTTGACCAATGACCCGGCTTCCTTCTGACTGAGCGGCAGGTCATAAACGCGCGACAGGTGCACGACCATGCCGACGTCGATGAAGGCTGCCGCGAACAGGTCCGCAACGGGCACCGGGTTGAAAGCGACCGCGATGCCCTTGCCGACGCAGTAAGTGCGCACGAGCCGATCACCGAGTTCGCGGCGTGCGGCAAGGATGCGCTGCCCGACCTGATCGCTGAGAGCCGCCGCGAACAGGCTCGCGTTAAGCGCTGCCAGTGTCTTGCCCTCGGTATCGAGAATCTCCCACAGGCGCAGCCTCAACGACTCGATCTCCGGCGAGCGGTCCCTGTCCCTGAGCGTCTCCTCGCCGCGCTCGTTCACTTCGACGACAGTCTGCGGCCGCGGCTGAGCCGACACGGCAAGTACATTTTCGGCGGCAACGAGGCCGGCCGTCTTGTCGCGCACCGATTGCAGCAGTGCCCGCTGTTCATCGGCAGTAAAGAGGTCGCTCTTGTTCAGGGCGACGACGACCGGCCTACCTTGCGCCAGCAACGTGCGCAGCGACGCCAACTCCGTATCCGTGATGTCGCTGTCCAGCACGAAAATAACGAGGTCGGACCTGCTCGCCACCTCCCGCGCCATCGCCTCGCGCTGCTCGCCTCCGGCTTCGTCGAGGCCGGGCGTATCAATCAGGTATACGCCGCCGGTTTCGACCGGGTTCCAGGGCCGCATCGACGACTGCCGCGTTTCGCCATGCAGAGGACTGACCGTAAACACCGCCTCGCCGATCAGTGCATTCAGCAGCGATGACTTACCGGTGCTGACGCGACCGAAAGCAGCCAGGTGCAAGTGGCCGTGCTCGAGTTTTTCCAGCATGGCCTTAACGGCGGCATAGTCGTTCGCGAGAGACTCGCGCACGCCGTCGGGCAGACGCGAATCGCTGACTAATTCGCGCAGACTCTCCCGCGCCAGCGTCAGATGGTCGGAACCACCATCGCCAACGTCAGTCTTTACCGCCGTCCTGGTCCAGGGCCATTTTGGCAACGCGGACAACGCCCGCTTGAAAATATTCACTGATGCCTTCCTCGAATTCCTTCGCGGCCGCCTCGGGTAACAGCTTACCGTGCCGGGATAATGTGAGCACGAGACTGCGGCCAAGCGCATCGAAGATAAGGCCGTAAGCGACCGCGTGCACCAGCCCGCCCGCGACAGTGCCAAGGCCGGGAAACGCTTTCAGCCCGTTTCCGGCGACCGCGAGCGATAGCGGCAATGCCCGTCCGACACGACTCTGGCTCAGGTTCAGGAATTCCTCGATATCGAGATCCCGGGGCGCAGCGCCATAGAGCTTGCACAGCTCCTGTGTCATTGCCGTGCCGATATAGCCCTGGATCAATACGTCGGTACCGGGGCTTACAGCGGCAAGTGCGCCGATGACGGCTTTGCGCGTCGAACTGCGAATGATCTGCTCCGAGCGCTGAACCCTGTATTCGGACTCCGCCTCAGCCAGTTTGTCAGCCGCGAGCCGAAAGACGGCCCGCTCACGCTGTGCATCGATCGTTTCGGCATCTGCCGCGAGCAGTCGATTGATCGCGACGACCAGCACGCCGACGTCCGCCGGACGCCGGCGCCGCGAGACGTTCTCCGAGCCATCCGGGCTGCGCTCGATGACATCAATTTCACCGCCGGCCGACACGGCTACCACTCGGTCACGCGAGATCGTTCCGCCCAGGCCGTCCATGCGTTCGAGCAGGCGCTGCATCAGCGCGGCCTGCTCCTCGACATCGAAGCGATCGGACTTGTTCAGCACCAGCACCAGCGGTTTGCCTAGCGCCAGCAAGCGTCTGACTACGTCGGCTTCCGCGCGCGTCAGATCACCGTCGCAGACAAACAGGACAACGTGCGAGCGCCGCGCCTCCTCGATCGCGACTTCGTCGAGTCCTGCCTCATGTCCGCCCGTTCCCGGCACATCCGTGAGCAAGATCTCGGCACCGCCGCTGCCGCGCCAGCGGTAGTGCCGGGCATCGGTGGTCGATCCGCCAACCACATCCACGGCGACGTCGGCAGCAGGAACCAGGGCCTTGATCAATGAACTCTTACCGGTACTGATTTCGCCGAAAAAACAAAGATGGACCGAGCCGGCGCGCTGACGTGACGCCAGTTCCGTCAGTTCCCTCTGCACCTCGCTGGTGTCGACACCAACCGCCTCGGCCGCACGCATACGCTGCTCAATCTCGGAACGCGTCAGCTTGTTTGCTGGCTTGGCGCGACCCGGCCCGACTTTGCGGCGAACAACGAGGCGCCAGATCAACCACAGGGCGAGACCGGCGAGTAACGCCATTACGACCAGGTAGCCGAACAACAGCCAGCGGGGACCCTCGATCAGCCGATCCCAGACATTAAGCGCTGATTCGGTAACGAACAGCAGCGCGGCTATCGCAATGATGAAGACCAGCAAAATCAACAGCGCGATCGCGCCCCGGATGAAGCGATCAAGTTTCATGATCAGGCAGTGTGCCTGCAGCCTGCAACTGTCTGCTGCAACGTGATGGCCAGAGGCTGATCGCAACCTGCCGGCTGAAACTCGATCAGGATCGTGATGCCTTTGGCGATGCCGCGACCCTCGGCGCCGAGTCCTGCCTCGCACTGTACGTTGAACCGGTCATTCTGCAAGGCGCCCATGTCGGCCAGAGCTGAAAAGTACGCCGTAATCTTGCTGCGGATTCGCGCCAGCGTGGCTGCGTCGCCAGGTCCATACGCGGCCAGCCGCGTCGCTTCGTCAATCGCATGAATTATCTGCAGGCACAGGCGTCGCACGGGCAAACTCGCAAATTCACGCCGCGATTCGCTGCCGCGGCCCATCGTTACCGTAGCCGAGAATCGTGACATACCTCGCGTACCGGGGCCGATGCTGTTCACACCCGCGCGGGCCAGGGCCAGTCCGCCCGCATCGTCGAGCGATACGGCCGGCACGAGACCACGATTAAATGCGAGCCCTGGCGATCCGGGTTCCTGCCAGGCACCGTGACTTCTGTCCAGCTTGCAGAGCAATCCGGCGATGGCGCCGCCCACGGCGCGCGTCGGTCCGTCCCTGTCGCCACGATACCGCATGCGTGGAAAGTACCCGATCATGTTCGGGCTCGCGTAGCCGAGTTCCTTGATGCTCCTGATGGCGTCTGCGCGATCAGACCACGCACTGTGCGGATCGACGATCAACATCGCCCCCCGCTCGCGGCAAAAGCGCTCCGCGGCAAGAACCGACGTCGGTCCGAGATCCCGTCCCCTGCCTGGCGGCGGCAAGTACAGTATGTCGAATCGCTCAACGCCCTGCAGTGCGAACAAACCGGACCGGGACTTGCGCGAACCCACGAGATCGTAGTCCGACAATTCCCGGCCATCCGTTCCGTCCTGTGCGTGCAGCACGTAGGCAGAATCGATCGATACGTTGACATCCGACGAGGTCGCCTCGGGACGGTGTGTCGGCCAGGGCGGTACGACACGCGCGAGCGTCGACGACAGCATCAGGTCGGCAATGTAGTTGTCGCTCTCCGAGCGGAAACTTGCATGACGGTATAATTCCTGGTCACTGACGAGCCCGTTCGCGGCATTGACCCGCTGCAGCGTCAGATTAAAGCGTTCTTCGTCGGCTGCATCGATACCGTCATAGTCGACTGCAACACGTATGCGCTCGGTCGATCCGGGCTCCAGTGCTCGCAGCAACAGCGCCGACCCGCTGGCCGGCAGGCAGACCATTGCGCCGCGCGCGCTGTTCGCGACCCGAACGATATAGACGCGCGTGCCGCCGTGTTCGAAAAACTGCTGCACGGCCGGGCCAAGACTGGAACGCGACCACACCTCGCCAAAACGGCGACGAAAGTCGCCGAAACTGGTGATCAGTATCGGTTCATTCAGGGGACCGCGGAGCGCACGTCCGACAAATGCAGCCGTGGTCTCGCGAGATACATCGATAGGCTGATCCAGCGGCCCCGACTCGGTGACCGTGATGCCACGATCAAGTACATCTGACAAGTTCATCTCCGCAACAGTCAGATTGTCGTGCAACCATTCTAATCAGTGGCCGCGCCATATGCTATTGAATTAGATACTATTCAACGAATGACCGATCATTTGAGTGATGCGTTTCCTCGCCTGGCAGCGCGCGTGCCCAGCCTGCGGCTTGCGGATTTGCCAACGCCACTGGAAGTCCGGTTATTGCCCCACGGGGCCGACGCAGTGCCCATCGCCATCAAGCGTGATGACCTGACGGCGGCGCTGTATGGCGGCAACAAGGTACGTAAACTCGAGTACCTGTTGCAGCGCGCTCGTGATCGAAATGCCCGGCGCGTAGCGACATTCGGTACGGTTGCCTCCAACCATGCGCTGGCGACGGCTTTGTACGGAGCCGCGCAACAATTCGAGAGCGTCTGTTTCCTGTCGCACCAGTCAAGAACGCCGCAAGCTGCAATCATGCTTAACATGCACCTGCGGATTGGTACTGAGATCGTTCGTTACGGCGGCAGCCGTCGCCAGCGCATCGCCACGCTGCGAAAGCACCTGGCGGGCCAGAAAACCTGGGTCATCCCGATGGGCGGAACCTGCTGGCTCGGCGTGCTCGGTCATGTCAACGCCGGTCTCGAACTGGCTGAGCAGTTGGCCTCAGGCGCGGCCGAATCGCCCGATCGCCTGTACGTGGCTACAGGCACGATGGGCACCGCGGCCGGACTGGCACTCGGCCTGGCGTTGGCCGGCCTGCACACGGAGGTCCATGCCGTTCGCGTTTCGCCGGACTGGATCGCGAATCATCGGGCCTTGCAGCGGCTGATGGTCAAAACAGCGCTGTTGATGCGTCGCCTGGATGCCACGATCCCCGCCGATCTCGTGCAGAAAAGCAGGATCCGGTTTCGGGACGAATTCTTCGCGGGCGGCTATGCGCGAAGCGACGCGGCCACTGACGCGGCAATCGGCATTGCCCGGGAACAGCTCGGCCTGACGCTCGATACGACCTACAGCGGCAAGGCGATGGCAGCACTGCTGCACGATGTCCGGCAGCCCGAGCTGGCCGGTCAGTCACTGCTCTTCTGGAATACCTACAATTCGCGGCCATTGCCCGCGACGACCGAAAATCCGGGTGACGGTGTCAGGCTCCCGGACGAATTTCGCCGCTACTTCGACTGATCAGGCGCTTCCTCTTTTTCGTCGTCGGCGCGCTGAGAGCGACGCTGCTGTTCCGCGGCTGCTTCCCGGGTCTCGCGCTGCTTGCGCGTGACCTCGTCGAGCATCAGGTCGAGCCACTCGCTCACATGGCCTCGCCTTCGCGAACGGCCTCGTCAATCATCTCGCGTACTTCCGACAACGTCGGCGCCTCCGGATCTTCTTCGACGGTATTGCGAACCCGTACCACACGAGCGAGAACCTCGTCCGCATCGTGCTGTGACACTCGCGCAGGCACGCCGGTGGCCACGCTCGCCAGCGCCCGCATATGGTCCTTGTCGCTTTGCCGGAAGCGAATCACCGCGGCCTCTTCGTGGCGCGCGAACAGGTTGTCCAGCCGGTCCGCCGGATTGACCGGATCATCCTCGAGAGGCTGATGGCTCTCGAAGAAAATCTCGCCATCGAGCTGCCCGATCAGGAATGGCTCGTTGATGATCTGCACTGATTCGCCGACCTCAACGAGCTCGTACAGAAACTCGATATTCTCGGGATAAAGGCGCACGCAACCGTGGCTGACCCGCATGCCGACGCCATAGGGCTGGTTGGTGCCGTGAATCAGGTAGCCGGGCATGTCGAGTTTGAGTACGTGGGCACCGAGGGGGTTGTCGGGCCCGGGCGGAACAACGGCGGGCAACGGGTTGCCCATTTCGGCGTGTTCACGGCGCACCGACAGGGGCACGTACCAGTGCGGGTCGGTCGCTTTGGAAACGACCTTTGTCGCACCGAGCGGCGTCTCCCAGCCGACGCGGCCGATACCGATCGGATAGGTCTTCACCACTTGCGGCTCACCCTCAGGCACGGGCGGAAAGTAGAACAGGCGCTTGGACGCGATATTCAGCACGATGCCCTCACGTGGCACGTCGGGCAAAACGAACTGCGTTGGCAGCAGGACAGGCGTTCCGGCACCGGGCATCCATGGGTCGACGCCTGGATTGGCTGCCTTCAGTTCGTCGAAACCGAGGCCATAGGTGCGCGCGAGGTCGGACAAGGTATCCTCGTGCCGCGCGAACACAATCTGCGGAACGCCGACGACGGACTGGGCCGGTGATGCGAGGGTGAAATGATTTGGCGGAATCGGCTCTTTGATCGGCCTCTCCGCAAGCGGCACGCGCTGCGCTGCGCTGTCGGTGCGCATTCCGTCGAGAAAATCCTCGAGGGTTGCGCAACCGCCAAGCAGCACCAGCAGCAGCAGCGGCGAAGTGCGGAATATGGTCATTCGCTGATTGATCAAGACTCGTGCCCGATACCGAACCCGGCAATCTTCGCAGAAAAGCCCGCGCGACACTAATCGAAAAGACAGCCTGTGTCGCGTCGCATGTCCGGGTCAGTTCAGAAATCAGGGCATGCGGCACTTTGCGCCATCACGGTTGACGGCAGTCCGGGTTCCGGCCCGCCTGCAGGGCCTCATTGTATAGCGGCAACGTCTCGCCCCACTGGGAAATCAGGGAATCAATGCGTTTCTCTCCGGAAGGATGCGTGGACAAAAACTCCGAAGGCGCATTGTCACTCTCGCCCAGCATGTTTTGCCAAAGCGGTACGCTTTGACGCGGATCGAACCCGGCGCGCGCCATGTACTTGAGGCCGATCACGTCGGCCTCGCTTTCCTGATTACGGGAAAACGGCAGCATGACAAGCAGCGGTACACCCTGATTCAGCGCTTCGTAAGCTGTATAGGTCGCACCCTGGTTGCCGCCGCCCAGCAGCACCGCCGCGACCTGTATGCCGACGCCGGAGATCTTCGTTCGGTTTGCCCTCTCGTTGGAGTGCTCGGCAGTGACATGCGCTATCTCGTGGCCGATGACGGCGGCGAGTTGGTCCTGATTCTGCGCGGCCTTGAGAATTCCCTGCATCACGCCTATCTTGCCGCCCGGCATCGCGAAGGCGTTGACCGAATCATCGTCGAAAATGGCCATCTCCCAGGGCAGGTCCCGGTATTCGGGTTCGAGCACCTGCACGACGGCATTGGCGACACAGGCGATATAGTCAATCGTGGCGCGGTCCGTGATCAGCGGCATAGAGGCCTTCATTTCGGCGAACTGCCGCGCCGCTTCGGCCGCGATCTCATCGTCCGATAGCCGGTTCGGCCCCGCATCGGCGGACGCCGGCGACGTACTCGTGGCGGCAACCAGCGCTAGAGCCACGACCATTAAAATACTTCTCAGGCCTTGCGATTTCATAAAGACACCTCGAACCGCGCGAGATCTGATCCGCGGTTGGCAGGATTATACGAATTTTCGACCAAAACCGCCGGCAGCGGTTCCGTCCCTAGCGAGGCAGGCGAGACTCGAATCGGCGCCGCCAGGTCGTCGCGTCCGCTTTTTCCAGCACGCCGTCGATATTGGCCATCAGCCTTTTCTGCAGCGGCTGCTTGATCTTGTAGCTCAGCGTATAGAGATCCCGATCCGCGGCTCGCTCGGACAGCAGTTCGTCGCTGGTCCTGATCTCGTCGGCCAGGCCCAGGTCGAGCGCCCGAGTGCCATACCAGTGTTCCCCTGTCGCGACCTTGTCGAGGTCGAGGCCGGGCCGATACCGGCCGACGGCACCTTTGAACAGCGAATGAACGTCCTCGAGCTCTTCTTTCAGCTTGGCGCGATCCTCATCGGTATTTTCACCGAACATCGTCACTGTCCGCTTGTACTTACCGGCCGTGATCTGCTCGAAGTCAACGCCGTGGCTATCCAGCATCCTGTTGAAATTCGGTATTTGCGCGAGCACACCGATCGAACCAAGAATCGCGAAAGGCGCAGCGTAAATCTTCGTTGCAACACAGGCCATCAGGTAACCACCGCTTGCAGCCACTTTGTCGACACACACATAGAGCGGTATCTCGCGATCGCGAATACGGGCAAGCTGCGAGGCGGCAAGTCCATGTTCATGCACGACGCCGCCATGGTTTTCGAGCCGCAGGATTACCTCGTCGTCCGGGCCCGCGATTTCAAGGATTGCGCTGACTTCCTCGCGCAACGACGAAACGGCCGTCGCCTTCAAGTCTCCCTTGAAGTCGATAACAAAACTTCGCGGCCGCGACTCAGCCGCTTTCGCCTCGGCCTTTTCACGCTGCTTTTCCTGTTTGGCCGCCTTTTTCTGCTCGCTCTTCGTCGTCACCGCCTTGCGCAATGAGCTGGCGAGATTCCGGTACTTCTTGTTGAGGCTCTCGACTTCGAGCATCTCCTGGCTCGCCTTGTGCCCCGAGGCCGCGGCTGTGCCGACAATGATGAGCGTAGCGGCTATGGCCGCAACGATAGTAATGGCCTTTAGAAGAAACAGGCCGTATTCGGCAAAAAACTGACTCATAATGATTCCGGATCCGGGGCGACCCCGATGTCTGTCTTAAACGGCGAGGCCGACGTTATTCTTCTGCAGCACCTGCTCTGCCCTGTAGCTCGACCGCACCATCGGGCCGGCAACAACCTCGAGAAATCCCTTGTCGAGACCTTCGCGACGAAAGGCCTCGAATTCCTCCGGCGTCACGTAACGTTCAACCGCGAGGTGATTCGGCGTCGGCCGCAGATACTGGCCAAGCGTCAGGATATCCACTTTTGCATCGCGTAGTTCGTCCATTGTCTGCATGATTTCGTTGTCGCGTTCGCCAAGGCCGAGCATGAGGCTCGTTTTTGTCAGGACATCGGGACGAAACTCCTTGGCATGCCGGAGTACCCGCAGCGTTTTTTCGTAACCGGCTCTCGGATCGCGTACCGGATGCGTTAGCCGACGCACTGTTTCGACATTTTGCGCGAAGACGTCGAGACCCGAATCGACGACACATTCGACATGTTCTTTCACGCCGTTGAAATCGGGCGTCAGCGCCTCGACTGCCGTGTTCGGATTTTGCTGCTTTATCGCGCGAATGCAGGCGGCATAATGCGATGCCCCGCCGTCCGCAAGGTCATCACGATCGACCGACGTAATGACGACGTACTCGAGACCCATGAGCCTGACCGCGCGGCCCGTATTGGCAGGTTCCTCGGCATCGAGCCAGCCCTTCGGGTTACCCGTGTCCACCGCGCAGAAGCGGCAGGCTCGCGTGCAGACTGAGCCAAGCACCATGATCGTGGCCGTGCCCGCATTCCAGCATTCGCCGATATTGGGGCACATCGACTCTTCACAGACAGTACTGAGGCGCTGCTCTTTTACGATCTGCTGCGTCCGGGAATAGCCCTTGCCGGTCGGCATTTTCGCCCGCAGCCAAGCCGGCTTCTGCCCGCTGACGAACGGTTCTGCATTTTGATTGTGCTTCACGCCGTTCTTTATCGCCGAGAAACCCTCGCCGGTTCGGTACTTGCTGCCGCTGCGTACGATTGGAATGCCGCGAAATTGTTTGTCCGTGCTGTTCATCCGGATTCAGCCAGGCACATGTGAAAGGGCAGGCATTGTAGCAACGGTCAAAGCCGCGCTCCAAACAAGCCCGGCAAAAAAATCCCGGCCGAAGCCGGGAGAATCAGGGGGAATCGTTGGTGCGCCAGGAGAACTTCAGTGCAGTCTTGACCAGCTGACGAGCTTGACAGCGCTCTGTTGCAGGTCGAAATTTTGCGCCAGTATTGCCTCTATGTCCCGTGTATCCGTGTACTGGTCCATCGGATGGCTAAGTTCGATGACACCGCTGAATTCATTGCCGCCGCGATACTGAGCGTCGGTCAATACGAATTGCGTGTAGTACTTAGCGGACATGGCTCAAGACTACCCCCGGCTTTTGTAAGAGACTGTGAGCCAGCGCACAAATCCGGGGATCGACTGGTAAGTGTATGAAATGCAGAGCTAATTCCCTTATCATCGGCAGCGCTGGGCCGGCGTCAGATCCGAAGAACTGCAGAAATCATGGACACGGCGCACAGATTTCAGGCCGCAGCATATGTAATATTGGCAATCAACCGCCTGTCTCTGGGGCGGTCGCCTTTAATTAAGCAGCTTAGGAAACAAGCAAATGGCCGCAAGAACGGGATTCGCAAGATGTGTCCTGATGGTTACGGTGTTGTTGGCGATGGGCAGCGTCCAGGCCCAGAACGAACTTCGCAACACGTTTTTCAAAGAAGCCGATGCCGCGAAAGCCGCCGCCGAGGCTGCCAACGCGGAACTGCTGTCACCGCGGAACTATGAGCGCGGCATGCGTGAGTATCGCGACGCTGAAGACGCGCTGGAGCGCGGCCGCAACATCGAGATAGTACGTTCGAATGCCGCCGACGCGGCTCAGTATTTCGACGCGGCCGCCAAAGCGGCCGAACTCGCCAGTACGGCTTTGGCCCAGGTCATGAAGAGCCGCCAGGACGCCGCCAATGCCCGCGCACCGGAACTGGCCGCCGAGATCTGGCAGGACGCGCAGGAAAAGTTCGCGGCAGCAATCAGCCTGCTCGAACGCGGCGATCTCAAAGGATCGAAGCGCCGGGATATCGAGGCGATAGGCCTGTATCGCGATGCCGAACTCGTTGCAATCAAAGCCCAGTATCTCAGTGAGACACGGCGGCTTCTGGCCGAAGCAGATCGAGCCCGGGTCGGTCGTTATGCGCCGATCACGCTCGGCAAGGCCAAGCAATTGCTCGCTGACGCTGATCGGGAGCTCAACGAAAACCGTTACGACACGGATCTGCCAAGGAGCCTGGCAAAACAGGCGAACTATGAGGCCAAGCACGCCATCTACCTGTCGGAGATCGTTCGCAAGGTGCGCGACCGGGATTTATCCGCCGAGGTGCTGGTGCTGAACTGGGAAGCGCCAATGCGCGACATCGCGGGCGCAGCCGATATCTCACCGGACATGGAAGATGGACCCGACAGGCTTGCCGCTTCCCTGGTCAGTTTCATCGAAAACCTGCGCAACGAGAATCAGAGCCTGCAACAGGAAAAATCGGAGAACGAGATACGGCTGGCCGAGATGGAGGAAGAATTGAGCGCGCTCGATGAGCGTCTCGGCGGTGCAACGGCCGAACGTGCCGCCCTCATCCAGAGACTCGAGGCACAGGCGCGGGTCAAGCAGCAGTTCGAACAGGTCGAGAAGATGTTTACTTCTGACGAAGCACGCGTATTTCGCGAGGGTAACAACATCATACTTCGTCTCGTCGGCCTGACCTTCGACAGCGGTGCTTCGGACATCAAGCCCGAGAGTTTCGATCTGCTCGCCAAAGTCGAAAAGGCCATCGATGTCTTCCCGCGAAGCGAGCTGATTATCGAGGGCCACACCGATTCACATGGTGGCGACGACTTCAACCAGGCCCTGTCGCAGGAGCGCGCCGAGTCTGTACAGCAATACATGATCAACGCAATGCGTCTTCCGACGTACCGCCTTATCGCGACCGGCTACGGTGAGACGCGGCCGATCGCGAGCAACGAGACGGTGGCGGGCCGGACTCGCAATCGGCGCATCGATATTGTCATTCGGCCGAATCTCGAACCGACCTGATCCCGAACCTCCTGACGGCCTGGCGGCGGCATCCCGCAACCAGCGCTTGCCCGCAGGCCGTCGGCCTCACTTCGACCACACGGATCGCCACCAGTCGGTAACAATACCCGCGGTAACCGGGTTGACCAGGTAGCCGTATTCGGAGTGCACATTGAGTTTTCCGTTCAACCTGAAATAGTTTTGCACGCCGTGGTCTTCGATCGTGTCGACGAGGCCGAGCCGCGTCATCTCCGCAAAGTCGTCGCCAAGGTCCGGATCAATCGCTGTCAAATCACCCACGGCAGTCAGGTTGATCCAGCGACGAACGTTGTCGGGGTATCGGCGTGGCCCGGATTCAGTGCTCCCGACGAGGCGTTTCTGCATGTAGCGCTGGCCGAGCGGGCTGCCCATCGTAAGCAGCAAATCGATGCTGATCGAATCCTGCTCGCTACGGCTCATCTGCCAAAGGGCCTCGTAAGCGATCACCGATCCCATGCTGTGCGCCACTAACAGTATCGGCCTTTCGGCTTCGGCCGCCGCTCGCAACGCGAGCTTGAGCATCTGCCGCACGTGTTCGGCGATCTCGTTGCGATTGCCCAGGTAGCGCCTCAGGTCCCGCAAGTGCAGCTCCATCCGTTCATTCGCCACGTGCGGGATCAGGAAGGGCAGTAGATCGGCCAGCGCGAACAGCCAGCGCGCCGCGCGGCGGCGTGGCGTCGATGCTTGCAGGATGTCCTGGTCCGTTGCCTGCCGCTGGGCGATAACCGCCTCTACCGCCGACGCATCGATCGCGAAATCCCGGTGTTCGCCGTAAAAATCGTACGTCCAGGAAACAATGTCGAAACAGTGGTCATTTGCCGCGAGCTCGTCGGCGAGATGTGAATCCTTGCGGCGCACACCGGCGACCAGGCAGCGCAGCAGTGCGTCTCGGTGGACACCGGCCTCCGGTTTCGGCAGCAACCCTGGGACGTACAAGATCAGCGGGTGGTTGATCATCGCCGCCCGGAAGCAAGAATTGCGGCTAGCTGGCCGACATGGTTGACAACAGCATGCGGCCGCCGCAGCGCCGCCGGCCACTCATCCCCGTTTCGATTGACCCAGACCGCCTTCAAACCGGCGGCATGCGCCCCCTGGACATCGAACTCAGGGTGATCGCCAACATGCAGGGTCTGGTGCGCGGCGGCGCCGCCGGCGCTGACGGCCACGTCGAAGATTTGCCGCGCTGGCTTTGCAGCACCTGCGGTTCGCGCCGATACAAAATCGTGAAACAGGTCGCCTATACCAATCTTCTGCAGGTTCGCATTGCCGTTGGTCACCGCGATCAGCACATAGTCGCGGCGTAAGGCCTGCAACGCAGGCCGAACTTCAGGGAAGATGTCGACCGTGTTACGCGCATCGTCGAACACCTGCATCGCGTCATCGACCAGCGATTCGGAATAACCTGCGGCAATACCCATCCGGGCAAGGACGGTGCGCCGCACGAAGGTCAGATCATGACACTGATCCGGATGCTCATTCACAACCTCACGCCGTAGCTCGCGCACGCCTTCCGGCGAAAACATCGCCGTCATCCTCGGAAAAAACTCGTCCAGCCAGTCGCGCAGGCGCCGCTCGGCACGATGGATGACAGGGTGAATCTCCCAGAGCGTGTCGTCGAGGTCGATCGTAATGGCGCGGATGTCGTTCAAGGGTTGCTCGCTTAAAAGAATTAGACGAGTATTGTAACGATGAAATACCTCCATACGATGGTTCGTGTCACCGATATCGACGCGTCGCTCGACTTCTATTGCGACAGCCTTGGGCTGGTCGAGTTGAAGCGAATGGACAATGAACAGGGGCGCTTTACGCTGGTCTTCCTGGCGGCGCCAGGCGACGAGGACGCGCAGGTGGAGCTCACGCACAACTGGGACCCCGAAGACTACGGCGAAGGCCGCAACTTCGGACACCTCGCCTACGCCGTTGACGACATCTACGCGGTTTGCCAGCGACTGATGGACAAGGGCGTGACGATCAGTCGGCCGCCGCGTGACGGCTACATGGCTTTCGTGCGCTCGCCGGACAATATCTCGATCGAATTGTTGCAAAAAGGCGGCGCGTTGCCGGCGCAGGAACCGTGGGCGTCGATGCCGAATACAGGAAGCTGGTAACGGGACTCGCCCGCTCTGCGGCCTGACGCTTCAGGCGGACGGCATCAGTGGCGGCAGCAGTTCGCTGTCCGTTTCGCGGGCGTCGGCCAGAACCGCAAACGAACGCAGCGCCCTGGCGAGTTTCTGTCCGTCCCAGTCGCTACCGGCCGGCCCGTAGCTGAGGCTCGATAGCGCCTCCAGTTCCCCGGCCAGCGGCGCGGAAACGCGCGTGGCGAGCGCACCAACGCTTCGCGGCGCATCGTCCGGCCACTGCAGGCGGCCCCAATCCAGCAAAGCGCTTCGCACCGCTTTGGCGTCGCCTGCAAGCGCCGCCTTGCGGGCCGCCTTGAGGCATCGGGCCTGCTGCTTGTGCAACGGCACCGTTTCCGGCGCGCGCGGTTTGCGCTTCGGACGCGACGACCACCACCAGCCGACCAACGTCACCAGCCAGAGACCGCCGAGCAATTCGGCGACGCGGCGCCAGAAACCACTGTCCACGGTCTCGACCACTGCCTCCCCCGGCTCGACCGCGGACGCCACTGCCGGCGTTGCCGGGCTAACCGGCGTTTCGTCGCCGGAAGGCAGCACGGTGAGCGCACGCTCCGGCAAACGCGCGACCCGCCACTCGGCCGCCTCGATATTCCACCAGGGCAATTCGACCGCGGGCAGCACGACAGTGCCGGCGGCAACACCGATCAGCGCGTACTGCTCCTTGCGCACGCCCCGTATCCCGGCGGACTCCACGCGCCGGCTCAGGTCCGGCTTGTCGGGGTATATGTTCACGCCCGGCGCCGTCGGCGGCTCGATTGCAGGGATCTGGGTCTCGAGCTGACCGAGCGCGCTGACCGTGATGTGGCGAGTCAAAGGTTCGCCGGCCGTGATTTCTTCGCCGTCGCGCGACCAGTCCTCGCTAAGCTGGAGGTCACGCGCCGGCAACCACGTCGCATTCGGGTAACTGGCCGGTGGAGGCGGCGTCGGCAGCACCTTGACGGTGATCGGATCGGACTCATAGATCTTGCGGCCTGTAATCCGGCCGTTGCGCAGCACGCGGGCTTCGAAGCGTGCCGGTGACAGCTGTATCTCGCCACTCTCCTGCGGATACAGTGCGAAGACGCGCTCGACAACGCTGTAAACCGTGCCGTCGATGACGGCCTCATAGCTGCGATCATCGCCCGCAAGCTCCACCAGTACCTCGACCCCGCCCAGGGTCGGATCCCGCAGCGCGGGCTGCCGCGTCGCGACCGACCGGTAGATTTTTACGCGCAGCAAGACCTGGGCCTGCACGTAGGTTTCATCGAAATCGACTTCGCTGGTGATGAAGACCTCGGCTTCGCCCGGCGGCGCATCACTGGCTTCCCTGACCGAGACAGTCAGCGGGTTACTCTGTTCGCTGCCCACGGTAATCGGGGGAATGACGAGCTGCCCGGCGCGTTTCGGCATTAGCACGAATGTCCAGGTCCTGCTGCGGCGTATCTGTCCGTTCACGATCGTCGTATTGCTGAGCTGGCTGCCCTGGCCGACAAAGAAGTCCTGTTCCAGCGCCGATACGTCCGGCGCAATATCAATGTTCGAGTCAGCCGTCAGCTCGAGCGTGAAGGATTCGTTGAGTTCGACGTCCGGACGGTCGACTCTCGCGACGACCGCCCCCCAGGCCTCGACCACCGGCAGCAGGACCGCGATCACGGTGAGAGCGATTCGGCAGCCGGACATCTGTTTTCCCTTCACCACGGCCTCACCTCGTCATCGGGCCAGGTGTTGTTGCCGTCCTGGTCCTTGCCGGACTTCTGATACTGGTATCGAAACTTGTTGCGCAGCAGCGCCCCGGGATCGTTCGGTATGCGCCGCAGCCACTGTTCCATCGACTGCTGCTGTTCCTGTTGCTGCCGCAATGCTTCGAGCTCGGCTTCCGTCAGCTGCTGTTCGGCCGGCTCCGCGGATTCTTGCTGAGCCTCCTCGGCAGCCCGCCGCAATTCCTCCTGCAGAGCCTGGAGATCCTCTTCGCTCATCTCGTCTTCGCGCTGTGACGCATCGGTCTCTTCTTGCTCGCCCTCGTTCTGCGACGTGGCATCCGAGCTCTCATTGGATTCACTCTCGCTGTCCGACTCCTCACCTTCGCCCTGCTCGTCTGACGACTGCTGCTCGCCCTCGCCCTGCTGCTGCTGTTGTTGCTGCTCAAGCAGCTGCTTGAGCAGGTCGCGATTGTACTCGGCATCCGCATCTTCAGGATCCAGTTCCAATACCTGGTCATACGCGTCGATCGCGGACTCCAGCTCTCCCTGGCGAGCCAGCGCATTGCCGAGATTGTAAAGATTCCGGGGGTCGCCGTGCTCGGCGAACTCGGCGGCACTACCAGAATAGTCCTGCGCCTCGTATCGGGCCACGGCGCGCCAGTCAGGGTTTTCGAACAACTCGACCGCATCGGCGGCCTTGCCCTCCTGCAACTGGCGCTGCGCCTGCTGGTCTTTGGTCAGCCAGAGATCCTCCCACAGCGAGGCCTCCGCCTGTTGCGACACCGGCAACAGTGCGATCGTGATCAGCAATACCCAGCCACGGCGGAACGCCAGTGTAGCCAGCGGCAACAGCAGCAACAGCAGCCACGGGCCTTCCTCGCGCCACTGATCCGTGGCCATCGACTCGTTGCTGGCCTCGCGACGCCCGACCTCGCCGGACAGGAGTATGTCCAGATCGCGATCATCGGTCGACAGCGTCGAGTACTGTCCACCTCCCTGCGCAGCAAGTCTGCGCAGCGCCGACTCTTCGAGCTTCGGTACCGCAATTTGTCCTGACTGCCCGGTAACGAAACCGCCGCTGGCGCGCGGGATCGGCGCTCCCTCACTGGTACCGACGCCAAGCACCGATAGCGTATAGCCAGCGTTCCTCAGATCCCTGGCGACTCGCTCGGCCGCAGGCGAGGACCCTCCGTCCGTGATCAGCAGCACCTCGCCAAAAATCGCGCCCGCCTGTTGCAGCAGCTGCCAGCCCTTGTTGATTGCCGCAACCGGGTAGCTGCCGCGGCTTGGCATGATATCGGTACTGAGGCTGCTGACGAGTGCCGCGATCGTGTCATTGTCCGTCGTCAGCGGCGTTACCGTGAATGCATTGGACGAATACACGACGAGCGCGGTCTGGCCGCTGCCGCGGCGTTCCAGGATATCGAGAATTTTGAGGCGTGCGCGGGCCAACCGGCTCGGCGAAATATCCTGGGCATCCATTGAGCGCGACAAGTCGAGCGCCACGACGAGCGCCTGATCGGAGCGAAATACGGGCTGGTCAATGCGCTGCCAGGCCGGCCCCGCGAGGGCCAGAACCGCCAATACGCCCCCCAGCGCGAGCAGCCACCAGCGATAGTCGCCCTTGCGAACGGCCGACTGCGATAAGACGTATGGAGCCAACGACGGCGATACGACGTCCTGCCAGCCACCAGGACCGAGCCGGCGACGTGCCAGCAGCACCGTGGCGGCAATGACCAGCGGCAATGCCCACAACCACTCGGGCCGCAGAAAATGGAAATCAGACAGCATCGGTCTGTACCCGGGTCGAACGCCTGAACGCGTAGCTCTGCAGCAGCGCAAGCAGGCAAAGAAAAGCTGCCAGCGCAAACGAACCGGCGAGCGGCAGGTGATAGAGCGACGTCACAGGCCGAAAACCCGCCTCGGGTTCGGCAACAGGCTCAAGTTCATCCACGAGGCGATAAATGTCCTGAAGTGCCGCCGTATCGACCGCACGGAAATAGCGCCCACCCGTCATTTCGGCAATACCCGTCAACGTGGCCTCGTCGAGGTCTGCGGACGGATTGATGTTTCGGCGTCCGCCGATCAATGAAGACACTTCGAGCTGCTCGGCGCCGATGCCGATCGTGTAGATTCGCAAGCCAACCTGCTGCGCAAGTTCAGCTGCCTTGAGCGGCGCAATCTCACCCGCCGTGTTCGCACCGTCGGTCAACAGCACGAGCACTTGCTCCCCGGCGTCGCCCTGCTGATCATGGATGCGCTTGACCGCGAGCGTGATCGCATCCCCGATCGCCGTCTTCTCGCCTGCCAGCCCGATGAACGCCTCCATCAGCAGCACGTTGACGGTCTTGCGATCCAGCGTCAGCGGCACCTGCAGGTAGGCCCGTTCGCCGAACAGGATCAGGCCGATACGATCGCCCTCGCGCCGGCTGATGAAGTCGCTGGCAACAGCCTTGGTCGCGGTCAGCCGATCAACTCGCCGGTCGCCGAGCTCGAAGTCTTTCTGATCCATGCTGCCGGACAGATCGACGGCGAGCATCAGGTTGCGACCGGACACGGGCACGTTCAGCTCCTCGCCAATGCGTTCCGGCCGGGACGCCGCCGCGACGAGCAGTATCCATGCGATCGCCGCGACCCATAGCCTCCAGCTCAGCAGCTGCTCCGCCCGCGAGCGGTCCGTCAGCATCGCAAATCCGGCAAAACTGGGCACCTTGAGACCGGCGTCCTGCAGCCGCGCGGATTCCGGCAGCAGGCGATTGACCAGCAGCGGCAGCGGCAGCGCCAGAAAAACCCAGGGCCAGGCGAACGACCACATCACCGCTGCCCTCCCACCGGCGTCGCCATACGCTGGCGCACGGCAGAGACCAGGGCATAAACATCGGAATCGGGAATCTCGGCCTCGGGATGCCGATACGGCAGCTCGACAAGTTTGCGGCCGGGCCCGCTGACGAACTGCGGATGCTGCAGATCGCGGTCGAGCCAGGCGAGCCAGGCATCACCGGTCAGGCCAGCCACTTCGCTGCGCGGGGCATAGGCCAGCATCGTGCGCCGCAGAAGCTCGGACACCGCCGCGGCAAAGGTCACGATATTGCGGTCTTTTTCGTAGCCTGTCAGCAGGACATCGAGGCTCTTCAGGGCATGCCGGCGCGCGGCGCGATGCGCGCGCGACCGAAGATAACGCCGCAGCAGAAAACCAATGCCGATCGCGGCAGAGGCCAGCAGCAACCACCAGCCAGGCGCAGGCGGCCACCAGCCGATGACCTCCGGCAGATGCAGATCGCGCAGCGGAATTTGTTCGGGATCCACGTCAGCGGCTCCGTTTGCCAAGTGCGGTTTGCAGCGCCGTTACCGGGTCGTCCTCGGTCGACATCGGCAGCAGGTGCACGCCATAGCGCTGGCAGAACGCCCCGAGCTCATTGCGGCGCGACTCGAAAGCCAACTCGTATTCTCGACGTGCCGGCTTGGCGAAGGTGTCGATCGCAATTTCGTCGTTGTCCGCGACGAGCCGGTAACGGCCCGGCGGCGGCAGCGTTTGCTCGATCGGATCATTGAGGAATACGGCCAGCACCTCGTTATGGCGCGCGACGCTCGACAGGTAAGACTGCGCTGCAAGCGAGAACCCGAGGAAGTCGCTGAGGATGACGACCAGGCTGCCCGGGCGAGCCACGCGCCTCAGCGCGGCCATCGCCTGGGTCAACGGCTGTTGATCACTCGATACCGCTTCGCTCGCATGCTTTTGCCAGTCGGGATGACCCACCAGTTCGTGAACGAACCTGAGCGCCGCCTGCCGCCCGAGTTTGGGTTTCAGCTCACGATGCGTGGAGTCGCCGAAAATCAGGCCGCCGAGCCGATCGCCGCGATGATGTGCCGCCCATGACAGCAATGCGGCGGCGCGGCTGGCGTTGACGGATTTGTAACAGCCCTTGGTCGCGAAGTGCATGTTCGAACGGAGGTCCACGACGACGAGGACCGGGCGTTCGCGTTCTTCGCGAAACAGCTTGGTGTAGGCCGTCGTGCTGCGCGCGGTAACGCGCCAGTCGATACTGCGCGGATCGTCGCCCGGCTGATAGGGCCGGGACTCATCGAACTCCATACCGCGTCCGCGAAAATGCGACACGTAGGCACCCGTCTGCAGGGAATTGACGCGCAAGACATCGAGCGCGATCGCCCGTGCCGGGCCGTTCAGCCTGATCAGGCCGGCCTGGCTGACACTGACCGGCGACACATCCTCGGGCATGTGGTCAAGCAGACCCACTAGGGCACTCCGACGCCATCCAGAATATGCTCGATGATCGCGTTGGCGCTGATACCGTCGGCCTCGGCCTCGAAACTCAGCACGAGCCGGTGGCGCAGCACGTCCGACGCGACGGCCTGTATGTCCTCGGGACCGACATAGTCCCGACCGGCAAGCCATGCGTGCGCCCGCGCGGCACGGTCTATGCCCATGCTCGCCCGCGGGCTGGCGCCATAGAGAATCTGGCCGGCAAGCGCCTCGTCGACGAGGCCCGGATTGCGCGTCGCAACAACGATATTGACGATGTATTCCTCGAGTTCGCCGGCAAGATGCAGCCGCAGGATGTCCTGGCGCGCCTGCATGATCGATTCGACCGACAGCAATTCGGGTGGCTGGAATGGGTCGCGCTCACCGGCTTTCGCCTCCTCGCGATTCAGCACGAGAATACGACGCTCATCCTCGGTTGTCGGATAGCCGACCTCGACATGCAGCAGAAATCGATCCAGCTGCGCCTCCGGCAGCGGGTACGTGCCCTCCTGTTCGATCGGATTCTGCGTGGCCATCACCATGAACAGGTCGTCAAGAGCATAGCTGCGGTCACCGACCGTAATCTGTCGCTCCTCCATCGCTTCGAGCAGTGCCGACTGCACTTTGGCCGGCGCCCGGTTGATTTCATCGGCGAGAATCAGGTTGTGGAACAGCGGTCCTTTGCGGAACTCGAATGTGCCCTCCTGTGGGCGGTAGATGTCGGTGCCGGTCAAATCCGCCGGCAGCAGATCGGGTGTGAACTGCAGGCGATGAAAGTCGCCCTCGATACTCTCGGCGAGCACCTTGATCGCGCGCGTTTTCGCGAGACCGGGCGCACCTTCTACAAGCAGATGACCATCGCAGAGCAGCGCGATCAGCATCCTGTTGATCAGGTGAGACTGACCGATAATGAGGCTGCTGGCGTGCGCCTCGAGCTCCTGGAACTTTTCTACGACGCTCATTCAATACTCCGGTTAAAAAATCGGCGTGCCATTTTAGAGAGGATGCCCGGACAGTCCAACCGGTCGCTACGTTTTTTGCTCATTTGAGCGCCACATCGGTAATAATGTTCCCAATTCCGACAGCAGCCG
Source organism: Gammaproteobacteria bacterium (assembly GCA_009937615.1). Classification (GTDB taxonomy): domain Bacteria; phylum Pseudomonadota; class Gammaproteobacteria; order Steroidobacterales; family Woeseiaceae; genus UBA1847. The sequence continues at coordinate 51,928 of JAACFB010000001.1, read as the reverse complement.
GATCGATACATTGCAAGGAATGTGGAGAAAATGCGCCGAAATCCGGCCGATCGCTGTCGCATCGGGCTGCTTTTTCATGCTTTTGGCAATCGCAGCCGCCTGCCAGCCGGAGGATCGCCCGGGCACATCGGGGGTCGAAGCCGTGAGCTTGCCGTCCTCCTGCGGCAAGCGGGGTTACGTGTCAACGAGCCTCTACGGCGCGATCGACGTAACGCTCGACTGGGCGTCGCCCGAACTCGAATGCGAGGGAATGCCGAGGCCCGGCAGCGAAGGCGCCCGGCTGCGGTTTGCGGGCACGGATGGCGAACGCCGTCTCGCGATCATCATAGCTCTGCCCGACCTCGAACGCGGCACGAAAGGCCGTGAGCTCGCCAGCAAAGTCACTCTCATCGAGGAAGGCAGCGGACGTTTTTTCAGCACGGCCGCTCTCGACGCATGCTGGACCGATGTCACGCTATTGGAAACAATCAATGGTTCCGGAGATCGCTACGCGATCGGCGGCACTCTTTACTGCCTGTCACCACTCGCCGAGGTCAACGGCGCCTCCAGCGTTACCATCGCCGAGCTGCGGTTCCAGGGTCTGCTCGACTGGGGTGCGTCATGATCCGCTGGCTTTGCGTGGCCGCGATCGCGCTGCCGGCGATCGTCAGTGCGAATACCGATCTCGACGCGGCTTTCGAACGCGACGTGCTGATCATCGAAGCAAGCGCGCACGCTTGCTACCGCTTCGACATATACCTGGCGCGGAATGATTATCAACGTGCGCGCGGGCTCATGCACGTTCGGCAACTGCCAGCGTCGACCGGCATGCTGTTTGTCTACGAGCGCGAAAACTTCGCGTCGATGTGGATGAAAAACACCTATATCTCGCTCGACATTCTGTTTGCGCGGGCGGATGGCCGGATCTCCTCCATTGCCCGCAACACGGAGCCGCAGTCACTGCGGTCGATCGCATCGATCGAGCCGGTCCGGTACGTGCTCGAACTGAACGCCGGCACCGCCGAGCGATTGTTCATCGACGGCGACAGCCGGCTGCTGTGGGGAGACATTCTTTACGCTGACGAGTAGCGAGCGTAACCGGATCCGCCGAAGCTAGAGAACGGCCGCGATCGAATCGGCGAGGTAGTCGACGTTGCCGGGTGTGATGCCGGCCACATTAATACGGCTTGAATCAACCATGTAGACGCCGGAGTCTTTCTTCAGGCGCTCGACCTGCCCGGCCGTAAGACCGAGGAAGCAGAACATGCCGGTCGCCCGCACGAGGTGTGAAAAATCGTGGTCGGGAGCTTTGACCGCCAGCGCGCTGTGCAACATTTGCCGCATGTCGCGCAGTCGATCGCGCATCGTGTCCAGCTCCTCGTGCCATCGTGCACGGAGCGGTTCATCGCACAATATCGAACTCACGACAGCAGCGCCGTGATTGGGCGGCATCGAGTAGATCGTCCGCGCCAGCGAACTGGCCTGGCTGGCGAGAATGGCACGCGTGCCGTGATCTCTGGCCAAAAACGACAGGGTCCCTACCCGCTCCCGGTATAGGCCGAAATTCTTTGAGCAGGAGGTTGATACAATCATCTCGGCAACGTTGTCCGCCATGTGCCGCACCGCGAACGCATCGCTATCGAGATCCGTAGCGAATCCCTGGTAGGCCATATCGATGAACGGCACGAGTTCCCGTTCTTTGACGACCTCGGTAATTTGCCGCCATTGATCCTCGGTGGGATCCAGGCCCGAGGGGTTGTGGCAGCATGCGTGAAGCAGGACAAGATCACCCCTCGGTAAGGCGCGCAGCGTCTCGAGCATCGCCTCGGCCCGGATCTCATGATGCGTCGTGTCGTAATAGGGATAGGGCTTGAGCGCGAGGCCGGCACCGCCCAGCAGCGGTACGTGGTTGTTCCAGGTCGGATCGCTGACCCACACCGTGGCGTTATCCGTGGCGCGCATTATCAGCCCCGCCGCAACTCGCAGTGAGCCCGATCCGCCCGGAGTTTGCACGGTCAGCAGCCTGTCTTCGCTGCCCGCGTCTGCGAACGTGAGTTTCTGCATCGCGGCGTTGAACCCGGCATTGCCTGCAGTACCCAGGTACGCCTTGCTGTCCTCGGTATCGATCAGTCGCCGTTCCGCCTCTTTGACGACGTCGAGCACCGGTGTCTCGCCGGCGGCATTTCGATACACGCCAACGCCCAGATCGATTTTCTCGGGGCGAGGATCTTCTTTGTGCTCAGCGATCAGCCCGAGAATGGCGTCCGCTGGCATCGCTTGCAGCGTTTCAAACAAGGTGGTCTCCGTATTACAGCGTGTCGACAGGTGTTTTAAGGTACACGATGCCGTTGTCATCGGCGTCGGGCATGTGACCCGCGCGAATGTTGACCTGAATCGCCGGCACAATCAACGCTGGCAAATTCAGGGTCGCATCGCGTTCGCTGCGCATGCCCTCGAACGCGTCCTTACTGACGCCATCACTCGCATGGATGTTGTCCCTGCGCTGCTCGGCGACCGTGCACTCCCAACGTAGCTCACGTCCACCGGGCATGTAGTCGTGGCACATGAACAGTCTCGTGTTCTCGGGCAGTGACAACAGCCGCCGTATCGAGTCATACAGAAGCCCGGCATCGCCACCCGGGAAATCGCAGCGCGCGGTGCCGAAATCCGGCATGAACAGGCTGTCCCCGACGAAAACGGCCGAGCCGATTCGATAGCTGATGCTGTCATTGGTGTGGCCCGGCGTTGCGATGACCTCGCAATCAAGTTCGCCGATGCGAAACACCTCGCCATCGGCAAACAGCCGGTCGAACTGCCGCCCATCGGCTGCAAAACCCTTCCCGCAGTTGAAGATCGGCGCAAAATGAGCCTGGACATCGCGAATTCCCTCTCCAATCGCGACCTCGCCACCGAGCTTCGATTTGATGTACTGCGCGCCACTCAGGTGATCGGCATGCGCGTGCGTCTCGAGTATCCAGTCGACCGTCAAGCCATGCTCGCGCACATAGTCGATCACGACATCGGAGGGACGCGGATCCGTTCGGCCCGAGGACAGGTTATAGCCCAGCACGCAGTCAATGACCGCCGCACGGTCACTGCGTTGATCGTCTACGACATAGGACAGCGTCCCCGTCGGCTCGTCGTAGAAATGCCGGATCCTGGCTTCGGTCATCGACCCACGGCGCCGGCTCGAACACCGGCGTCAATCGGGCTCTCGAAACCGATCAGCTTTTCGGCGCCCAGACGGAACACCAGCCGGCCGCGGCCACGGCTTTGCCAGGAAATATCTGGCAGGGGCGCCACTCATCGCCATCATTGCCTTGTATCAGGGCACAATTTGCGCAGTTCTGATCGGCTGCCGGATTCGCGCGGGTCGACGGATCGACGGTACTGGCGTCATGCGTGTACTTCATCGCCTGCGCCATGGGGTCATCTTCGGCGAGCTGAGGCAGATCCTGAGCTTGCGCTTCCCGGCCCGGATGTACGAGGCAACCGGCGGCGGCAACGGCGGATAATTGGATAAACTGGCGGCGTGCAATCTTGCTCAACGGAGTCTCCTTAGATCTTTATCAGTGTCTGTCTCGGAACGTGGTACGCGCATTCTAAACGATTACGCGGATAGAGCGATAAATTCTAAACGACAATGCTGAACGGCAGCATAACGAGCAACTGAAAGCCGGCACCCTGCCCGTATCGGCGCACGCCCGAGAAGCGCTTCAGATTTTCTCCACAGGGCGATAGACGGCGGATACGGTACCTTCTTAGAGACGCACGGCCACAGGCTCGATCTGTCCGGCAACGGCGTCGACTGCCTGGCCTACAGCGTCAATTTGCGGAGCGCGGCCGGGTAAGATTATCCCATTGGGAAGAACGGGCCGTTAACCGCCGCACCATCGCGGGGCCCGGGCAGTCACTCACCATGCAAGCTGGCGCACGTCATTGAGATATACTGGCGCACTTCGCAACGTACGGTAAAACGACCATGGCCGGCAGTAGTTTCGCTATAGACATCAGCAAGGATCAGGGTGGCGTCCGACACGTTCGCTCAGACCGCGTGGCCGTCGAGGAACCGCTCGAAATACGACTCGGCTATACGACACCTGGCGGCCGGGCATCGAGAAGCGTTTCGATTACAATGCGGACGCCCGGCAACGATCGCGAACTCGCGGCGGGGTTTCTCTACACCGAGTCCGTCATCCACAGGGCCGGAGACATTGCCTCGGTCGAGCCATGTGGTTCCCCGGCCCCGGACACGGGTAATTTCAATGTTGTCCGCGTCGAGCTCGCACCCGGGGTCGACGTCGACCTGGGCCGCCTGCAGCGGCACTTCTACACGACGTCGAGTTGTGGTGTCTGCGGCAAGACCTCGCTGGATGCTTTGCGCGCGACCGGGGCCGAAAAGCTGGATGACGCCGGGCCGCGATTCACCAGGGAAACCCTGGTGTCGATCCCTGCCGCGCTGCGCGCCGCACAGCCCACTTTCGAGGAAACCGGCGGCTTGCACGCAGCCGCCGCTTTCGATTCCAAAGGCGACCTGATCGTTACAATGGAAGACGTGGGACGCCATAATGCCGTCGACAAGGTTGTTGGTTACTTGCTGCTCAACGGGAGCCTGCCAGCGAGCGATCTCGGCCTGATGGTCTCGGGTCGGGCCAGCTTCGAACTCATGCAAAAAGCCCTGGTCGCCGGCATACCGCTGCTGGCAGCCGTGAGTGCCCCCTCGAGTCTCGCCGTGCAGCTTGCGAGAGACTTCAACATGACCCTGATCGGATTTTTGCGCGGCAAGACCTTTAACATTTATGCAGGCGAACAGCGGATTATCGAATGACAACAACCGCATATGACAAACAGACCGCGAGCGAGCTCATAGCCGGGTTTGATGCACGCCCGGAGATGCTCGTACAGATACTGCACGCATTCATGCAGCGATTCGGCTGGATATCCGAGGCGGCGATACGGCAGCTCGCCACCGAACTGAATTTGTCGCGTGCCGAAGTGCATGGCGTCGTCAGCTACTATCACGATTTCCGCACCTCGCCGCCGGGAAGGCACATCGTCAAAGTCTGTCAGGCCGAGGCCTGCCAGGCGATGGGTAGTCGGGAACTTTCGAGCCACGCAGCCAAAGCGCTGGGCGTCGAAATGCATGGCCGCAGCGACGATGTCACGCTCGAACCGGTCTATTGTCTCGGCAACTGCGCCTGTTCGCCCGCGATCATGGTCGACGGTAAAACGTATGGCCGGGTCAGCACCGAACGATTCGACGAGATTGTCGCCACCCTGCAGGAGCCCCTCCGATGACGGCCACCAGGATCTATGTCCCGCGCGAGACAGCGGCCGTCTCCGTCGGCGCTGACGACGTTGCCGTCGCGATCGCCCGCCAGGCAAAGGAATCCGGCGACCGCGTGCAGCTTATCCGCAATGGCTCCTGGGGCGCGACCTGGCTCGAGCCACTCGTCGAGGTCGAGGTAAACGGCAAGCGCATTGCTTACGGAAACGTCGCGGCGAAGGACGTGCCCGGGCTGTTTGCGGCAGGCCTGCTGTCCGGCGGTGAACACGAAAAGCGGATCGGGCCCACCGACGAGATACCGTACCTGGTCAACCAGGATCGCTGGACTTTCCGGCGCTGCGGGCTGATCGAGCCTCTGTCTATCGACGACTACAGGGCGCACCGGGGGTTCGCGGCGCTCGAAAAAGCCTTTGAGGACGGGCCGGCCGCAGTGCTCGAGGCAGTCAGGGATTCGGGCCTGCGCGGCCGCGGTGGCGCCGGCTTTCCGACCGGAATCAAGTGGCAGACTGTCGCCGACACCGAGGCGGACCAGAAATACATCACCTGCAACGCGGATGAAGGTGACAGCGGCACCTTTTCCGACCGTATTCTGATGGAATCCGATCCATTCGGGCTGCTGGAAGGCATGACGATCGCGGGCTTCGCGGTTGGCGCCAGCCGCGGCTACATTTACCTGCGATCTGAATACCCATTGACCCATAAGATCCTGTCGAAGGCACTCGACAGCGCGCGCGACGCGGGCTGGCTCGGTAGCGATATCCGCGGCAGTGGATTCGATTTCGACATCGAACTGCACCTGGGCGCCGGCTCTTACGTCTGCGGCGAGGAAACAGCAATGCTCGAGAGCCTCGAGGGCAAACCGGGCATCGTTCGTTACAAGCCGCCGCTGCCGGCCATAGCCGGGCTGTTCGAGAAGCCGACTGTCGTTAATAACGTCGTGACGCTGGCATCGGTCCCCGATATTGTGAATCGGGGTGCTGATCAGTATGCGGCATACGGGGTCAACCGATCGAAAGGCACGCTCGCGTTTCAGCTGGCCGGCAATATCAAGCGTGGCGGCCTCGTCGAGAAGGCTTTCGGCTTGACGCTTCGCGAACTGGTCGAAGACTGGGGCGGAGGTACCGCGACCGGCCGGCCCATCAAGGCAGCCCAGGTCGGCGGACCGCTCGGCGCCTATATCCCGGCCGAGCAGTTCGATGTGCCGCTGGACTATGAAGCATTTATCGAGATGGGTGCCATGATCGGCCACGGCGGCATCGTTGTGTTTGACGACACGGCCGATATGGCGCAGCAGGCGCGCTTTGCCATGGAGTTTTGCGCAATCGAGTCCTGCGGCAAATGCACGCCGTGCCGGATCGGGTCGACGCGCGGCGTCGAGGTGATAGACCGCATGGTTGCTGGCATCGACCGGGATGACAACTACGATTTGCTCATCGAACTATGCGACACGATGGAAGATGCCTCATTATGTGCAATGGGCGGAATGACTCCCTATCCGGTGCGAAGTGTCCTAAAATACTTTTCCGAGGACTTTGCCCCCTCGACAGGCGTTAAGCAATGAACAAGGTACGACAAGCGGATTTCGGCACACCATTGCCAAAGAGCACCGATACGGTCCGGATCGAGATTGACGGGCTTCCTGCTACGGTCAAAGCGGGTACGAGCATTCTGCGCGCAGCTCGCGAGTCGGGTGTCGATATCCCGAAGCTCTGCGCGACCGACAGCCTGAAACCATTCGGCTCCTGCCGCATGTGTCTCGTCGAAGTCGAGGGCCGGAAAGGCTATCCCGCATCCTGCACGACCCCGGTCGAGGCCGGCATGAAGATCCGTACGCAAACCGAGTCGCTGGCAACGCTGCGGCGCAACGTCATGGAACTGTACATCTCGGACCACCCGCTGGACTGCCTGACCTGCTCGGCGAATGGCGATTGCGAGTTACAGGATGTGGCGGGCTCGGTCGGCCTTAGAGAAGTTCGCTACGGATTCGACGGCGAGAATCACCTCGAAGCCGAGATTGACACTAGCAATCCTTACTTTCAGTTCGACGCCAGTAAATGCATCGTATGCTCGCGCTGTGTCCGCGCCTGTGACGAGGTCCAGGGCACGTTTGCGCTGACGATCCAGGGCCGCGGCTTCGAGTCCAAAGTGTCGGCCGGCATCGGTGAGAGCTTCCTGGATTCAGAATGCGTCTCCTGCGGCGCCTGCGTTCAGGCCTGTCCGACCGCAACCCTGATGGAAAAGAGCATCGTCGATCACGGCCAGCCGGATCACAGCGTCAAGACGACCTGCGCCTACTGCGGCGTCGGCTGTTCGTTTGTCGCTGAGATGAAGGGCGACCAGGTGGTGCGTATGACACCCGACAACAGCGGGGGCGCGAATCACGGCCACAGCTGTGTCAAAGGGCGTTTCGCATGGGGTTATTCAACCCACCGTGACCGAATTTTGAACCCGCTGATTCGCGACAGCATTGATGAGCCGTGGCGACAGGTCGGCTGGGATGAGGCAATTCAGTTTGCAGCGAAGCGCTTCAAGGACATTCAGCAGGAGTTCGGCCGCAAATCCATCGGCGGCATCACGTCGTCGCGGTGCACGAACGAGGAAGTCTTTGCCGTCCAGAAACTCGTGCGCGCGGCCATGGGCAATAATAATGTCGATACCTGCGCACGTGTGTGCCACTCGCCCACCGGGTATGGTCTGAAGCAGACACTCGGAACGTCGGCGGGAACGCAGCCGTTTGACAGCGTCATGGATGCCGATGTGATTGTCGTGATAGGCGCGAACCCGACCGAAGGACACCCGGTATTTGCATCGCAAATGAAGCGCCGCCTGCGGCAGGGTGCAAGACTGATCGTTGTCGATCCGCGCCGCATCGGCCTGGTCAAGTCTCCGCACATCCGGGCCGATTATCACCTGCCTTTGTTGCCGGGCACGAACGTACCGATCATCAATGCTTTCGCGCACGTTGTCGTATCCGAAGGCCTCGTTGACGAGAACTACGTTGCCGAGCGCTGTGACATGGAGTCGTTTGAGGCCTGGAAGGCCATGATACTCAGGCCCGAGAACTCGCCCGAGGAGGTCGAGAAAATTTCCGGCGTTCCGGCTGAAGACATTCGTGCAGCGGCGCGTCTTTACGGCAGCGCCGAACACGGCGCCATTTATTACGGACTCGGCGTTACCGAACACAGCCAGGGTTCGACGATGGTCATGGGCATGGCCAACCTGGCGATGGCCACGGGCAACATTGGTTTCTCGGGCGGCGGCGTCAACCCTCTGCGCGGTCAGAACAACGTACAGGGATCATGCGACATGGGCTCGTTCCCGCACGAGCTGGCGGGCTATCGGCCGGTGCAGGACGATGAGGTTCGCGGCAGCTTCGAAAATCATTGGGGCGTCACGCTCGACCCGGAGCCCGGTTTCCGCATTCCGAACATGTTCGACGAAGCCTGTGCCGGCCGCTACAAGGGCATGTACATCCAGGGCGAAGATCTCGCGCAATCGGACCCGAATACGCTGCATGTCGAACAGGCGCTCCGCAGCATGGAATGCATAGTCGTTCAGGATCTGTTCCTTAATGAGACCGCCAAATTTGCGCACGTTTTTTTACCGGGCACGTCGTTCCTGGAAAAGGACGGCACATTCATCAATGCCGAACGCCGCATCAACCGCGTCCGTCCGGTGATGAAACCGCGGCAAGGCAAGGACGAGTGGCTTATTACGCAGGAACTCGCGCAGGCAATGGGTTACCCGATGCGATACAACAGCGCCGCCGAGATCATGGATGAGATCGCCGAGCTGACCCCGACGTTCCACAATGTCAGCTTTGAATTCCTCGATCGCGTCGGCAGCGTACAGTGGCCATGTAACGAGGATGCGCCAATGGGTACGCCGATCATGCACATCGACAACTTCGTGCGCGGCAAGGGCCTGTTTGTCGAAACGGAGTTTGTGCCGACCGAGGAACGCACCAACCGGAAATTCCCATTGCTGCTGACCACCGGACGAGTCCTGTCGCAATACAATGTCGGTGCGCAGACCCGCCGCACGGCCAACATGGTCTGGTATGACGAGGACCTGCTCGAAATACATCCAAGCGATGCCGAACTGCGCGGAATCCGTGACGGCGATCTCGTTTCGCTCACGAGCCGCAAGGGCGAAATTGCCCTGCGGGCCACGATTACCGAGCGCGTTCAGCCGGGTGTCGTTTACACGACTTTCCACAACCCGGAGACGGGGGCCAACGTGGTGACAACGGAGTACAGTGATTGGGCGACGAATTGCCCCGAGTACAAAGTCACGGCCGTGCAGGTTGCTCCCGCATCCCACCGTTCGAACTGGCAACACGAGTTCGACGAAAATGCCAGGCGGCAGGGGAAGATTCTCGAAACGACGTAGCGAGCTATTCGGCAGTGTCCTGCCCGAACAGCCAGCGTTCGATCGGCTTCTTTAGCAGCATCGGGAATATCACGAATGCGAGCCCAAGCCCGATAGCGCCCCAGGGTGGCGACATTTGCAGGAAGTGGATCGGCCATATCAGCGACTTGACGAGGTTGATGATCGAGTCGCTAAGGAACCGGAAAACGAACTCAACGATTTCGCTGGTAAAAAACTGGCCCACCGATTCTGCGGCTGCGAGATCGCCCAGTACCGTGGTGACCTCGAGGTAAACAAACGTCAGGGCGTAGCCGAGGGCATACAGGCCGCCGCCGCGCACCTGCCATACCTTGCCGAACCAGGTGCGAAACCAGCCGTGCGCCTTGCCTGGCAAGACGCCCGGGCGATTGACGAGATCATCACTCAGGTCTCCCAGCGCGCGGGCACCGTCGCCCACGCGCTGAGTCAACGACCGACGCTTACGTCGTGCCTTTGTCGAGTTTTGAGAACTTGGATCCTTCAAGCGTCAGATTGTACATCAGTCCCGCGGATCCAAAGATGAAGCCGACGACCGGGTCCTTGATGTTGTTCGAATCAATTGTCTTCCCGGCGCCGAGGTCGATGATTGCGACCGAACCGTCGATACCGACACTCCAGCCGTTGGAGTTGCGGAATTTATCGAGCGATTCCTTCGTCATGAACGCAATCACGATCGACTTCTTTTGCACGCCGAGCTGCAAGCCGATCGAACCGCTCGTCGTGCGGTAATAGTCGACCGTCGTACCGCCTACGCGCAGAGCGCCCTCGCCGGTCTCGGCACCAATGCCAATACCGGCTTTTATGACGCGGGGAAACACGAGGTATCCGGCTGCCTGGTTCAGGAAGACTTCGGCGCCGTTGATTTCATCCTTGAAGACGTTGATTGCGTCGTCGACTTCGCGATCGATCTTGTTCGCTGACCACGCCAGTGCGACGCCGGAAAGCAGCATCGCGACAGCAGCGCCAAGCGCAAAAAACAGATTTCGCCTATTCATGATCCAGTTCCTTATTACTTTGCCGCTGAGTCTTTCGACTCGATCGGCCGCAATGTTATCGCAAACATCCACCGCAAGCCTATCTGTCGCAAAATGAATACAGGATGAATGCCTGATCGGGCATCAGTGAATTCGATCCGGGGCCCGTCAAAAACTCCTCTTTCCCGCCGGTTTGCTCAGCGCCGGGCCGCCTCCTGAAACGCGCGCAGCAGGTTTGTCAGCGTCTGGATAAGCGGAAATGCCTTCTCCTGATCGTATTCAAGCGACTTCTCGTTCATGTAGGCGCGCTGCGCGAGTTCGAGCTGAATGGCGTGGACGTGCGCGGCCGGACGACCATAATGACGCGTGATGTAGCCGCCCTTGAAACGCGCGTTCAGCACAGCCTCGTAGGGGCTCGCCTGGGCAGCGGCCATCACCGCGTTTTCGAGGCTCAGGTCACAGCTGCGCTGATTCCACGTACCGAGATTGAGCACAGGCAACTCACCGTCGAACAGGCGCGGCACGCGGCTCGGAATCGAATGAGCATCCCAGAGCAAGGCATAGCCGAACTCTTCTTTGATCTCTGCGAGAGCCGCATCCAGCTTGTCGTGATACGGACGCCAGTAGCGCTCGACACGTGCGCCGATGTCGATCGCCGTTCCCTCGAAGTAGATCTCGTGGCCCGCAAAAGTCCGGGACGGACAGATGCCCGTGGCGATCTGGCCCTCGTAGAGCGCGGCATCGTCCGCCGGCCGATTCAGGTCGACGACGTAACGCGAGTAATTCGCGACGATCATGGCGGCACCGAGGTCACTGGCGAACTCGTAGAGCTTCGAAACATGCCAGTCCGTATCGGGTATTCCGCGGCCCGTACCGGTCATGTCCGGCAGGATATCCGCAGGAATCTGCCAACCGTCGTGCGGCACGCTGACAAGCAGCGGTATCCGACCCTCCCGAAAGGAGTAGACGTCGCTCACTCGCTCAGGCTCGGCAAGATACTGGCCGCATGACTGCAGAAGCGGCCAGCGGCAACGAGTCCGGCAACGCGTGCTATGTCGGCCGACAGCGACCGGTCCTTGACGAAAGCCGGAGAGACTTCGCGCAACGCCTTGATCACCCCTTCGAGCACTGGCGAAGTCTGCTTCGGGCGGTGGAATTCGATGCCCTGCGCCGCGGCCAGCAATTCGATCGCAACAACGTGGGTGACGTTATCGAGCATCCCGTGCAGTCGGCGCGCGGCGAAGGTCGCCATGCTGACATGATCTTCCTGGTTGGCCGAGGTGGGGATGCTGTCGACACTCGCCGGGTGCGCGAGCGACTTGTTCTCGGAGGCCAGCGCCGCCGCGGACACCTGCGCGATCATGAAGCCGCTGTTGAGCCCCCCTTCGGTAACGAGAAACGCCGGTAAGCCGCTCAGGTTGGCATCGATCAGCAGCGCGATTCGCCGTTCGGAAAGAGAGCCGATTTCGGCGATGGCCAGTGCCAGGTAATCAGCAGCCAGGGCAACGGGTTCCGCATGGAAATTACCGCCCGAGAGTACGGCCTCCGACTCGGCGAAGACGAGCGGATTGTCGGTGACGGCGTTGGCCTCGGTTTCGAGTACGCCGCTGACGTGGCGAAGCACGTCCAGGCATGCGCCGATGACCTGCGGCTGACACCGTATCGAGTAAGGGTCCTGGATCTGATCGCAGCTGACATGCGATGCGCGAATTTCACTGCCGCTCATCAGTTCGCGCAATACGCCGGCCACGGCGGTCTGCCCGGCATGGCCACGTACCTGTTGAATGCGCGTGTCGAACGGTATATCGCTGCCCTTGGCCGCGTCCGATGACATCGACCCGGCGGTCAGGGCTGCCGCCAGGACGTGCTCGGTCCGAAACACGGCGGCAAGCGCGAGCGCCGTCGACACCTGGGTCCCGTTGAGCAGTGCAAGTCCTTCCTTCGGCGCCAGGGTCAGCGGCGCGATGCCGGCCTCGCTCAGCGCCACCTGGGCCGGAACGACCGTGCCGTCAACCCGCGCTTCTCCGGCACCGATTAAAACGCTGGCCATGTGCGCCAGCGGCGCGAGGTCGCCCGAGGCCCCCACAGAACCCTGGGACGGAATGCACGGGTAGATCTCATGATTGATCAAGGCGCAAAGCGAATCCAGCAACACCGGACGCACGCCGGAAAACCCCTGTGCCAGCGCGATGACTTTCATGACCATAGTCAGCCGCACAACGGCGTCATCGAGATCGGCGCCGACACCCACGGCGTGAGAGCGAACCAGGTTAACCTGCAGATCTGCGAGTTGGTCATCGCTGATGTGCACGTTCGCCAGCTGCCCGAAGCCCGTATTGACGCCATAGACCTCCGCGCCGGACGCGATGACATCGGCGATCAATTGGTTCGACTCCGCCACACGCCGGCCGGTGTCGCCGCCGAGTTCCACTCGGACCGGTCCTTGCCAGACCTTCCGCAAAGCGCTCAAACGGATGGGCTGATTGTCTATCGTCAGCTTCATGTCGACGTCCCGTCGTCCAGCATGGGCAGATGCAACCCGTTTTCTCTGGCGCAGGCGATCGCCTCGGGGTAGCCGGCATCGGCATGCCGCATGACGCCCGTCGCCGGGTCATTCCAGAGCACGCGTTCAATGCGCCGATCCGCGGATTCCGAGCCATCGCAGACGATGACGAGGCCGGCATGCTGCGAATAGCCCATGCCAACGCCTCCACCGTGATGAAACGAAACCCAGGTCGCGCCGCTTGCGGTATTCAGCAGCGCATTGAGCAGCGGCCAGTCCGAGACCGCATCAGAACCGTCGAGCATCGCCTCTGTCTCGCGGTTCGGGCTCGCGACCGAGCCGCTGTCGAGGTGATCACGGCCGATCACGACCGGTGCCGACAGCTCGCCGGTCCTTACCATCTCGTTGAACGCGAGCCCGAGCCGGTGCCGCTGGCCGAGCCCGACCCAGCAGATGCGCGCCGGCAGGCCCTGGAAGTGAATGCGCTCGCGAGCCGCGTCCAGCCAGCCGTGCAAATGGGGGTCGTCCGGAATAAGCTCCTTGACCTTTTCGTCCGTTCGGTAGATGTCTTCAGGGTCGCCCGACAGCGCGACCCAGCGGAAGGGGCCGACGCCGCGACAGAACAATGGCCGGACATACGCAGGAACAAAACCGGGAAAATCGAACGCCTTGTCGATACCGGCGTCAAGCGCCTCCTGGCGGATGTTGTTGCCGTAGTCGAAAGTCGGCACGCCGGCTGAGTGAAAATCGAGCATGGCGCTGACGTGTATCGCCATCGACTTCCGCGCGGCGGCCGCGACGGCATCCGGATCGCGTTCCCGGCACTCGAGCCATTCGCTAACGCTCCAGCCTATCGGCAGATAACCGTTTGCAGGATCGTGCGCCGAGGTCTGATCCGTAACGGCATCGGGCCGGACGCCGCGCTTCACGAGTTCCGGAAGAATCTCGGCTGCATTGCCGAGCAAACCGACGCTCAGTGGTTTGCGCTCTTTGACCGACGTGGCGATCATCTCGAGTGCTTCATCGAGCGAATCGCTGCGCGCGTCGAGGTAACCGGTTTGCAGGCGCTTGTCGATGCGGTCGGTCTGGCATTCGATGGCCAGCATCGATGCGCCGGCCATTGTCGCCGCCAGCGGCTGCGCACCGCCCATGCCGCCGAGACCGGCCGTAAGAATCCAGCGCCCGGTTAGATCGCCGGCATAGTGCTGCCGCCCCATCTCCACGAAAGTCTCGTACGTGCCCTGCACGATGCCCTGGCTGCCGATGTAAATCCACGACCCCGCCGTCATCTGCCCGAACATCATGAGCCCTTTCCGATCGAGCTCCCGAAAGTGTTCCCAGTTCGCCCACGCAGGCACCAGGTTCGAGTTGGCAATCAAAACGCGTGGCGCATCAACGTGGGTGCGAAACACGCCGACGGGCTTGCCCGACTGCACGAGCAGCGTTTCGTCCTCGTTGAGGTCCTTGAGCGTGCGGACGATGCTGTCAAATGCATCCCAGTTTCGCGCCGCTTTGCCGATGCCGCCATAGACGACGAGATCCCCAGGCCGTTCGGCAACATCGGGATCGAGATTGTTCATGATCATGCGCAACGGCGCTTCGGTCAGCCAGCTCTTGGCCTGCAGTTTCGTGCCGGTTGGCGCCTTGATCGTTCTTGTCATCTTCATAGCTGCAGTTGCTCCAGTTCAGCGAGTTCGCTGGTTATAGATTTGGGTGTTCCTGGCGGCGTGTAGTGGCCCGTCATCTCGTAGCGGCTTCCCGGATGATGCAATCGCGCAAATGTCACCGGGCGCCCATGTGCCCAGGTACGGCGCAGCACAACGAGGCTCGGCTCACCATCGGCCATCTGCAACCGCTGGCGCACGCCCGCGTTCGGCATCGCGGCTCGCACCACCTGCTCCGCCTCCTGCAGCGGCGCGATCGCGGTGAGATAGGCGCTCGGCGTGATCGCTTCGAAGTCCTGCTCTAGACAGTCCGGGGCAAAGTCGCTGACAACGTGGCGGTCCTCGACCTGGATGGGCGCGCCACTCTCGTAGTGCACCAGCATCAGGTGAAATACATCGAGGCCCTGCTCGAGATCCAGCATCCGCGCGATCTCGCCGCGGGCGTGCAAACGGGACTGACGAATGACTTCGCAGGAATGCCTGTGACCACGGCGCGCTATTTCGTCGGCGATATTTTGCACCTCGAGCACGTGGGAGCGTGCCCGGAAATCGGCGACGAACGTGCCACGACCCGCAACGCGGTCCACATAGCCCTCATCGGTCAACTCCCGCAGCGCCCGGTTTGCCGTCATGCGCGACACCTGCATCGACTCTACGAGCTCGTTTTCAGACGGCACGCGATCGCTTGGCCTCAGATCGCCGCTCGAAATGCGGCCGATGATCATTTCCTTCAGCTGCTGATAGCGCGGTTTTATCGCGGCCGTCATCGTGCCGCTCCGAGGCGCTCGAGCGCCCGGGCAAACTCGCGGCGACCCGAAGCCTGCTCGACGTGGTCGCCATCGATAACGCGCCAGTCGCCATGCACCATGACGCGATCGATCGGCAGCCGATAGCCTGAAAACACCAGCGCATCGAGCAATGATGCATCGTCGTGTTCAACGAGCATCGGGTCGTCGTCATCCAGTGCAACGAGGTCGGCAAATGCGCCCTCCTGCAGTCCGGGCAAAGACTGCGCCGTCGCCTGAGCGCCGCCGTCCAGGGCGCGTGCAAAAAGTTCGCGCCCGACGTGCGGCTCGGCCAGTGAGGCAATATTTCTCGACTGCGTCGCGAGCCGCTGACCGTATTCAAGCCAGCGCAGCTCCTCGAACGGGTTGAGCGAGACATGACTGTCCGAACCGATGGCGATGCGGCCACCGTGCTTCAGAAACGCGTGCAGCGGAAACAACCCGTCACCGAGGTTCGCTTCGGTGCTCGGGCACAAGCAAACAACGGCACCGGAGCGAGCGAGTGCCTCGGTTTCTTCCGGATCCATGTGCGTTGCATGGACCAGGCACCAGTGCGCATCGACATCGTGGTTCTCCAGCAGCCAGCGAACCGGCCTGCGCTCGTTTGCGGCGAGGCATTGATCGACCTCGCGTTGTTGTTCCGCTATGTGCAGGTGAATCGGACTTTCGCATTCCTTCGCGACCGCGGCGATCCTGCGCAATGACGCATCGCTGACCGCTCGCAGACTGTGCGCGCCGATGGCGACGCTGATGCGCTCCGAGGCTCGGGCATGCACGCGCGTGTGATGCGCAAGGAAGCTGTCAACGTCGAGTGCAAAGTGGCGTTGATGGCCTTCAACCTGTGTTTGCTCGAATCCGCCGCGTTCGTAAAGCACGGGCGTGTAGCAAAGGCGAATCCCGCTGGCACTGGCCGCATGGCACAGCGCATCGAACAATGCATCCTCGACCGCGTCGCCACGCGGATCGCCGTGCAGGTAGTGAAACTCGGCGACGGCGGTATAGCCGGCCTCGAGCATTTCCTTGTAGGCCTGCTGCGCAATTGCAGCGAGCAGCGGCGCATCGATCGCGCCGGCCAGCGCATACATGCGCTTGCGCCACGTCCAGAAGCTGTCTTTACCGGCCGGAGATCGTTTCTCGGTCCTGCCGGCCAGGGCTCGCTGGAACGCATGGCTGTGGGCATTGCAGAGGCCCGGAATGACGATACCGGTGATGACGTCGGCCTGCTCCGGGCTGGCGTCCACGGCAATGCCTTCAATGCGCCCGGCATCAATGCAAAAGCGGACATCGTTTGCCCAGCCTCTCTGTAACAATGCCTTACGTGCGAATACGGCGCTCAACGGTTCAACCAAGTTGTATATACAGGATGCTCCATGATACCGTCGAATGCCTGTGCGGAGCAATCAATGAACAATTGGGACCTGCTGTTGACCGATGCGCGCATCGCGACCATGAGCCGCGGCCTGCCCGATTTCGGCACGATCGAGCGCGGCGCGATCGCGATTCGCGATGGCCTGTTGGACTGGGTGGGCCCAGGGTCGGAACTGCCACCCGGCAGGGCCGATGTCACCCGCTCCCTGGGCGACCGCTGGGTCACGCCCGCGCTGATCGACTGCCACACGCACGTCGTTTTCGGCGGCGATCGCGGAGCCGAGTACGAGCAGCGCCTGCAGGGCGTCAGCTACGAGCAGATCGCCATGGCGGGCGGCGGCATCCTCGCAACCGTGCGGGCGACCCGCGCAGCCAGTGCCGACGAATTGTTCGAGTCCGCAATGCCGCGCCTGAAGACGCTCGCCGGACACGGCGCGGCGACGGTCGAAATCAAGTCAGGCTACGGTCTCGACGTCGATACTGAAATCAGGATGCTCGAGGTTGCACGCCGCCTGGGCCGCGACTCGGGCCTGACCGTTCGCACGACACTGCTGGCGGCTCATGCCGTGGCCCCCGAATTTAGTGACGATCCGGATGCCTACGTGGAGCTCATCTGCGAAAAACTACTGCCGGCCGTCGCCGAGAGACAGCTCGCGGACGCCGTCGACGCGTATTGCGAATCGATCGCCTTCGATTCGAAACAGATCGAGCGCGTATTCGAACGCGCCCGTTCCCTGGGCTTACCCGTCAAACTGCATGCAGACCAGCTCAGCGACGGCGGCGGCGCAGCGCTGGCCGCGGCGTTTTCCGCACTGTCCGCAGACCACCTCGAGTACACATCGAGCGCCGGCGTCGAGGCAATGGCTGAGGCCGGCACCGTCGCCGTGCTGCTGCCGGGCGCATTCCTGACGCTCAACGAAACCCAGCGCCCGCCGGTTGCCGGATTGCGCGAAAACAGCGTGCCAATGGCGGTCGCAACCGATTGCAATCCGGGCACCTCTCCGCTCACGTCGCTGTGCGAGGCGATGGCGCTCGCGAGCCGGCTTTTCGGACTGACGCCGGAAGAATGCCTTGCCGGCACGACGCGAGAAGCAGCGCGCGCACTGGACCTCGACGCCGATCGCGGCACGCTTGAAATCGGTAAGCGCGCCGACCTCGCCGTCTGGAATGTCGGCCACCCGCGTGACCTGAGTTACTGGCTCGGATCCAGCCCATTGTCGGGTTTGCTTGTCGCCGGCCGCGATTTCAGCCTGACCGGGTCGTGAAATCCCGTACATCCGCCCGCAAGCCGAGCTTCGTCATAACGCTCGGACTGCTTACGGCTATGGCCGCGATTACCGTGGACCTGAGCCTGCCGGCCGTGCCCGAGATGGTCGAAGCGTTGGCGACCAGCCTGTCGACAGGCCAGCAGATCGTCGGCATTTTCATGGCCGGGATGGCATTCGGCCAGATTCCTGCGGGCCTGATGTCCGATCGCGTCGGCCGCCTGCCCGTGCTATACGCCGGAGTCGGCCTGTTCACTCTCGCGGCTCTGGCGGCCGCGGTAGCAGAGACCATCGAGCTGATGCTCGCTGCACGATTCGTGCAGGGGTTTGGGGCGGCTGCGGCTATCGTCTTGTCGCGGGCGATCGTCAGGGACATCGCCCACGGTAAGGAGGCCGCCCGCCTGATGTCGCTGATGACGATGTTGTTGACGACGGCGCCGGTCATTGCGCCAAGTATCGGTGCGCTGCTTGTCGCTGAATGGGGTTGGCACGCGCCGTTCATCACGATCGCTGTTTTGGGCGTGATAATTCTCACGGCGATACGCTTCAATCTTTACGAAACGCATGTCCCGAACAACAATGAGCACCCGGTGCGTCAGCTGCACTCCAGTGTCGTCGAATTTTTTTCGCACCGGCAGAGCATCTACGGCTTGCTGCTCATCGTGCTGCCCCCCGCCGGCTATATGTCGATCATCGCGATATCGGCGGCCCTGACCGTCGAAATCTACGGATTCTCTATTACCTCCTATGGCCTGATCTTCGCTGCCGCCGGGGTCTCGATACTCGCCGGCGCGCTGATCAATCGCCTGCTCGTGTCACACTTGGACAGCCTGCAGCTGGTTGCCCTGGGCGCAACCCTGATGGGTATCAGCTCGGCGCAGCTACTCGCTGTCGCGTGGCTGGACGGCGCGTCTTTCGGATGGCTGTGGGGCAGCGTTTGCCTGTTCATGTTTACGATCGCTATCACGATGCCGAATGCGACCGTGCTCGCGCTCGATCCGCTGCCGAAAATTGCCGGCGTCGCGTCGTCGATCATCGGCACCTTGCAGAACGTCGCCGGTGCGACCGGGGCCCTGCTTGGCGCGGCCATTTACAACGGCTCAGTGCGAAACGCGGTGCTGATCATCGGCGCAGTGGGTGCGGCCGTGTTCTGCGTGTTCCTGGCACGACCGCTAATCGCGCCCGGTCCTGTCGTGCATCACCCGGATGAATTAGCCCGCGATTGACGGCCGGAACGAGTAGCTACGGCAGCTTTGTCATCACCTCGTCGAGCGGCTTTCGAGATTGCGCCGGCGTTAACTTGGGGTAGCCGTACCAGATCAGTCCGACGACAGTCTCACGGTCGGCGTCGATACCGACGATGTCGAAAAACCTGTCTTCGCGAGTGATGTCGCCCGTGGTCCACTTGGAACCGACGCCGGCTTTCCACAGGTATAACATCAGGTTCTGCACTGCGGCACTGCAGGCCGCGTAATCCTCTCGTTGCCGAACCTCGTCGTCCGACTTCTGGCAGGTAACGACCAGCCAACCTGGTTTTTCAGCCCAGTTTTTTGCCTTGAACTCGCCGGCCCGGGCATCTTTCTTCTTTGTGACGATGTCGCGGACGAGTTCGACACAGGACGCGATCGTGGTCTTGCCAAGCAGGTAGAACCTCCACGGCTCCGTGACGTGATGATTGGGTGCCCAGGTCGCCGCCTCGATCGCGCTGCTAACCAGTTCCTCCGGTACCGGCGTCGCCAGGTACAGGTTGATTGTCCGGCGGCCGCGCAGCACCTCGCCGAAATCACGAATCGCCTGCGTCTCGAAACTGGGTCCGCGTTTTTTCATCAGACCCGTTCGATGATCATTGCGATTCCCTGCCCCACACCGATACACATCGTACAGAGCGCGAACCGCCCATTGGTTCGCCGGAGCTGATACGCAGCGGTCGTGACGAGACGGGCGCCGGACATGCCGAGCGGATGACCGAGCGCTATAGCGCCTCCGTTTGGATTGACAAACTCCGCGTCATCGGCGACGCCAAGCTGCCTGAGCGTCGCGAGACCCTGCGCGGCAAAGGCTTCGTTGAGCTCGACAACGTCCATCTCTTCGATCGTCATCCCGGTGGAAGCGAGAACCTTTTCGGCCGCAGGCACCGGTCCGATACCCATGATGCGGGGCTCGACGCCGGCTACCGCCCAGGCAATGACACGCGCAAGCGGCTCCAGTCCGTGCGTCTTTGCCGCCGCCTCCGTTGCCAACAACAGGGCGCACGCGCCGTCGTTGATGCCCGACGCATTCCCTGCCGTAATCGTCCCGCCAGCACGCACGATCGGCTGCAGCCTGGCGAGGCCCTCTAGCGTGCTCCCGAAACGGGGATGCTCATCGGTAGCGACCGAAACCGGATCACCGCGCCGCTGCGGCACCGTGACGGCAACAATCTCGTCGTCGAAGATCCCGGCATTGATCGCTTTTTCGGCGCGCAGCTGGCTCTGCAGCGCGAACCGATCCTGGTCCTCTCGGGAAATGTTGAAGCTGGCAGCAACATTTTCGGCAGTCTCGGCCATCGAGTCGATACCGTACTGGGCCTCGAGTTTTCTGTTGACAAACCGCCAGCCCAACGTGGTGTCGAAAATCTCGGCATCGCGGCCGAAAGCGGCCGTCTGCTTACCCATGACAAACGGTGCCCGCGACATCGACTCGACGCCGCCCGCGATTCCGAGCTGCAGCCTGCCGGCCTGAATTGCATCGGCAATATTGCCGACCGCGTTCATGCCCGACCCGCAAAGGCGATTGACCGTCGCGGCCGCTACGGTCACCGGTAGTCCGGCGAGCAACGATGACATGCGGCCGACATTACGATTGTCCTCACCCGCCTGGTTGGCGCAGCCGTATACGAGGTCATCGATCGCGCCAGGATCAAGGTTGCTGTTGCGACGCGTCAGTGCAGCCAGCGGCACTGCGCCGAGGTCGTCGGTTCGTACCGCTGACAGAGCACCGCCATAACGGCCAATCGGCGTTCGCAGTGCATCGCAGATGAGTGCTTCAGCCATTGTCAGCCGCCGCTCTTGCTTACCCCGACGGTCATGCGACGAAGCACGTCATTTTTCGCCGCGAAGTGGTTATAGAGCGCCGCGAGCACGTGCACACCAAGCAAGACAACGATGATGATCCAGACGGACTCATGGACTTCCTCCCAGAGTTCATGCTGATCGTCACTCTCGGCGACGGGCAGCGGTATCGAAAAAAATCCGAAAAATGCCAGCGGGCGCCCCCCGGTCGCAACTGCCAGTGAACCCGAAACGAGCTGCACGAATACAGCAACGTAAAGCCCCCAATGCACGAGTGTCGCGGCGGCACGCTGCCATCCCGGCGATTTCTCAGGGTGTGCGGGCACCTCGTTCAGCAAGCGCCACACAACTCGCAAGGTCATTAGACTCAGCACGAGCAGCGCGATGGAACCGTGCAGGTCACGGACCGCTTGCCTGTCCGGACCGCGTTCCATGCCGGACTGCTCCAGCCCCAGCCAGATGAGCGCAAAAATTCCTATTGCCACCAGCCAGTGCAGCACCTTTGCGAGGGAACCGTATTCAGTCGCCGAGTTTTTCAGTGCCATGAGTTATTCCTCCGCCAGATTCGAGTCGGTCCGAGCTGCTCTCCGAGCATAGCTACGACCCAGGTAAACGCCAACAATCGCCCAGACGGCAGCGATCCCGGCACCGACTGCCGCGACTCCCCCGAGACCCAGACCGACCACGGTCGTCAGCAGTGTAAATGCCCAGGCCGATACCATGTCCCCGCCACGGTACAGCACGATGTCGATAACCGGCTTCGCCTTGAAGCGAGTCTCACGATCGACAACCGTGAATAGCATTTCGCGGCCGGGCCGGGTGATCGCGTAATTGCCGGCCCGTCGCGCAACCTGCAGCCCCGCGACGACAGCCACTACGGGCGACAGCGCGAGCACGAGCATTCCGATGGCCATGAGTACGGGAATCAACGCGAGCGTTGTCGCCATGCCGAATCGCGTCGCAATTCGACTTGTCACGAATATCGCCGTCAGTATTGCCAGTAAATTCACGGCAAAGTCGATATACGCGAGCAGCTGGGCGCGCTCCGCGCGGGTGAAGACCTCGAACAGGTTCTTGATCTCAAAATAGACGAATGAACCGATCGCAACATAGAGCAATATGAAGCAACCGATGCCTATCAGGTACGGGCTTTTCAGGAACAGCGAAAAACCTGCAAACGGATTCCGGCCTATTGCCTGCTGCGCGGACAGGTCGACGTTAAGATCCGCGTTGCCGAGCGCCGTGATTTTGAGTCGATCGAGCACGAAGATAATCGGCACCGGAATAAGAAGCAGCGTTGCCGATACGAGCATCAGCATATCGGTGCCGATGCGATTGACGAGCTCCGCAGTCAGCAACGGACCGGCGATAGCGCCGACGCTTGCGCCAGTCGCGATGATGCCAAACAGTCGCGGCGCCTGGTGCTTGTTGAACAGATCCGACATGAAGCTCCAGAAAACCGACAGGTGAAACAAGCTGAATACGCTAAGCCAGACATAGAAACTCTTGTCGACGAGCACCGGATCGGCGATCAAGGTCGACCCGAAGTAGAAAAGAAAAAACGATAGCGCAAAGAATCCATAGACGCCGGGCACCAGCCGGTTGAACCGCACAAAGGAAATCGCGCCGCCATACAGGCTGACGGCAATCACGCTGAAGAAGAATGTCATCGTCCAAAGCAGGCTGACCTCTGCATCACTCCAGTCGCTGGCCATCGCGTCGCGAACCGGCCGCATGATGAAGTAGGCCGTCATGAGTACGAAAACGAACAGGAAGGAAAGTAGTGTCGCGCCGAGTTCGTTGGGCTCTATTTTGGTTGCCGCCTGAACAATGCGCATCAAACGGCTGTTTCGCCCGGGCTCGCTCATGATTTTTTTCTCCTGGCGTTGGCCGAACGACCGCTGGGCTGAGCTCTAGGATCAGTCAAGGCCGAGTTCGAACCCTGCGTCGCATTCCCGCATGGAACAGCGCAAGTGCCTTTACCAACGGCATCTCCGCTGCCTCTGCAAACGATCAGCGAAGCGTATCATCACGGGCAGCCCTACTGCACGATCTCCCGAACCGCTTCGAGCAGTTCGTCAGCCGGCAGCCGAACCTTGTAGTCTGCTTCGACAAAGGAGTAGGCAATGACGCCGTCCGAATCGATCGCAAAGATGGCAGGAACCGGCAATATGCCGTGGCGGAGCATCGAGGATTCCTGGATATCCTCGCCCTTCTCGTGGCGGCGGTTGACGGTCCGGTCGGAGACCCGAAACGCGATACCGAACGCCATCGCTGCCTGCGCATCGGCGTCGGAATAGATACGATAACCGAGGCCCTCGATATCTTCCTGGGTTTCGTTCTTCAGACTGGCGTACAACAACTCCGGCCGGTCGCCGCTCAGGAACAGAACGTCAAATCCCAGCGACTGTATCTCAGGCATGACCGCGTGCAGTTCGGACAGGTGCATATTGCAGTACGGGCACCAGCCGCCGCGAAACGTAATGACGAGTACCGGACGGTCGAGCTCCTGTGGTTCGAAGGCATAGGGCTCATCATCGACGCTCCTGACCACGAATCGGGGTGCCTTCTGGCCAGTCTGCAGGGGCTCGACCAGTTCCGCCGATGCCGCGACAGCGGCCTCTGCATGTCCGCGCTGAATCGCAAGGCTGCAAACGAGGCTCAGCGTCATTGCGAGCGATAGCGCACTTATAACAAAAGGCCTCAGGCCCACGCGGCCTGGCATTGATTTCAGCATTGGGACCTACTCCGGGGTATTACAAGACCAGACCGCTTCGGGCCGGCTTATATTACATGGCTTTTTCGAGCAGGTCGTCGCTGTGGAGATTGGTCACGCCACGGCAGCGCGCTTTCGCACGATACATTGCCTGATCGGCCTCGCGCATCAGGCCGGTCAGCGTGTTCGCGTTCTTGGGATACAGCGCCAGGCCGATGCTGGCGGCACAATCGAGCGTCTGATCCCCAATCAGATAGGGCTTCTCCAGCGATTTAGCCAGGCGCTTTGCAAGCGCATCGGCCACTTCCGATGTTACGTCCGGAACCAGCGCCACAAATTCATCGCCACCCGGCCTGCCGATGATGTCGCAGGAGCGCAGGCTCTTACGCAATCGCTTGGCGGCGATAGTCAGCAACTGGTCGCCGATCTCATGTCCGCAGCCATCATTGATTTGTTTGAAGTCATTCAGGTCGATGAAAAGCAGTGCACCGGTCGCATCGTCGGCGCTCTCGGTAAGCCGCTGCGAGGCTTCCCGTTCGAAACCGCGGCGATTCAGTACGCCCGTCAGCGGATCCGAAAGCGCCATGGATTCCATCTGCCGCTCTTTCGCTTTTCCATCCGTGATATCGACGAACGTGATTGCAATGTCGTTGCCAAACGGTTCGCAGATCATACGCAGCCATTTAGTCGAGCTGTTGGACTTGTGCAGGATCTCGGTATCCATGCTGCCGCCTACGAGCGTCACCCTGTGGAACTCGGCCACGGTTTCCTCGGCATCCTCATGTTCCATGCCGTTACTCGCGATGGCAGCGATTTCGCGCCCGGTTTTGCCGATAAGCTCTTCGCAATCGACACCGAGAAAGCGGCTCGCAGCCGCGTTGGCAAAAATGCACCGCAGCTCCTTGCGATCGGCGTCTTCACTATCCGGCACGCGCAGCCGGATGATGCCGTTGACCGAATGGTCGATCAGAGTGCGCAGCAACGCTTCATTGGCCCTTACTTCGGCCTGCGCTTTTTCGACATCGCTGACGTCCCGGAACATCAGCACCTTTCCATCCCGAATCGACGCCCGGGTCGTGGACATTGGCGAGACCTGGACATGCAGGAAGCGCCCCGTCGAGGTCATCAGCTTGCGTGGCTCCCCGGTTTCCAGGGCTTCGAAAACCTCGGGTGCTTCCTCACCCATGATGGCCTTGAGCGGCTCCAGCAACGCCGCGGTTTCCGATATGTCGAGCAGATGCTCGGCACCATGATTCAGACCGATGACTCGTCCCTGGTCGTCAACGACCACGACCGGGTCCTGCATATTCTGGAAAACCGTTTCGTACGCCAGCGGCGAAAACTCGACGATCTGCTCTGCGAGGATCAACCAGCCATACAGCGGCAGCATCAGCGCGAAAACGAACGGCACGAATGAAACGGTGTTGGGCCCGAATCCAAAGTCGTAGGCGGCCGTCGCGGCTAGCGGTCCGAGGCAGGCGGCGACCAGCAAAAACAGTCCGCGGCGGTGCGCACGCGCAACGGCCGAGCTATGCGTGATCAGCGCCATCATCGCTGCGGTGATCAAGGCATAGCTATAGGGACCATGCACGAACAGAAACCACGGTCCCCAGCGCTCCGGGCGCGTCAGGAATTCGCCCATTTGATTGGCGATCGGCAAATACCACATGAACTCGTGGTAGGCGTTCGTTGCCGCCAGCGTTACCGAAATCAGCGGAATAATTAGCAGTGTCGCAACGCGATGGATCGAGGTTGATCGTCCCGTGTACTCTCGAAAACAAACGTAGGCGGCAACGGGCAGGAGCGCCGTGCCGATGAAGTGCCCGGTGCGCCCGATCGAGAACACATAAAAAGTTGTCGACAACAATTCGACGGCGCCGCCGAGCACCCAGAGGAAAATGACGACGAACAGGGCGCCCATCGGCGCCGTGCCGACGTCGCGCTTGCTTGTGATCAGCCGCAACCCGAGCGCCAGGTAGCAGGACGCGCTGAATAAAAGCACCATCGCCAGGGCAATGTCGAGGTTCATCCGTTCGAGGCCCGATGTAACAGAATGTCAGCCATACTAGACATCTAAACCGTTGTTTTCTGGGAACTGTTCCACACCTTTGCACATGCGGCGGCACTATTAGATGGCCAAAATTTCCCAGATTGGAAAGCGGCGCCCGGTCTATTTGCCCGCATACTTTAGTTAACTTCCTGAAATTTAAAACATTAACAGGAAGCTGCCTCTGCCTGTCAGTTGCGGTCGCCCGCAAGCCCGCACGCTTGCCTCACCCGCAGCGAAAAATCGTTCCTGGTGGTCGCATCGAGCGCAGCCAGAAAGTGTTCGGCGCTGCGCTCGCTCTCGGCCGATGCCAGGGAGTAGGCATCGCTCTCGCCACGCGTTGCAAGGCGCCAGCGCAGAATCGCAATTGTAGCGGCGAGCCTGGTGCGAACGAGATCGAAGAGCAACTCGAGTTCGGCGTTTTCGAGTGGCGTTACGCTATGGTAGCCGGCAACGAAAGGCATGATTAAACGCAACGGGTCACCGCTGCCGATTCTCAGGTAGGCCGCGGCAATCGCAACATCGATGATCAGCGGCGCCCGCAGCATGTCGCCGAAGTCGATGATCCCGCGAATGGTCTCGCCATCATCGCCGGCCAGAACGTTGCCGCCATTCACGTCGTTATGGATCACCTGGCTCCGTAGCGAGCCGAGCTCAGGTGATACCCGGGTCTCGAAATCGAGGAGGCAAGCGGCTACGCGCTCCCGTAGCTCGCGCTCCAGAATGTAATCCAGCAGCGGTCGCAAATCGGCGGCCCGCTGCATGTCCCACAACAGAACCTGATGATCACCAGCATGTTCGAAGCCGGAGAGCGCAATGTCGAGTTGCGCCAAACTCATCCCGAGATTTTCGGCCAGCCGGGCACTCGGTTTTACCCGGTCGACAGGTATTCCCGGCAGGTATGTCACGACCCTGCAGACGTGGGCCGCGCCGCTGTCATTGATCTCGATCGCCACGGAACCGTCGAGCGCGCGTACGATTCGCGGGACCGCAGCCCGGGAGCCGGCTTTCTCGACGTGCAGCAGCGCCTGAATTTGAAAATCGGTAATGACTTTGGGCTCGGCCGAATTCGCGATCTTGATGACGAACTGAGAGCCATCACTGCTCACGGCGTGAAAATTCTGGTCACGCTCCGACACCAGCGGTCGCAACTCGGCCTGCAGCCCGTATTTCTCGAGGAACAGCGCAGAGACCTCGTCCTGGTCAAATACGGGTGGCGGCGATGCCAGCGCCTGTAGCGGGCTTCCAGTCACATGATGCCGACTTTCGTTACGTGTCACTGCCCTGACTCTCAATTAATACCCTGTTAAACAAACAGTTATGTAGAACCTTCCACAAACGGAACGACGAAATCCATGCCGTTGCTCTGCGCGAACCGGGCTCACGCTGCAGTATGCCATTCGAACCGATGCCCAGAAATGACGATTGGTTCCAGTCATTTTCGGCATAACCGTCCAAGATTCACGGTCTTATGAACCAACTCGCGCGCATCGTCCGTTCGGCGACGCCGTCCACCGCCGTTCAGTTTCGCAAACAAGCTTACGGCCGGAACGGCGTGCGCGACTTCCTGCGCGACGTACTCGCAATCGCGAACGCCGACATCGAAGGCACGCGTTACATCATTACCGGCATCGAGGTCGATCAAAAAGGCCGCAAGCTGTTAACGCCGGTCGACCTGGAAGACTTTTCCGGCAAACCATCTTACCAAGCGCTCGCCAATGAGCACATCGAACCGCCGCTTCGGATTCGCTACCAGCCGATGCTGCTGGACGGCAAACGCGTCGGCGTGTTCGAGATTGGCGACTGCCAGGACCGACCTTACATGATGCGTGTCGATCACTGTGAAACGCTGCGCCGCGGGGATGCCTATGTTCGCATCAACGACTCCGCCGTCAAAATGGGCCGGCGCCAGCTGCAATCGCTGTTCGAACATAAATTCAGAGATTCGATGTCCGCTGCCAATATTGAAATCGGCTTCCCGGGTGAAATCATTCACAAGGACAAGCGGCTACCGACCTGCAGCCTCGCCAGGCTGCCGTCAGCGGTCGCCAGCACCAAGCTCCATGAACTCCTGGAAGCGAAGGCACAGGTTCACGCCGCCGCCGCCAATACCATTGTTGCGCGATTGACGCATGCCCGCTTGTTCGGGAGTGACAGCCCCTACGAAGAGCGATCGAAAGACGAGATCATGGCTGAAATGCGGCAGATCGAGCAGCGTTACCGCGACCATGACGACCATTTTCTGTTCGCCCTGCACCAGACCGAACTGCAGATTGTCATTTATAACCAGGGCGAGGAAGCGCTGCGCGATGTCTCGGTAACGCTGCTCATGCCCAACCATGACGCATTCCATGTTGCCACCGGGCTGCCGAAACTGCTCCGGGATGATCGCTTCATTGAGAGAACTCCGAGTGAACAAGCCGACTATCCGGCGGTTGCGTTGCGCGACAACTACGTGCAGGTGGCGGCGAAGCTCGACGATGTTGAGCCCGGGGAGCCAAAAGCGATATTCACGATGCCGCTTAGAGTTTGCGTCGGCGACGCCTTGAAAGGCAGGCGCATAGGAGTTCAGTACTCCCTATTCGCTCAGAATTTGCGCGCACCCGTCAAAGGCAAGCTGCGACTCATCCTTTAGCGCTGCTGCAGGCCCGGCGGTCTGGCCTGCCGGGTGCTAGATCCATTTATCGACACGCGGCGCAGTATACTTCTCGAATTGTCGAATCAGACTCTTGGCACTATCACCGCACAGCAGCATCTGCCGGTTTTCGGGGCGCAAGAAACCTTCTCTTTGCATGTGATCGAGAAACGCGAGCAGGTTATCGAAGTAACCACGCACGTTAATGACGCCGCAGGGTTTGTCGTGGAACTTCAGCTGGCCCCAGGTCACGACTTCGATCAACTCTTCCAGCGTGCCGAAGCCGCCCGGCAGCGCGACGAAGCCGTCCGACAAGGCGGCCATCATCGACTTGCGCTCGTGCATCGAGCCCACGGTATGCAGCTCCGTCAGACCCATATGCGCGATCTCGCGGCCCTGCAGCGCGGCGGGAATAACACCGTGCACCGCACCGCCCAGGTCGAGTACGGCGTCGGCCAGGATACCCATCGTGCCCTTTGCGGCTCCGCCATAAACGAGTTCGTAATCGTGGCGCACGAGGACATCGGCAAGGTCCCTCGCGGTATCGGCATAGTCGTCGCGCACACCAATGTTTGATCCGCAATAAACACAGATTCTGCGCATGGAAGCGGGCCGCCCTTCAGGCTGTTACGGCAGCCGCCTTGGCGCCTTCGACGATTCTCGAAATATCGGGGCGCGCCTGACGCAGCTCCTCTGGCGTCAGCGCATCGAGTTCGTGCGGAAAAACCAGCCAGTCAGCAGTCTCTCGAATGAAATAGTCGGGCTCGATGTCGGTTTCGTTGCGGCTCGGCTTGAACCACGGCACTGCGACGCGTATGTCTTCGGGCGTATTGCCCCTTGCCCGATTCGACAGCTCCTCGATGACGGCGACGATCGTATTGCCGGTATCGAAGACATCATCGACGATCAAGACCCTGTCGTCATGACAGATCTTCTTGATGATGTAGTTGAGCCCATGCACCGCGACGGCCCCGCGTTCGGCAACGCCCATGTAGGACGACGTCCGGATCGCAATGTGGTCGGACTCCACACCGCAGTAATCAAGAATCTCCTGCACCGCCATACCAACCGGAGTGCCGCCGCGCCATATCGCGATGATCATCGTGGGCCTGAATCCGCTTTCGAGCACTCTTAACCCGAGTCGAAA
Organism: Gammaproteobacteria bacterium; assembly: GCA_009937615.1. Lineage (GTDB taxonomy): Bacteria > Pseudomonadota > Gammaproteobacteria > Steroidobacterales > Woeseiaceae > UBA1847. The sequence continues at coordinate 22,098 of JAACFB010000001.1, read as the reverse complement.
CGAATCCTCCAGCAACTCCTGGGCCGAAATTACGATCTTGTCCATTATTATTCTCTTGTGTGCTGGCTTCCGGCTGTCGTTATAATGCGGTGCCTCGATTCTACCGCACCGCCGGCCCGGAAAAACAATGTCAAAAACTTTTGTCGCCGCGGACGATCTACTTTGCGACTCCTTTAAGCTCGCTGCCATTATCAGCGAAGCCGGGTTCCGCCCCGATTTTCTGGTCGGACTCTGGCGTGGCGGCAGCGCCGTTGGAATCGCGGTCCAGGAGGGACTCGAATACCTGGGAATTCAGACAGATCATATTGCCATTCGCACCTCGTACCGCGGTGCCCCGAGCTACGCGGAGATGGTAAGCGACGCAGGCGCCATCCGCGTGCACGGTCTGCAGTACCTGCTGGAAAACCTGTGTTCTCACCATTCGCTGCTGATTGTCGATGACGTGTACAGCACGGGCTCGAGCGTAAAGGCGGTCATCGATCAATTGGCGGTTAAAACGCGACGCAACATGCCAAAAGACGTCCGCATTGCGGCCGTCTGGTACCGGCCAACCGACAAGACTCTGCGCGAGCCGGACTACTTCGTGCATGAAACCTCGGACTGGCTCGTGTTGCCTTACGAGCTATGCGGGCTATCGATAGAGGAACTGCGTCAAAACCGCCCGGAACTCAGCGGAGTCATCGACAGGCTCGAACCCTTCGTCACCTGAGTCCTAGCTCCGCGGCAGTTCGGTACTGCGTTCGCCCTGTAAATAGGTCGCCAGCACGTGCCGATCATCGCCAAGATGCATCATCGCGAACAGCCGTTCATCGATCGATGAGGCAACGCCAGTGCGCCGCGATGCGAGGGGGGTGCCCTGCGGGTCGAGCACGATGAAGTCGGCCTCCTTGCCGGGCAGGAAATTGCCGATGTGTTCGTCGAGCTTAAGCGCGCGCGCGGCACCGAGTGTCGCCAGGTAAAAAGCACGGCTGGCCGGCAATGACTGTCCGCGCAGGTGCAGGACCTTGTAGGCCTCGCTCATCGTTCGAAGCAGCGACAGGCTCGTGCCCCCGCCGACATCGGTCGCGAGTCCGGTGGATACCCCGGCCGCGGTCATGGCGCGCAGATCGAACAGGCCGCTTCCGAGAAAGAGATTCGAGGACGGACAGAAAGCGGCAGCGCCGCCCCTGTCGGCCAGCAACGCACGATCGTCTTCGTCGAGATGCAGGCAATGGGCAAAAACCGAACGCTCACGCAACAGGCCGAAACAGGCATACACGTCCAGGTAGCTGCGACGCTCGGGAAACAGGCGCGCGACCTCCTCAACCTCGTCGGTGTTCTCGGCGAGATGCGTGTGAACCCAGGTATCCGGGTACTCCGCGGCCAGCCGGCCGGCCGCTTCGAGCTGCCGCGCCGTCGAGGTCACTGCAAAACGCGGCGTGATGGCGTAGCCCAGTCTGCGCTGGCCGTGCCAGCGCTCGATCAGCGCTTTGCTGTCCGCATAGGCCGAATCGGCATCGTCAGACAATTCCGGCGGACAGTTACGGTCCATCAGTACCTTGCCGGCGACGAGCCGCATATTGCGCGCGGCGGCTGCCGTAAAAATGGAGTCGACCGAATGCGGGTGAACGGTCGCAAACACGAGTGCCGTTGTTGTCCCGTTGCGGAGCAACTCGTCGATGAAAGCGCCGGCGACCTGGTCCGCATGATCTGCGTCTGCGAATCGAGCCTCCTCGGGATACGCATACCGACTCAGCCAGTCGAGCAGTTGCTCGCCATAGGATGCAATGATGTCGAGCTGCGAGTAGTGCACGTGACAGTCGATCAGGCCCGGCATGATGATCCTGCCGCTGAAATCCTCGACTAAGACTGTCTCGGCGAGACCGGGCAGGAGTGTCGCCGCCGGGCCGACTCCGACAACCGCGCCGTCTTCGACGACCAGCAGGCCGTCATCGAAGAACTCGCTTGCCGACGGCGACGCGTGCTCGCCCGGATCGTCGAGGCAATGAAATATCGATGCTCGAAACGCTTTCTGCACGCTTACACCGCCGCCAGCAGAACCGGCTCGTCGAAGCTGTGTTCGTCGCAATTTGCCGTGTCGCCCGCCCGATCGACCACAAGAAATGCCTGGCCCGTCTCGAACCCGATCAGCGGCAGATGCCAGGTGCCGCGGTGATAGTTGACACCCTGCCGACCGTTCGTGACGAACGCTGCCAGGTCGTTGGCCTCGACGCTTTCCGAGGGCGGTGCAACCACCACCACGAAACGGCTCCCGTTCAGCGGCACGAACGCCTGGCTGCCATGCGGGTGGCGCTCGACGGTGTCGAAGCGATACGGCAACGCAGTCGTCAACCTGCAGCGTGCAATACTGATCGCCACTCGACCACCGGCGTCCGTTTCCACCCGGCACAGGTCATCGAAGCGCTCGAACCGAGCCGTGTTCATCGGCGCCGATCGACCGGCCGCTGCTTCGATCACATCGCCATAGGGTGCGAAACGCTCGCGGGTCAGCGGCAAGGGCGTTAGCGTAATCACCTGCGCTTACTCTCCACGTTGAGGCCGGCCGAGGATCCTCAGCCGGCTGACGCCGCCGTCCGGATAGATCGACATGAGTACATGACTGACCGGGCCGCGATGCTGGAGCTCGGATGAAAACGTATGCTGCGCGTCCATTGCCAGTTTCGACTCCGGTAATACCGTCTGCCAGCGGCCGCTGGCCACGGTCACCTCTTCGTCTGCCGGAAACAACGCGGCCGCAACCGACACCCGGTCCGGGTAATTGCCCCTGAAGTGCGCCGTGTCGATTTCGATCTGTTCAATCGTGCCCGGTTGGCCCAGCGCCAGTATTACCCAGTCGTTACCCGGGCCGCGCCGGCGCGCCGTCTCCCAGCCATCGCCCATGTTCACGCCGCGGCCAGCGAGATTGAGGTTGTGCATGCTGCCGTAGTGCTCGTCACTGCACGCAATCGCCCGGCCGCCGTTCTCGAGCGCAGCCAGATCGATAACCGCGTCGCTTGCAGCCACTTCGGACCGAACCTCGCCAAAAATCCGCAGCCGGGCAATGCCGCCGTCGGGATAGATATTGAGGCGCAGATGTGTCCAGATGGCATCGCTCTCGACAGCCAGGTAGTGATGCCGGTCGCCCTGCAGGTCTGTGCGCGGAAGAACTTCCCGCCACTCGCCCTGCGGGACATCCTCGTCGCTGACGCAGGCGTCTATCGAAGCCTGTGGCGGGAAGTTGCCGGTAAAGAAACGGGTGTCGATGTCCACGCCATGCACGACGCCCGGCACGCCCAATCGGACAACACAGAAATCGTGGCCGGGCCCGCGCTTGCGGCGGCTTTCCCAGCCATCCATCCACTTGCCATGATCGTCATACTTGCCGTCAACCCACACCGGCGCCTGCGGATCGATCAGGCGCTCCTTGGCGCCGAAGAACTCGTCCGTTGCATAGGTCACGACTGTGCCGAGACGCGGCTGCTCGAGTTGTACCCACTCGTGAAACGGGTGCCGCCCCTCAGCCATCGGCATTCTCCGCAGCCTGCAGTCGCAGGCGCGCAATCTTGTGTATCTCGGCAATCGCCGTTTTGAATTCGGTCGCGGAATCATTGCCGAGCCGCTTCTCGAAGCAGGCCAGGATTTCGGCGCGGCCTCTGCCGCGCACTGCCAGGACGAACGGGAAGCCGAACTTCTCGTGATACCGGCGGTTAAGCTCCTGAAACCTGTCGAACTCCCCGGGCGTGCACTGGTCGAGCCCGGCACTGGCCTGTTCGCTCGTTGAGTCCGACGTCAATTCACCGGCAACCTGCGCCCTGCCGGCGAGGTCCGGGTGAGCACGAATCAACTCGAGCTGTCGCTCGTCCGGTGCGGTGTCGACGCACTCCGCCATCACGGCGGCGATTCGCTCGACGTCGTCGGCCGCCGATACCTTCGCCGCGGCAGCCTCTGCGACCCACGGCGAATGTTCGTAGATGCCGCCGTAACGCGTTACGAACTCCTCGACAGACGGCGTCATCAGGATGCCGCCGGATGCCGTTCGCGCCAGTGTTCGGCGATGGCGATGCGGGTCGTAACCCAGGCGTCGGCGTGTTCTCCGACGTAGTCCAGGAAACGGGCAACGGCGGCCGCGCGACCCGGCCGCCCGGCCAACCGGCAGTGCAGCCCTACCGACATCATGCGCGAGCCTTCCGCGTGCAGGACGTCAAAAGTATCTTTTAGGTACTCATAGAACTGCTGGCCGGAGTTGAATCCCTGCGGCGTGGCGAAACGCATGTCGTTGGCATCAAGGGTATACGGCACCATGAGCTGCGGCGTCTCGTACGAGTAATCCCAGTACGGCAGATCATCGGCATAGCTGTCAGCGCTGTAGGTGAACCCTCCCTCGAGCGCCACGAGCCGATGGCTCTGCGGACTGCAACGTCCGAGGTACCAACCGCGTGGCCGCGTACCCGTAACGCGGGTATGAATTTCGATGGCACGCTGCAGGTGATCGCGTTCGGTTGCCTCGTCGACGGCCTGATAGTCAATCCAGCGATAACCGTGACTGGCGATCTCCCAGCCGGCCGCCAGCATTGCGGCCACGGCTTCCGGGTTGCGCTGCAAAGCCATCGCGACGCCGAAGACCGTGACCGGCAGGTTACGTTCGCAGAACAGGCGGTGCAGGCGCCAGAAACCGGTCCGCGCGCCGTATTCATAAAGCGACTCCATGTTCATGTGCCGCTGGTTAACGATCGGTGTCGCACCGACGATGTCGGAAAGAAAAGCTTCGGAGGCAGGATCGCCATGCAGAATGCAGTTCTCGGCACCCTCCTCGTAGTTGATGACGAATTGAACGGCGATGCGGGCATCACCCGGCCAGGCGGCCGCAGGCGGCTGCTCGCCGTAACCGCGAAGGTCCCTTGGATATGTATCGTCGGCCATCAATCGCCCGCCATATCTCGGTACCAACGATCGAGCAATGCTCGCTCTTCCTCGCTGATACCGGTCAGGTTGCCTATCGGCATGACACGCGTCACGACGGTTTGCTGATGGATGCGCTGGGCTTCAGTGAGGATCTGTGCATCCGTATCCAGGATGACGCCGCCGGGCGCCGCCGGAAATGCCGGATCCGTCGGCTCGCTCGAATGGCAGCCCGCGCAACGCTGCTGCACGACCGAGCGAACGTCGGCGAACGCCACAGACTCGCCGGAGACCGCGCCCGGGCGCGGCAGCATCACTACGGCAACGCCCGCCAGCAGAGCTGCCGCGATGATCATCGGCACCAGCGATGCATCACCCTTGTGGCGAGCAACGAAATAGCTGCGTATCAGCGCGCCTGCCACCGTTATCGCGATCAGTATCAGCCAGTTGTATTCGTGGTTGTAGGTCATTGCGTAGTGGTTGCTCGTCATGACGAACAGCACCGGCAGCGTAAAGTACGTGTTATGCACCGAGCGTTGCTTGGCGCGAATACCGGGCGCCGGGTCAGGCGCCTCACCGCGCCCGGCCGCGGCGACCATCTGGCGCTGACCCGGGATGATCATGAAGAACACGTTCGCAACCATGATCGTACCGAGCACGACGCCGAAGTGGATATAGGCCCCGCGGCCGCCAAACAGCTGGCAGAGACCCCAGGCGAGGACCGCAACGAGGACAAGCAGCACGCCGCCGAGGAGCGCATCGTTGTTGCCGATTCGGGATCTGCACAACAGGTCGTAGACGAACCAGCCGCCGACGATGAATGCCGCCGCCAGCGAAACCGCCGCAGCCGGCGTCAGGTCGGCTACAGCCGGATCGATCAGGTAGATCTCGGCGCCATACCAGTAAACGAGAATCAGCAGGAACATGCCCGACAGCCAGGTCGTATAAGCTTCCCACTTGAACCAGTGCAGCGTCTCGGGCAGTTCGGGCGGTGCAACCCGGTATTTCTGCGCGTGGTAAAAGCCGCCACCGTGCACCGACCAGACCTCGCCACCAACCCCTTTTTGTTCATCGTCCGCCGATCGCGGCGGCTCGAGATGATCGTCTAGCCAGATAAAATAAAACGACGAGCCGATCCACGCTATGCCGGCGATGAAGTGCAGCCAGCGCGCGAGCAGATTGAGCCAGTCGACGATATACGCTTCCATACTATCTCTTCATCGAATAGACGTTATCAGAGTACTCTGCGCCAGCATTACGCGTGCTGAATTCATAGGCGCGCAGCACCTCGGCGGCGGCGGCCACGGCAATCTCGGCCGGTTTCTTGCCGCTAATGCCCTCGATGCCTATCGGGCAAACGAGACTGTCCAATACGCTCTGCAACATGCCCTGGGCGAGCAGCCGTTTTTCAAAGCGCCTGCGCTTCGACTGCGAGCCGATAAGACCACAGTAGATTGCGTCCCCGCGTTGCAGGATACGCTCGCAAATCTCGAAATCGAGCGGGTGACTGTGCGTCATCACGAGATAACAGCTAGCGGGCGGCATCGCGGCCACTTCCATTACGGGGTCCTTGCTCTCGATCGCACGCACATTGGCCGGCGTGGTGCGAAAAATATTACGGCGACTGTCTATCCAGCGAACATTGCACTCGAGCGCAGCCAGCGTTCTGACAACGGCAGAGCCGACGTGCCCGGCGCCGAAGACGGCGATATTGAAGTCGCTGCTGACAGCCGGTTCGAGGAACCAGTCCCCATCGCGGTGCGCTTCGAGGCCGTCCACCAGGCACCTTCGCGCCTGCGAAACGATGCCGGCTTCTGCGGTGAGGCCGCACAAGGTGTCGGCAGCGGCGACGAACTTTTCGTTGCGGCCGCCGATGTGGGTGCACAAAACGGCGGGTACGCGCTGCCCGTGCAGCGCGTGCAAATCACGCAGCCAGCCAGGCAGCTGAGCGGCCATCGGCTCGAACAATACATCGACGACGCCGCCGCAACACTGGCCCATCGATGCGCCCAGCGGAAACGTGCGCAGTGTCGGGCTGCCGTCATCGCCCAGCATTTCGCACGCGACTCGCGTGCACTGAAATTCGAGCTGACCACCGCCTATCGTGCCCAGCGTTTCAGCTGCCGTGACAATCATCTTGGCCCCGACTTCGCGCGGAGCTGAACCGCGAATGCCCGCAATCGTCACGACGACCACGCTCTCACCCGCAGCTGTCAGATCCGACAGTTCAGCGATCCACTCATTCACGGTGTCTCGTCCCCCAGCGCGCGCATAACCGCTTCCGGAGTCGCCGGCGCCTGCAGATCCGGCAGGGGCCGCGCGTCGCTGGCGATCGCGTCACGAATGGCATGAAACACGGAGATCCCGAGCATCAGCGGAGGCTCGCCGACAGCCTTGGATCGATAGATCGTGTCCTCACGGTTAGCCGAATTTTGCAGCATCTGCACCCGGAAATCCGGCGGCAAATCCGAGCATGTCGGGATCTTATAGGTGGACGGCGCATGCGTCTTGAGTTCGCCGGCCTCGTTCCACCAGAGCTCTTCGGTTGTCAGCCACCCGGCACCCTGGATGAAACCGCCTTCGATCTGGCCGAGGTCCATCGCCGGGTTCAGTGAGTCACCGCAGTCGTGCACGATGTCCACGCGCAGAATCCGATGTTCCCCCGTCAACGTGTCGACAACGACCTCAGACACGGCTGCACCATAGGCATAGTAGAAGAATGGCCTGCCACTGAAACTCTCGCGTTCGTAGTGAATCTTTGGCGTTTTATAAAAGCCCGTCGCAGACAATGACACCCGGTCGAACCACGCCAGCTGCACCAGTTCCTCGAAGCTAAGCGTCACTTCGCCGGCGGTGACCCGCCCGGCATGGAACTCGACGGCGCTTTCGGCCACCGCAAAATGCCGCGCCGCGAACTCCGTCAGGCGGCCGCGTATTTTCGCGGCAGCGATTTGTGCCGCTTTGCCGTTCATGTCCGAACCGCTCGATGCCGCGGTCGCCGACGCGTTTGGCACCTTGCTCGTATCCGCCGCGTTGATTCGGATCCGGCCGATATCGATCTGGAGTTCGTCGGCGACGACCTGCGCCACCTTGATGAACAGCCCCTGCCCCATCTCCGTGCCGCCGTGATTCAGGTGCACTGTCCCGTCTTTGTATACATGCACGAGCGCGCCAGCCTGGTTCAGGTGAGTCGCGGTGAAGGAAATGCCGAACTTGACCGGTGTCAGCGCAATGCCGCGCTTGAGCACGGGGCTCGTGGCATTGAATTCGCGCAGTTCGCGGCGGCGATCCTGATAGTCCGAGTCAGCCTCCAGCCGGTCGACGATGTCGTGGATTATATTGTCTTCGATCTTCTGGCCGTACTGGGTGACGTCGCGCTCGCCGATACCGTAGAAGTTACGGCGTCTCACTTCGAGCGGGTCTTTCTTGAGAAACCTGGCGATGTCATCGATCGCATACTCGATCGCATACATGCCCTGCGGTCCGCCAAATCCGCGGAATGCCGTATTTGACACGGTGTTTGTCTTGCAGCGGTGCGACAGGATATGCACGTTTTCCAGGTAGTAGGCGTTATCGCAATGAAACATCGTGCGGTCGTTGACCGGGCCCGACAGGTCGGCGGAAATGCCGCAGCGTGATGCGAACATGAAGTCGACGGCAAGGATTCTGCCCGCGTCATCGAAACCGACGTCGTAGTCGATCACAAAATCGTGTCGCTTGCCGGTCATGATCATGTCGTCATCGCGATCCAATCTCAATTTGCACGCGCGACCCGTCTTCACGCACATGACCGCGGCGATGCAGGCAATAGTCGCCGCCTGGCTTTCCTTGCCGCCGAAAGCGCCACCCATGCGCCGGCAGACACAGACCACATCCTTTGCAGAACGGGCAGTTGCGTGCGCAACAAGGTGCTGAACCTCATCGGGATGCTGTGTCGAACTGTAAACCAGCAAGCCGCTGTCTTCCTGCGGCACGACCATCGCAATCTGACCTTCAAGATAAAACTGGTCCTGCCCGCCGAGTTCGAGGCGGCGCTGCACGCGATGCGGAGAGTCGGCGAGTGCCCGTTGCGGCTCGCCACGGTTGATCGTTTCGCTCGGCAGCACAAACGATTCTTTTTCGACCGCGGTCAGCGGATCAAGGATGGCGTCCAGGCGTTCGTAGTCAACCTTAGCGAGTCGTGCCGCTTTGCGAGCGGCCTCCACGGTGTCCGCGGCGACCACAAACATCGCCTGACCGACGTAGCTGACCTCCCCAGGCGCGAGTATCGCCTCGTCGGCGACGATCGGACCGCAATTGTTAACGCCTGGAATGTCGGCTGCGACACAGACGTCGACGACCCCGGGCGCCGCCAGCACGTCACCCAAATCGATGTTCCGGACACGCGCGTGCGCCTCCGTACTCATGCCGACCGCAAGATGCAGCAGACCTCGGGGCTCGGGCAGATCGTCGGTGTAGGCAGCCGTACCGCTGACATGCAGGTGCGCGCTGTCGTGAGACAGCGGCCTGCCGACCGCTGCGCGTCCGGCTGCTGCCCGGGAGTCCGTTTCAGCGTCCATAGCTGTAGACCGTCTCCGCAATGTCGCCGCGCGTTTCGAGGTAGAAGCGCCGTAACAGGTTTTGCGCACCGCGAAGCCTGTAATTGGCCGACGCCCGCATATCCGTAATCGGCGTAAAGTCCTCTGCCAGGGCCCGGGCGGCGTTCTCGACCGTTTCTTCATTCCAGCACGCGGCCGTGATCGCGGCTTCGCAACGGCGCGCCCGCATGACCGTCGCTGCCAAGCCACCGCAAGCCATGCGAAACGACTGCACCCGGTCGCCGTCGAGTTCGAGCCGATAAGCCGTGCAGACGGCCGAGATATCCTGGTCAAAACGTTTCGATAATTTATGGCTGCGCAAGATCGTATTCTTTCCCGGCAACGGGATGCGGATCACTTCGATGAACTCACCGGGCCTGAGATCGTTGACCTGGTAGTCATGATAGAAGTCGTCCAGCGCAACTTCCCGAGCGCCGTCGGCAGAGCGCAGGATTAAAGATGTATCCGCCGCGATCAGCGCGGGCATCGAGTCGCCGATCGGGGAACCGTTGGCGATGTTGCCGCCGAGGGTACCGGCATTGCGTATTGGCGGCGAGGCAAAGCGCCTGAACACCTCATCGAGACCAGGGTAACGCCTCACGATCGTATGCATGGCATCGGTTAAGGTGACAGCAGAGCCGATCTCGATATAACGCGAAGTCACCTCGATGTCGCTAAGCTCCGCCACACGCCCCGTATAGATGATCGTTTTCAATTCCCGATGCTGTTTGGTCACCCACAGACCGACGTCGGTGCCACCGGCCAGAATCGTTGCATCAGGGTTCTTCGCTAACAGCGCGGCCAGCGCGCCGCTGCTCGAAGGCGCATAAAAATGCCCGCTTCCATTATGCAATTCCAGGTCTTTGTCACGGCTCAAACTGCGCAGCCGCTCGACGCGCGGGCCGGTATCGGCCGGGCCATTCACGGGTTGCCGCATCCAGTCATCAGCCTCGGCACCCAGATCGTACATCGATCGAGCCGCCGCAATAATCGGCCGGTACCCGGTGCAGCGACAAAGATTCCCGGCCAGCGCATCGTCAATCTCGACGCGTGTGGGTTCGGGGTTGGTCTTATACAGTGCAAACAGGGACATCACGAACCCGGGCGTGCAGAACCCGCACTGGGAGCCGTGACAGTCCACCATCGCCTGCTGAACCGGATGCAGGTTGCCGCCCGGCCCCGTCAGGCTTTCAACCGTTATCAACTCCTTGCCGTCCAGCGTGGGCAGAAATTGGATGCAGGCGTTCACGGCGCGCAAGGCGAGCCCATCATCAGCCCGGTCGATTTCCGCAATGACGACCGTGCAGGCACCACAGTCACCCTCCGCACAGCCTTCTTTAGTACCCGTGCGATACAGATCTTCACGCAAAAACTGCAGCACCGTTCGCGTGGGAGCCACGTCGCGCAGCTCGATCGTCTCTCCATCGAGCACGAATCGAACCGTGTTATCGTCAATGCGCGCCCGGCTCATGGCAGTCAGCTGCCCCTGTACGTTGAATAGCTCCACGGCGATACGAGCAACGGCACGTGATAGTGCTCGTCAGCACTCATTCCGAACCGAACGACGACGGTTTCGAGAAACGCGGGCTTGGACGGCACGTGTCCCTCGCGGGCGAAGTAGCGACCGATGTCGAACTCGAGCTCGTACCTGCCGGTCCGCACGTCAGCACCGTCAAGTAACGGTGCATCGGTCCGGCCATCATCGTTGGTTACGCCTGAAGCCAGGAGCTCTCGTCCACCGCCGAGAGCGTACAGCCTGACGTCGACGTTACCGGCAGGTTTGCCGTTAGCCGTATCAAGTACATGTGTCGTCAGGCGTCCCATGGCTTCCCCAGTTGATTTCGGTGCCGGCTCGCAGCGGCGCAAACATTATACGTTCCTGCCGCCTGCTGCGCCGGTTCAGGTGGTGGAAGAAACGAAGGCTGAGTCGGCCGCTGTCGCGGCGTCCGGCGAGTTTTCCGGCACTACTGGTGTACCCGCGGCGCGCCAACGGATCGAGCATAGGCCGGTACTCGATTAGGTGACGGCCTGCGCGGCCGCTACTGCCCAGGCTCAATCAGTGCGTCCCGGCGCGCAAGCAGTGCGCGCAATCGCCGGCGGTCCAGCACGTCGCCGAGTTCCGCCTCGAGACGTTCCTCCGTAAGTGCCGACAGAGCGCGCTGCCAGGTCGGGCCTACGGGGAGCTGCTGGTCCTTCAAATGCGGAGGCCTCGATTTGCTCGTGCCGAATGTGCGCATGTGCCCGGCAAGAATCAGCTGCCAGCTCGACCGATCGTAACGGATATTTTCCGCAGTGCGTCCCTCGTTGAAAATCAGCGCGTCAAAAACCATCATCGCGCCCCACTGGATCGGGAGCGGGCACATTGCGCCGCCGCCGGTGCCGCTCTGGCTGCGCTGCAACTCGTTGGTCATCGACGACGGCAGGAATTGCAGGGATCCTTCATCACCGTCAATCTCCCGCTTCACGGTCACCGGCACCATGTCGAGGTCGAGCAGACGATCGAGGCGGTAGGCAGCCACATCAGGAAAAAAATTTCGTCCGGCACGGTCAATGAATACGGCATCCACGGTTTGCGAACCGTCGCTGATCGTCAGCACTTCCTGGCCTGCTTCCACGGTTTTCGCCGCGATAACCTCGCCACCCCTGAGCAAACTCTCTATCGCTTCGGCCGACAGCTCCGCCCCTCGGCGCCTTCCAACATTGCGAGGATGCGGCGACAACGTTTTCACTTCGTCACCGGCTTCATCAATGCTCGATATATGACCGTCAGCTATCACCAGCGCATTTCCGCGGCCCTCGTAATAGCTGTTGAGCATGCCGGTATCGACCTCGATCACGGTGCCATCGAAGCGCTCGAGGATGCGACGCCCCGGTGTAGGCGTGTGGCCGATAACTACCCGCTCGGCACCGATTGCGTCGAGTGAGGCGCTGAGCCGATCTATTTCGATGACCGCGCTGCACGCCACGTTGCCGCGATACCAGAGCGGTCCATCCAAGGCTTGCAGCGCCGATTCGTTCAGACGTGTTACACCTTCTATGGCCGCAACTATATCGGGATTCGCCGTCCAGGCCGCCGCAAAACCCGTAACCAGCTTCGCGTGGTCATAAAAGCTATCGCTCGGGAGCAGCAATTCTGCGGCCATGAGTGTCTCGACATGACTAACGTAGTCGGCCAGCTCGCCCAGCAAGGTCCCGTTTACCCCCTGCAGTCCGATTTCGCCGATCATGGGCGAGAGGCCCCCGTGGACGAAGGCATTGCCGTTGATCACGATAATTACCGGCTTCGATAGCAGCCAGCTGCCGTATTTGCCGTCGGACGCAAACGCCTTGCGGTGCGCAAAAAACCCTTTTGGGAAATCCTGGTCAAAGAGTACGCGCTGTTCCTCTGCGGGGCGTTCGTCCCCAGCTCGCCGCGCGGCATATACTTCGAACCAATGTTCACGATCTTCGGCCAGCTCTTCGCCGGCGAAGGCCGCATACTCCTCGCTCGTGACGTAGCGAAGATCACCGGACAGATTCATTGCCTCGTGGTTACCGATCAGCACATGGACTTTGCCACCGGCCGAGTTCGCCTCATCCTCGAGGCGCATGAGCAGGTCCATCGCAACCCGCGAATCGGCGCCACGATCGACAATATCGCCGACAATGACGAGATGCGTATTTCCGCCGGACCAGGCCAGCTCGTCGTCGAGCACGCTGGCTTTCTGCAGGGTCCGGACCATGGCCCCATAATCGCCGTGAATATCGCTGATGGCCACCACGCGCTCGACGCCATCGAAGGACCACTCTGCTGCGCGGGCGGGCACCGCGAATGCCAGTGCGACATTAAGCGCGAGTAGGATATGGAAGCTTGCTCGGCACAATCTCATATGGAATCCCGGTTTACCCACGATTAGTGTAGTAGCAACTTGGCCCGGCGGCAATTTTGGCGCACCCAGTCGTTCCTGCCCGTGTGCTAGAATTTTTGCCAATCATGATTTCGTTCACAAAACTGTTGTGCCCTGGTCGTTGGACGGTTGCCGTGTCGGTATTGTTCCTGTTCGTCACCACCGCTGCGGCACAGCCCGGCGGCGATCGGGATCCGCTATTCACCAGCCACGAGCTCCTGGAGGTGACAATCGCGGCACCTTTCCGATTGATAATGCGGGAAAGGCCGATCGACAAGTACGTGCCGGGAACCCTGCGCTACCAAGACTCCGACGGGACACTCGTCGAGTTCGATATCGGCGTCCGAACGCGCGGCCAGTTTCGGCGCAAACCGGAACACTGCAAATTTGCACCGCTGCGGCTGAATTTCAAAAAATCACAGACTCGCAATACGCTGTTCGATAAGCAGGACAAGATCAAGCTCGTGACCCATTGCCAGAACAAGTCACCACGCTACGAACAGATGGTGGTGAATGAATACATGGCTTACCGGATATTCGGCCTGTTGAGCGACGTCAGTTTTAGCGCTCGTTTACTGCGAGTAACCTATGATTTCACAGACGATAATCAGCAGATAGAAAATTACGGTATTTTGCTGGAACATCGCCGACGACTCGAGAAGCGGACCGACACATCCCGCATGCGCGTCAAAGAGATACTGCCGACAGACCTGCAACCCGAGTACTCCAACCTCTTGTCGGTGTTTCAGTACATGATCGGAAATACCGATTTCTCGCCGATTCGCGCTTCACCCGATGCCAACTGTTGCCACAACCAGATCCTGCTGAAAACGGACGACAATACGATCTATTCCGTGCCATACGACTTCGATATGTCCGGGATCGTCAACGCTCCGTATGCGGCGCCCCATCCGCGCTTCAAAATAAAGTCGGTGCGGGATCGCCTGTACCGCGGCCGGTGCACGAATAACGCCCTGCTCCCGGCAACGCTGGACTACTTTCGAGAGCGTCGTGATGAAATTGAAACGCTGATCAGAGAGGAGCCGGCGCTCAGCAAATTCGCACGCAACTCGACGCTGAGTTTTATCAGGCAATTCTATAGAAGGATTGACGATCCGCGGCAAGTCCAGAGGCGGCTCGTGGGGGCGTGCATATAAGGACGGCCTACGTGACGGGCGCGTTCATCCAGTTGACGATGATTTTTGCGACTCGCGGGTGTATGTAATAGCCAACCGAGCTGTGCGGGTTCGATTTGCCATAGCGAACGCTCAGGTTATAGATCTTGTAGTCTTTAACGACACTGACGATATGCTCTCGCAACATCGCCTTGAAATCATCAGCGACGGTGCCGTCATGGCACGTATAGTCATCTTCGGCGGAGACGTTGTACCAGGAAATTATGTTCGTCGGAAAAGACTCTTTCGATCCCGGACCGGAGCCGAGTAAGCGCTTCTGCAGGTAGTGATCTCCGAGCGGGGCACCAAGCGTTAACCACGTGTCAATTTTGAATTGGCCGAATCGTTCGGCATACAGGGGGTCGTGCGAAAGCTGCCAGAGCACATCGTATGCGACAACGCATCCGGTACCGTGTGTGATCAACAGAACCCGATCTCCCCGCTCGAGCAGCTTGCACATTTTTTCGCGTACCCGCGCGCGCACCTTTTCCTTGTAATCCGACGTTCCGGCGAGGTACTCGTGGAAATCTTCAGAAACGGACGCGATCAACGGCATCGTCAGGCCCAGCGCGCCGAGCACCGGCGCGCCAATGTCCGCCAGGAATTCAGGCAGCGCCGTTTTACCCGGAAGGCGATCGTACTGGCGCAGGTTAAAGCGTTTACGTGAATTGAAGTCGCGCAGTCTGTGCAAAGCGTTGCGACGATCGCCAAGGTCCAATGCCATATCGCCGGCCTGGCCTTTCTCTTCGAGCAACTTGTTGGTGAGATCGCCGTAATAGGCAAATACGATCGGCACTATGCTCAGGTGCACGCGCTCTTCCGGATAGTCGCGCTCGACACCTGCCCGCAACGCCGTCGTTGTCACATCGAGGAAAGAATCGATATCCGGCTTGAAGCCCCGGCCGTGAACGACGAGGATACTGTCCGCGTTCAGCGTATTGATTTCTCTGCGTTCCATCAATCGTGCTTATCGGTCAATCGAAATCATCGTCATCTCGACCGCGCCTCGTCAGCAGGTTGAGAAACGGTCCGGACAACGTTTTGCCGTACTCCAGCTTCCAGATGATCAATGTCGTGAGTACAAACGACAGCGATATGACCGTCGACACGCCCAGCGCGCCAATACCCGAGCCCAGCCCGATCGCGATCGCGACGAAGATGTACATCGCATCCGAAGGCTGCGCAAGCGAGAACCGAAAGCGGACGGCCGCAACTACGCCGGCGAGGCTGAACGCCAGTGCGAGACTATTTAGGACGATCATCGATATGCCTGACACGACTACGGGCAATATCATGATCGTCTGGGCGAACGACTGGTAGACCCTGCGGGTTCGCGTCGTGATGAAATAGGCCCATGACACCGGCACGGTCAGGATCAGGGCGCCAATGCACGCAATAGCCAGGCGAAACGGGCCCTCGGGGGACAGCACGGTCTCCTCGACACTCGAATATACCGGTTCGAACGAATCCCGCCCGGCCTCCACGAGGTCATCGATGCCGCCGATAGGAAAATACTCAGCGAGCAGCGGAAACCGTTGCAGCAAGAACGCCAGGCTGCCGATCCAGAATGCGTAATAGAGCAGGATCAGCGTCAGCGGAAGGAACAACGCGGCGGATCTTCGCATTACTTGTCTCCGTACATCGGCATACGATATCAGCGCTTGATCTATGACGATACAGTTGCCGATTGTTTACATCAAATCTCAAGCAGATTGAGCCCGACGATGGTAGGCTATGCGCCGTTTTTGGCCCGACGGCAATAGAATGAATCAAGCAACGCAGCTCCTCGGAATTAGTAACGCCATCGTTGACATCCTTGCTCATATCGATGACGGATTTCTCGAACAAATCGGTGCAGTGCCGGGCTCGATGGTCCTGATCGATGAAGAACGAGCGCACGAGATCTACGGGATGATGGGACCAGCGACCGAGATGTCGGGTGGCTCAGTCGCCAATACGATCGCCGGTTTTGCCAACCTGGGCGGCCTTGCAGCGTACATCGGCCGGGTTAAAGCCGATCAACTTGGCGGGATTTTTAATCACGACATGCGCTCGCTGGGCGTCGACATCCGGCTGCAGCCGAGTGCGGACGGCCCGCCGACCGCGCGAAGCCATGTGCTGATCAGCAGTAACGGCCAGCGCACGATGCAGACCTACCTCGGTGCGTGCACGGAGTTGAGCGTCGGCGATATAACGCCGGCAACGCTGGGGGCTCCGAAGGCCATACTGCTCGAAGGCTACGTCTGGGACCTGCCCGAGGGCCCGCAGCTCGCCCGCAAGGCTATGGACATCGCAGCCGAAAACGGCTCGGCCGTCGCACTGTCGCTCTCTGATTCGTTTTGCGTGGAGCGGCACCGGGAGTCGTTCGAAGAAGCCGTGCAGCAGGGTGTCGATATCGTTGTCGCGGATGAAGACGAGATCAATGCGCTGCTCGAAACCTCATCCTTCGATGAGTCGCTGGACGCGCTGAGAGGCTACAACAACCTGTTCGCAATGACGCGCTCAGCCAAAGGTTCGGTGATCGTTCAGGGCGACGAGAAGATCGTGCAGGACGCGACGCCCCTGACCAGTATTGTTGATACAACGGGTGCGGGTGATGCCTATTCCGCTGGCTTTCTTTATGGCTGGGTCAATGACAGGCCCCTGGAAGAATGTGCTCGGCTTGGCACTTTTTGTGCGACCAAGGTTATCCGGCAGATCGGCGGGCGCATCGAACCGGGTGCACTCGACGACTTCCGGTAAACCGGCTAAACGCCGATCGGATGCCAGGTCGTTTTCACCTCCTGGGTATCGCGTATCAGGTAGGGATGCTGCGCTGACGCATCCGGCCATCGAATCCGGACACGGGAAATGACGCGCTTGATATTGTCGGCTGCCGCTACCTGGATGGCCGCGGCGGTTTTCTTGTCGGCGTCACAATAAACGACGGCATTAACATCCATGTGAGAGGCGAACTGCTCGGTCAGCTCGGAACGGAAGCCGGTCAGGATATTGACGACGCCGCCCGGCACATCCGACGCGTGGAGCACCTCGGCAAAGCTTACCGCGCACAGCGGCATGGACTCCGAGGCAAGAACCACGCAGCTGTTGCCGCCCACGATTGCCGGGGCGATATTCGACACGAGCCCGATCAGCCCGCTGTCGTCGGGCGCCAAAACAGACACTACGCCGGTCGGCTCAAGCACTGAAAAGTTGAAATGCGACGAGCTGACCGGATTCACGGCACTGAAGATCTGCTGATACTTGTCGGCCCAACCCGCAAAATAGATCAGTCGGTCGATACTGGTATCGACTTCCTTTTCTGCCGCGCGATTGGCGACACCCTGGGCTCGAAGTTCAGCGACAAACTGTTCCCGGCGCCCCTCCAGCATCTCCGCAATGCGATAAAGGATCTGGCCCCGCAGATACGCACTGGCTTTCGCCCAGCCCGGCTGTGCCTTGCGCGCCGCGACGACCGCATTGCGGAAGTCCTTGCGGCTGCCGCGGCACACGTTAGCGATGACGGCGCCCTTCTTGTCCTCCAATGCAAAGTAACGCCCCGACTCGGTGCGCGGAAACTTGCCGTCGATGTAGATCTTGTAGGTTTTCGCAACCGGCACGCGTTTTGATTTGGCGGCCATCGTCATGCCTCCAGCTTCAGGTAGGCATCAAGCCCGTGCAGCCCGCCTTCGCGGCCGACGCCACTTTCCTTGTAGCCCCCGAACGGTGATGTCGGATCGAACTTATTGAACGTGTTCGCCCACACGACGCCGGCACGCACGTTTTGCGTGATTTTGAAGATTTTGGCGCCCTTGTCGGTCCACACTCCGCCCGACAACCCGTAGCGCGTGTTATTCGCTTTGGATAAAGCTTCGCTAAAGGTGCGAAACGTCTGGATGGCAAGCACGGGACCGAAGATCTCTTCCTGCACCACGCGATTCGACTGCGACACGCCCGTGAACAACGTGGGCCGGCACCAGTAACCCCTGTCCGGTACCGGGCAGGCGCTTTGATACAGCTCGGCGCCCTCTTCTTCGCCGATCGCAAGATACGATTCGATCGTTTCCAGCTGTGCAGCCGAATTGATCGCGCCGATATCCGTGTTCTTGTCCAGCGGGTCACCCACAATCAAGGTGTCCATGCGGTCTTTGAGTTTCTGGATGACCTGATCGGCCACCGATTCCTGTACGAGCAATCGGGAGCCGGCACAGCAAACATGGCCCTGGTTGAAGAAGATGCCGTTGACGATCCCCTCAACCGCCTGATCGATCGCCGCATCGGCGAAAATGATATTGGCGGCTTTACCGCCGAGTTCGAGCGTGTATCTCTTGTTCGTGCCGGCCAGGGCTTTCTGAATGATGCGGCCGACCGCGGTCGATCCGGTGAAAGCGATCTTGTCGACGCCCGGATGGTTGACGATGGCAGCCCCGGTGTCGCCGGCCCCGGTTACGATGTTAACGACGCCCGGCGGCAGACCCGCATCGGCAACGACTTCGGCGAGCTTCATCGCCGTCAGCGGCGTTGTCTCGGCCGGCTTCAGAACGACCGTGTTACCGCAGGCGAGCGCCGGCGCAATTTTCCACGCCGCCATCAGCAGCGGGAAATTCCACGGGATGATTTGCCCGGCGACGCCCAGTGGCCTTGCCGTGCGGCCGGGAAACGCGTAGTCGAGCTTGTCGGCCCAGCCGGCATAGTAAAAGAAGTGCGCCGCAGCCAACGGTATGTCGACGTCGCGGGACTCGCGGATCGGCTTGCCGCCATCCAGGGATTCAATGGCCGCGAACTCTCGGGCGCGCTCCTGCAGTATGCGCGCGATCCGATACACGTATTTACCGCGCTCGGCCGCCTTCATGCGTGACCAGGAGCTGTATGCTTTGCGCGCCGCCGCGACGGCCTTGTCGACATCGAGTTCAGTGCCGAGCCCGACGCGGCTGAGCCGCTCCTCGGTTGCCGGATTGATCGTCTCGAAGTACCGGCCTTTCACGGGCGCGACGAAATCGCCACCGATGAACAGATCGTACTTTTTCCTGACCTTAATATGATCGATGCTTTCGGGCGCCGGCGAATACTGCCAGCCATCGCCGAACGCCAGCTTGTTTTCAGGAATTGCCATCACTCATCTACCTGTAGGTGCGACATGCATACGCGCCGCCGCCGCTAGTCCTTCGAAAAATAATCGGCCGACTGATACACGCCGGTCGCCTGCTTCTGCAGCTGCATCAACACATCGTTGGCGAGCGAACTGGCGCCAAAGCGAAACCACTCAGGCGTCATCCACGCATTGCCCAGGGTCTCTCGGAGCATGACCAGGTAGTGCACGGCCAGCTTTGACTGTGAAATGCCGCCCGCCGGCTTCATCCCAACCATGCGCCCGGTCTCATAGAAATAGTCGCGGATGGCCTGCAGCATGACCAGCGTCACCTGCATCGTCGCTGCCGGCTGGATTTTGCCGGTCGATGTCTTGATGAAATCGGCGCCGGCATGCATCGCCAGCACGCTTGCGCGCCGCACGCGGTCCAGCGTGCCCAGTTCGCCTGTCTCGAGAATGACCTTGAGGTGCGCATCGCCACAGGCCTCTTTTATAGCCATGATCTCGTCGAACACGAGCTGATAATTCCCGGCGAGAAATGCGCCGCGCGAAATTACCATGTCGATCTCGTTTGCACCGGACTCGACGGCCAGGCGGGTCTCCTCGAGCTTGACCGACAGGGGCGCCTGACCGCTCGGAAATCCGGTCGCCACCGAGGCGATGTTGATGTCCCTGCCCTGAAGGGCCTCGCGAGCAATACCGACCATTGTCGGATAGACGCAGACGGCCGCGACGTGCGGTAACCCGGGCATCGAGTCGTGCAGGTGAATCGCCTTCTGGCACAGCTGGCGAACCTTGCCCGGCGTGTCCTGACCTTCCAGCGTCGTCAGGTCGATCATGGACAGGATCAGTTTCAGTGCCTCGATCTTTGATGCTGACTTGATGCTGCGGGTCTGGAACCGGGCGACGCGTTCGTTGACGCCGACCTCGTCCACCACGGGCACGCGGCTCAGATCCGGCAGCCGATGCATTGCGTTTACTGCGGACACGGCCATACCCACTCAGCTCTCAGCGACAACCGATTCGAGAGCGACGAGAATCATCTCGTCGAACGTCGTCTGCCGCTCCTCGGTCGACAGCGCGTCACCGGTCGGTATGTCGTCGCTGACCGTGCATATAGCCAGTGCCTCGGCACCGTTTTCGGCCGCCAGCGGATAGATCCCAGCCGCCTCCATTTCTATTCCGTAGACGTTGAACCTGGCCATGGTCGCGAACATGTCGGGATCGGGCGTATAGAACAGGTCCGCCGAGAACAGGTTGCCGACGTGATAACGAACCTCGTGTGCCCGGGCTGCAGCGACCGCTTTGCGGACCAGGTCAAAACTCGCAATCGCGGCAAAATCGTAGCCGCCGAAGCGCATGCGATTGACGCCGGAGTCCGTGCAGGCGCCCATGCCGATGATGATGTCGCGGAGCTTCACGTCCGGGTGCGACGTTCCGCAGCTGCCTACGCGGATCATTCGTTTGACCCCGTAGTCGCTAAGCAGCTCGCTGCAGTAGATCGACACGGAAGGGATGCCCATTCCATGAGCCATCACCGATACGGGATGGCCTTTGTAGGTGCCGGTGAACCCCCACATGTTGCGCACGTCGGTGACCCGGCGCGCGTTGTCGAGATACGTGTCCGCGATATACTGAGCACGCAAGGGGTCGCCCGGCATCAACACCGTCTCGGCAAAATCGCCCGGCGCTGCGTTCATGTGTTTGGTCGCCATTTCTCTCGCTTCGCGTGTGGCACTGCGCCACACTTTATTATTTGCATAACCTTACCGCGGTAGTATGTCATGCGTCTATTGATCTGCGCTCTCAGTCTTGTCGTCGGCTGCGCCGATGCGGACAAACCACCGGCGCCGGAGTCCGTGATCGAAATGACCGGACGGATTGGCTACGGGCCGCTCGACGAGGCCAGCGGTCTCGCTCAGTCGCAACGCCGCCAGGATTTGCTCTGGGCCGTTAACGACGGCGGCCGGCCTGTTCTTTACGGCATCGGTGTCGACGGCGCCAAGCGTGGCAAGGTCGAAATCAGTAAGGCCGGGCACCGCGACTGGGAGGATCTTGCCGCTTTTACGCTGGATAGCGTCCCGTACCTGCTCGTCGCGGATATTGGCGATAACAACGGGAACCGCAGGGACGTAACGCTTTACGTCGTCGAAGAACCGGCCCCTGATGCGCGATCCGTCGAAATTGCCTGGCGCATCGATTTCAGCTATCCCGAGGGCCCCAGGGACGCTGAAGCCGTCGCGGTCGACACGGCGCGGCGTCAGATACTCGTGCTGTCGAAACGCGATATCCCGGCCCGCCTCTACGCGCTGCCCCTCAAGCCGGGCTCGGATGAGTCTGTCCTTGCCGAGTACCTGGGCGTCGTCGACAGCCTGCCCCAGCCCTCGCGCCGTAGTACCGGAGGAGGTAAACGCCCGTTTCGTCCGACCAGCATGGATATCGCAGCTGACGACAGCAGCGCATTGATCCTGACCTACCGCGGCGTTTATTTCTACTCGCGCAACAATGACGAA